>WYBB01000061.1 GCA_011526585.1 Deltaproteobacteria bacterium
CGAGGAGCACACGATGGCCTGGTACGATCTCTTCTCGGGCTTCTACGACCGCTCGCTCGAGAAGCTCTATCGCGACGCGCGCGCCGCCGCCGTCGACGCCTTGCGCCTCGATCCGCAGGCCGGCTTGCGCGTGCTCGATCTGCCGTGCGGCACCGGGCAGAGCTTCGACGGGCTCGCCGCCGCGCTCGGCCCTGAAGGCTCGATCGTCGGCGCCGATCTCTCGCGCGGCATGCTGCGCCGCGCGGACAAGCGCATCGCTCGGCGCGACCTGACGAACGTGCGGACGGTGCAGGCCGACGTGCACGCGATCACGCTCGAACAGATCGGGGGCCCCGTCGATCGACTGCACGTCTTCTTGGGCATGAGCACCTTCCCGCGCCCCGACGAGGCGTTCGAGCACCTGTGGTCGCTCCTCCGCCCCGGCGGCCGCGCGGTCGTCGTCGACGTCTTCGCCGAGCGGCTCGGCTTTCAGGGTCGCATGGTCAACCTCGTCGCGCGCGCCGAGATCCGACGCCGCTCCTGGGAGCCGCTCGAAGCACGCGCCGTCGCCTTCGAGCGCCGCGACCTGCCTTCGCTCCGAAGCCACGGCGGCACGCTCTTCCTCGCCGCGGGCGACAAGCCGATCGACCCGGCCTGAGGCCCCGGGTGCGGGGCTTGCGGGCCTGCGTCTTCTCGGCGAGATTGCGCGCATGCACACCCGCACGCTCGTCACCGCGCTCGCCCTCTTCGTCTTCACGCCGCACACCCACGCCGAGACCCCCGGCCCGTCGCTCCCCACCGAGGACGCGCGCCCCAGGGCGACACGCCAGCAGGCGATCGACGCCTTCACCAAGGACTGTCACGCGACCTTGAAGACCACCGCGTGGGTCCACGAAGAGGAGCTGCGCGTCGCCGAGTGCCTGGCGCTCGACGTCTACCAGAACTGCAACCCCGACACCTTCAGCTGCTACGCCGCGCTCGAGTCCTGTCAGGAGCGCTGCAAGCCGGTCTGCACGCGCTGTCAGGACACCTGCGCCACGAGCTGCGACGACTGCAAGACCGCCTGCGCGCCCGACGACCGCGCCTGCGTGCGGACCTGTGCCGAGGGTCGCGCCGACTGCCGCGACCGCTGCCTCAACGGGCTCGGCCAGTGCCAGGACAAGGACTGCCAGAGCGCGGACAACGCCTGCGTCGCCGCCGGGATCCAGCGCCTGCGCGCGTGCGACCCGGCGCTCTGCGATGCCTGGGTCGAGTGCTACGACGCGCAGGACGACTACGACAAGGCCGAGACGGTGTGCCAGGACAAGCTCGCCGGCTACGACGACTTCTGCCGCAACGTCTGCCGCAGCGAGCACCAGATCCCGACCTACTACTTCCAGGACGGCTTCGTCGCCCAAGCGACCACGCCCGACAGCGGCAAGGCGCTCGCCGCCCGGTGCACCGCCGAAGCGCAGTGCCCGCCCGACTACGCCGAGGTCGTGCCCTACCTCGAGGCCTTCTGCCGCGGCGCCATCACCGACCCCTCGCTCGACGCGCTCGGCGCCGCCATCGCCCGGGGCACCATCGCCAGGCGCACGCTCAGCCTCGTCTTCAACGCCTACGGCGCGATGCACGGCTACCAGTTCAAGAAGGAGACCTGGATGAACGGCTTCTTCTACGGCGCGGGCAGCCCATGGCTGCCGGGCGCGTGCCGCGATCGCATCAAGACCGTCGCCAGCGCCAAGGTCATGCCGCTGCGCTTCACCAAGCTGCGCGATCGCGTCAAGAAGATCTGGGACGGCGCGCGCTGACATGCGGCGCACTTCGCCAGGGGCGTCACTGCTCCTCGTCGCGGTGATCTCCCAGGCCTGCGCGACCGGCGTGAGCGAGCTCGTGCACGTGCCGGCCGGCAGCTTCGTGCTCGGCCAGCGCGGCGGACCGGAGGACCAGGGTCCTCCCCACCTCGTGCACCTCGACGCCTTCCGGATCGAACGCACGCTCGTCACGGTCGACGCCTTCGCCGCGTTCGTGCGCCAGACCGGCTACGTCACCACCGCCGAGCGGCGCGGCACCGGCAAGACCGCCATCCTCGGCATGGACGACTGGCAGTGGCGCGAGGTCGCCGGCGTGTCCTGGCGCGCGCCATGGGGCGAGGCCAACGCCCGCTACATCCCGCTCCGCGGGGACATGCCGGTCACGATGGTCTCGTGGATCGACGCGGACGCCTACTGCCGCTGGCGCGGCCGACGCCTGCCGACCGAAGCCGAGTGGGAGTACGCGATGCGCGCCGGCGCGACGACGCGCTTTCCCTGGGGCGACGAGGTCGTGCCGCCCGACCGCCGCCCGCGCCTCAATCGCTGGGAGGGCAAGACCCACCACGACAACCCGGCCAGCGACGGCTGGATCTATCTGTCGCCGGTCCGCAGCTACCCGCCCAACAGCTGGGGTATCGACGACCCCGTCGGCAACGTCTGGCAGTGGGTCGCCGACTGGTACGCCGCCGACACCTTCGCGCGGGACCTCGCCCTCCACCCCGACGGCGTGCACAACCCGCGCGGCCCGGCCCAGGGCACCTTCAAGGTCGCGCGCGGCGGATCGTGGTGGTGCTCGGCCGGGACCTGCCACGGCTACGGTCTGGTCAGCCGCGGCAAGACCCGCCCCGAGGCGTCGTTCTCGAACAATGGCTTCCGCTGCGTCGCCGACACACGCTGAGGCGGTCAACGGCCACGCAGCGCGTAGTCCTCGCGCAGGTGCGCGTACACCTCGCCGGTCGCCGGGTCGCGCAGCCAGCGCATCGCGAGCTTGACCGGTACGTCGATGCGCGCGGGCCGCCGCCAGGTGCCGAAGACGATGTCCCAGAGCGGGCTGGTCACGCCGTGGTTCATGCGCGGGTCGTGGAAGTGGTGGTGGAAGTGGTGGCGCCGCGCCCAGCGCGCGTACGGGCCCACTCCCTCCCACACGTGCAGGAGGCGGTGCAGCACCTCGTAGACGAGGTAGAAGCCGACGAGGCCGGCGGTGTAGGCGACGCCGATCGCCACGCCGCCGAGCGCGCTGGCGACCGGCAGGACCACCGCCACGAAGGCCAGCGTGAAGAGGCCCTTCTTCCACCACGGCGCGAAGTAGTCGCCGCGGCTGTGGTGCGCGGTGTGCTCGACACCGAACGGGTTCTTCTTCGCGAAGCCCCGGCTGTGACCGGCGAATCGATGGATCAGGTATTCGAGGAGGCTCCAGGTCATCACTCCGGCGATCGCGGCGATCAGCATCTCGTCTCCCCATGTGTGGCAGGTGGCGCGTCGTTGCCACCCGCATGACTATGCTCGCCGCGCACGCGCGGCAAGCTCCGGGTGCGCCTACCGCGATGACCTCGCGGGTAGTCGGCCGGCTCGACGTATCGCTCGCGACCCTGCGCCCTCCGCCGCCCTCTTCGGGCTCGACAGAGCCCTCGGGCCGTCTCCGGAGCTCCGGGTCGCGAGCTGCCGTTGCCATGACGTATCGCTCGCGACCCTGCGCCCTCCGCCGCCCTCTTCGGGCTCGACAGAGCCCTCGGGCCGTCTCCGGAGCTCCGGGTCGCGAGCTGCCGTTTCCTGCTGACAGCAATCGGCTTCCGGGGTGATATCGCGCACGTGATCAGATCCGACAGCTCGCCACGGCCTTCGCCCTGCTCGCTGATCAGCGTGCACGACCTCCACAAGCACTACCGCGTGCACGAGCGCGCGCCCGGCATCGGCGCGGCCCTGCGCTCGCTCTTTCGCCGCCGCTACCGCGAGGTACGCGCCGTCGACGGTGTCTCCTTCGAGGTCGCCGCTGGCGAGCGCGTCGGCTTCCTCGGCCCCAACGGCGCCGGCAAGACCACGACCCTCAAGGTGCTCGCCGGCCTCTTGCACCCGAGCGCGGGCGAGGCCCTCGTCGACGGCCACCTGCCGCGCCGGCGCGAAGACGCCTTCCTCAAGAAGATCACGCTGGTGATGGGCCAGAAGCAGCAGCTGCTCTGGGACCTGCCGCCGGCCGAGACGCTCGCCTTCAACCGCGCCGTCTACGACGTGCCCAGGGCGCTCTTCGACGAGACCGTCGCCGAGCTCACCGAGCGCCTCGAGCTGAAGGATCTCCTGAAGAAGCCCGCGCGCCAGCTCTCGCTCGGCGAGCGCATGAAGTGCGAGCTCGCCGCCGCGCTCGTGCACCGGCCGAGCGTGCTCTTCCTCGACGAGCCGACCATCGGCCTCGACGTCTCGATGCAGGTCGTGATCCGCGACTTCATCAAGCGCTACAACGAGCGCCACGGCGCCACCATCCTCTTGACGAGCCACTACATGGACGACGTCGCCGCGCTCTGCCCGCGCGTCGTCGTGATCGACAAGGGTCAGATCTCCTACGACGGCGCGCTCGAGGATCTCGTCAAGCGCGTGCGCCCCGACAAGCGCCTGGTGCTGCGCCTGGCGAGGCCGGTCGACGCCGCCGATCTCACCGTCTTCGGCCGCCTCGTCGCCCACGACGATGCCCGCGCCGAGCTCCAGGTCCCGCAGTCCGAGGTCGCCACCGTCGTCGCGTGCGCGCTCGAGCGCTTGCCGATCGCCGATCTCACCCTCGAGAACGCCCCGCTCGAGGAGGTCATGTCCGAGCTCTTCGCGCGCACGCGCGCCGCCGACGCCGCGAAGGCCGCCCGGTGAGCCTGCACGCCACCCTGCGCGCCTCGCCGACGCTCGTGCGCATCGGCGTGATGCAGGCGGTCGCCTACCGCGCCGAGCTCTTCGTCTGGATCCTCTCGAACTCGATGCCGTTCATCATGCTCGCGCTCTTCGTCGCCGTCGCGCGCGAAGGTCCGCTCGGTGGCTACGGCTCGGCCGACTTCGTCGCCTACTTCCTCGCGACCTTCGTCGTGCGCCAGTTCACCGGGCGTGATGCCTCGAAGATCCTGGCAACGGCTGAGGAAAGCAGGAAGTGAGGAAACGAGGAAGGGCTCGACGCGGTAGGCGTGCGAGCAGGAGGATCTCGAGCGTGGCGCTTCTCTCCTGCCTTCC
>WYBB01000062.1 GCA_011526585.1 Deltaproteobacteria bacterium
CACTCCGCGAGGTGCTCGCGGATGAGATGCTCGATCTGTTGTTCCAGTCGCTCGATGTCCGTCGTCTTCATGCAGGCCGATTCGCATCTCGCGGATCAACCCTCAACCCTCCCCCTGAACGGATACCCCGGAAGCGCCGACCCGTCAGAGGTGGCGCTGTGCCCAGGCGTCGAGCTCGTCGATGCGGCTCTCGTGCACGACCATCACCTCGTGTGGGACCGGCGTGCCCTCGCGGCTCACGATCGGCTCCCAGGGCGTGAGACCGCGCTCGCCCGAGAGCGCGAAGAAGCGGAAGCCGAGCCGCTCCGACAGCCCGATGATCGGGTAGAGGTCCCACGGCGTGCCGCGCGCGAACGGGCCGAAGACCGCCGCGCCGACCTCGCTCTTCCAGAGGCGCGCGATCCCGATCCCGATCGAGCCCGTCGTCGTCTCGATCCCGGAAAAGAGCGGGCGCGGCCCGCCGACCATCGCGATGAGCAGCGCCGAGCGGGGCTGGCCGTGCTCGCCGACCAGGACCCACTGCTCGGCGAGCGCGCGCTCCGGGTCGATCTCGAGCCGCTCGGCGATTCCGAACTCGCTGATGCGGTGCACGGCCGAGTCGTCGGGGCGCGCGGCGTAGACCTCCGAGGTCATCACGTCGCCGACGCAGGCCGCGATCACCTCGCCGTCGCAGATGAGCGCGATCATCGTGCCGATCCCGTGCGACTGCCGGCGCATGAAGGCGCGCGTGCCGTCGAGTGGGTCGACGGTGAACCAGAGGTCGTGGCGCGGGTGCGTGCAGGGCACGCGCAGCCCCTCTTCCTCGGCGACGAGCCCGAACTCCGGGAACCAGTTGCGAAGCAGCGTGACGAAGACGCGCTGGGCCGAGTGGTCGGCGGTGGTCACGAAGTCCCCGCGCGGGCTGCCGTGTGACTCCTTGGTGCGCGCCTCGAAGGTGAAGCGCTGCGCGCGGATTGCCACGATGGCACGGCGTACGGCTTCCTTCATCAAGGTGCCGACGCTGTAGGGATTCAGGCTGCCGAGGTCGCGCTTCACCCGCCCTGGATAACACGTTCCCGCGCCGGTGCGGTTCGTCGCGTTCTGAGTCGAGATGGGAGCCGCCTCTTCCCATGGTCTCAGGGTGAGACCGCGTTCTCAGAATGGCATGAGACGCGGATTGAATTCCTGTCTCCCCAGTCCGTTACAGACCGCCTCCGACTCCGCATTCGCCCCTGAAACCCGATTCGCAAGTGGCCGAAAAAAGAAGCGCCCCGTTCCGGGAACCGGTTCGGGGCGCAAGGCCGAGAGGATCGGATGAAAGGGATTTATGGCAGGGACCCTGAGAGGGCCGGTTGCATAGGCGGGTAGAAACTCAGGAAGGACCCTGACCTTGTACAAAAGGCGTGCCACCCGCGCAAGTTCTATGTTCACCCGCCGGTTCATGAGGATGTGAGGTGTGTTCTGGTTGAATTCATTGTCGAATCAATGGCTTCAGCGGGACGTGTGAATCGGCCGTAACGGTCGTGTCCGCTGCCAGCGGATCCGCTGATCCCGGTCCTCGAGGCCGAGGGCGTCGGCCCTATCGATCTAGTCTGCGATCGATGACGCCGTGTGCGCCCAGGAACTCGAGCGCGAGCCTGGCGACGTCGTCGGGGTGCTCGATGTAGGCCGAGTGCGCGAAGTGCGGCGGCTCGACGAGCGCGGCGTGCGGCGGCAGGTGGGTCTTGAACCAGAGGCGGTGCGAGTCGGGCAGCAGGCGCTCGGCCTGGCCCCAGAGCAGGAGCACCGGCATCGGCAGCGAGCGCACCAGCGCCGGGTCGAGCAGGTCGTCGCGGCCCGCGCGCGCGAAGAACTCCCTGAGCGGGCGCGACTCGAAGCGCTTGCGCAGCTCGCCGCCGGCGAGGCGGTGATACCAGCGCGGCCGATGGAAGAGGCGCGCCATGAAGGCGCGCACGTCGGCGGCGCTCTCGAGCGAAAACGACGAAACGAGCGCCTCGAGCTCGTCATCGCTACCGTGCGCGCCGGCGGGCGACAGCAGCATGAGCGCCGAGACGCGCTCGGGTCGGAGCGCGGCGTAGCGCAGCGCGGCCCCGCCGCCGAGCGAGTTGCCGTAGAGCACGAACGGCGCCGGCGGCACCTCGTCGAGCCAGCGCGCGACGAAGGAGAAGAGCGCGTCGGGCGTGAGCGTCGTCGACGGCACCTCGGAGGCGCCGTGCGCCGGGGCCTCGGGTACGAGGATGGGGCCGAAGTGCGGGCGCAAGCGCCGGAGCAGGCGCGAGAACGTCGTCGCCGAGCTGCCGACCCCGTGCATCAGGACCAGCGGCGGCGCGTCGGCCGGCGCGCTCGGGTGCGGCTCGAACGAGAAGGCGTGCAGGGTCGCGCTGGGGCCGTCGGGGGTTGGTTGGATCAGGTCGGTCCGCGAGCGCGCGCCGAGCCGCTTGAGGTTCCAGCGGCCGACCCGCTCGAGCAGGCTCCGGGCCGGCTTGTCGTCGGCGACCTCGTCCAGCGGACGCTCGTCGCTCATGCGCCGCGTCCGAGCGCGCTCGCGATCGCCTCGACGCGCGCCGGGTCGACCGGATTCCGCCAGTCGCCGTCGATCTTGAGCGCCGTGCCGACGATGAGCGCCTCGGCCACCTCGGAGTAGGCGCGCGCGTTGCTTTCGTCGATGCCCGAGCCGACCAGCACCGGCAGCCCCGCCTCACGCGCGGCGATGACGTCGCCGAGGTCGGCCGCCTGACCGGTGTGGCCGCCGGTGACGATCAGCGCGTCGGCGCCGGCAAAGGCCGTGCCCCTGGCGATGTCGGCGAGCGTGAGGTCGGCGGTCACGGCGTGCGCGGCGTGTTTCTTCTGCACGTCGGCGAAGATGCGGATCGCGTCGGGCGGTTGGCAGAGCGCGGCGCGCGCGCGCAGGAGCGGGCCGGCCGAGGCGTCCATCCAGCCCTCGTCGGCGACGTGCGCGTAGGCGAAGGCTTCGGCGCGGATGAAGGAGGCGCCGCTGGCGAGGGCGACCGCGAGCGCTTCGCGGTTGGCGCCGGCCAGGACCTGCACGCCGAAGGGCACGCCGAAGCGCGCGACGGTGGCGGCGCCCAGCGTCATGGCGGCGACGGTCTCAGGTGGGGCGGCGCCTCGCAGGTATGGGAGATCATGCATGTTTTCGACGATGAGCGCGTCGCAGCCGCCGGCGAGCAGGCTCTCGGCGTCGCGCGCCGCGCGGTCGAGCATGCGGCGCACCTCGGCGTTGCCGCCGCGCGAGAACCCCGGGCTGCCGGGTAGCGGCAGGAGGTGGATCATGCCGATGAGGGCGCAGCGATCGAAGGGCAGCTCCATATCGATGGTGTAGCCGATGGGTGCAGGGTGTGCCAGGGTCCCGTCGTGCACACGAGGAGAAGGTGATGAGCGAGGCAGACGAGGCGGCGCGGCCGTTCAGGATCCTGGGGGTGCAGCAGGTCGCCATCGGCGGACCGGACAAGGCGCGGCTACGCAAGCTCTGGGTCGAGCTCTTCGGGATCGAGGCGGTCGGCACCTTCAGGAGCGAGCGCGAGAACGTCGACGAGGACATCCTGCGCCTGGGACAAGGCGAGCACGCGGTCGAGATCGACCTCATGCAGCCGCTCGATCCCGACAAGAAGCCGCGGGTCGATCAGCCGCCGCTCAACCACATCGGGCTCTGGGTCTCGGATCTCGCCGCCGCGGTGAGCTGGCTCGAGGCCCACGGCGTGCGCTTCGCGCCCGGCGGGATCCGCAAAGGCGCGGCCGGTCACGACGTCTGCTTCATCCACCCCAAGGGCAACGACGCCTTCCCGATCGGCGGCGAGGGTGTGCTCATCGAGCTCGTGCAGGCGCCCCCCACGCGGAGCGCGTGAGGGCTCGAGGCCCGTCGCGGGCCTTGGGTCACTGCGCGTGGCAGACCTTGCGGGCGTTGCCCGAGTCCGCGATGCGGCAGTCGTTCCAGCGCGGGTCGAGGGCCTGGCACTCGGCGACGTTGGCACACTCGACGACGACGTGGTGGATGTCCGCGAAGCCGGCCGGGTAGAGGCAGTCGAGCTCTTCCTTCATGTCGTCGGGGAGCTGCGAGGCCGTGTTGTTCTCGCAGTCGCAGCCGCGCGTACAGAACCCGAAGACCGAGTTGGTGATGTTGCCCTGATCACCCGGCATCATGCACTCGGCGAAGGCGCACTCGCTGTCCTGCTCGCACCCCTGACCGAAGCCCTTGAGGGCGTCGTTGCCGCTTGCGAAGTTGAGATCGCACATCGTCAGCGGGCCGCCGTTGCCGTTGCCGTCCTCGCCGTTGTCGTCGCAGCCGGAGACGGCCGCGGTGGCGAGGGCGAGTCCGAAGGTGATGACGAGGGCGATCGGGCGCATGGGCGGCTCCTTGGAATGAAGGACTTCAGTGCTATCGCCTCGGGCCTTTCGCGTCAACTCGCCCCCGGCGCGGCCGGGCGTGCTCGGAAGGGCCTGCGACGGGGGCGCGTCGCGGGCGCCGTTCGGTTCCGCGAACGAATCGACGCGATAAGTCGCCCGGGACTTGACCCGAGGCCCCGTTGTCGCGAAAGAACGCCGGTCGCGCCGAGGCCGTGGTAGCCCCGAGCGCGGAGGCCATCGCGATGTTCAAGCTCGAGCACCTCATCCTCACCGCGCTCTTCGCCCTGATGTCGTCCGCCCTCGTGGCGTGTGACGGCGGCGAGGGCGGCAGCGTCGACGGCGACGACATCGAGACCTCGACCTCGCCGCTCGAAGACGGCGGCGTGAGCGACGGTGAGGTCGGGCCCGAGGAGATCGCCGACACCGAGGACGAAGAGATCCTCTATCCCGGCTATCCGTGCGGCGGCGATCAGCAGTGCTCGACCGGTCTGTGCTACGGCCTGGCCACCTCGCAGGGCGCGTTCGAGGCCCCGCGCTGCCAGTCGGTCTGCCTCGAGGTCAACGACTTCCGTCGCTACTGCGACAGCGACGACGACTGCTGCAAGGGACGCTGCTGCGTCGGGTGCGGGGCGCGCGAAGGCCTCTGCGTCCTGGACTGAGCGGGTCGCGTAGCGCCGAGCTCACCGGCAATCGACGACGGTGAACGACCAGCTTATCGGCTCGGAGACCCCGTCGACGGTGACGGTGTAGGTCTCGCCGGCGGCGCTGCGCCAACCGCGCGGGCGGATCCCCAGGCCGAAGGTCGAGCCGTACCCCTGCGCCAGGATCCACACGTCGACCGGCAGGCTCTCGCCGGCGCGTGTCACGGTGACCTCGCCGCGGCCGAGATCGATGAAGTCGCTCTGGATGGACCAGCCGCCGCGGTCGACGTCGAGCCACTGCGAAAGGTGCAGCGCCTGGAGCGGGACCTCGCCGGGCGGGGGCCAGGCGACCCAGCGCGCGCCGGCGCGGCCGTCGCCGAGGATCACGTGCATGCACGAGTAGCGCGAGGTCGAGCCGACGCCGATCGGGCCGAGCGAGTTCGAGAGGATCCAGCGGCGATGACCGAGCTCGGGCACGCCCTCGTCGGCCATGTAGAGATCGACGCCGAGCACGCTCGGGGTGGTGGCGAGGTTGGCCAGGCCCGCGGCGTCGGCGCCGGCCGACGACCAGCACGACCAGTCCCCGGGCGGGCTGTGATCGAGCGCGTCGTTGGCGTGCATCATCAGCGCGCAGGCCTGGGCATCGGCGCTCTTGTCGGCCGAGAGCTCGACCGGCGGCAGGCCCGCCAGCCACCGGTACAGGTTGACCTGGCGCAGGGTGTTGCTCGGGCCGGGCTCGGCGTAGGTGCCGGCTGTGCACTCGGCGATGGAGCCGTCCCAGGCGCCTTCGGCGCGCGCGGCGCGATCGGCGTTCCAGCGCGCGCACACCGCGCTCGGCTGCGAGGTCTCGGGGGTGGCGTCGAGCGCGCCGTCCGCGCTCGTGTCCGGGACGGTGTCGCCACCTCCGTCGGGGGCGGCGCCGTCGTCGCCCGCGAGATCGGTGTGCGTGTCGACATCGCCCTCGCCGGACTGCGAACCGGCGCGCTCGCCAGGGGCATCACACCCGATGGCGATGGCGATGAGCGCTGCGGGCCAACGCGACGACGACATCTGCACGACTCCCTCGGGACCGCGTCCGAAGCGGCCCGGAGGGCAGGCTAGCCACGCCCGCGGGCGCGGTCAAACCCGGCGCGAGCCGGGGGCGTTCGTTAGTCCAAACCGACGTGGAAGCGGCCGCCGAGCGCGATCGACCAGACGTCGAGGTTGAGGGTGTCCGATCCCTCCGGCGCGTTGGGCAGGAGGAAGGCGTCGAAGCGTGCGCGCAGGAAGATGTCGACGAAGGCGGTGTCGGAGTCGCCGCCGGGGATGCTGTAGCCGACCTCGAGCCCGAGCGGGATCGCGGCGAGATCGAAGTCGAAGTCGGGGATGACGATGCCGGTCGAGACGTCGAGGTAGAGCGCGCGGGTGAGGCTGATGCCGGCCGAGAGCAGCACGTTGAGATCGACGACCAGGTCGCCGCCCTCGGGCGGCAGGTTGAGGTCGAGGATCGGGCTCAGGTCGAGGCGCGCGGCGTCGTTGAGCCGGAAGCGCAGCGGCACGCCGAGGTGGATCGCGCCGGGGTCGCTGAAGGTGTAGGCGCCGAGCACGGCGAGCTGGAAGCCGCCGTCGAGGAGCAGATAGCGGATGTTGAGCTGCGGGTCGTTGACGTCGGCGTCGGGCGAGATCCGCGGCGTGGCGACGGCGCCGACCTGGAGCTTGTCGATCGGGGTCCAGTCGACGAGCACGCCGAAGCCGATGGCGGTGTCGCTGTCGGCGCCCGACTGCGAGACGATGAAGGCGACGTCGGGGCGCAGGAGGCCGGGCGCCATCACCAGGCGGCGCTGGCCGTAGACGAGCTTCTCGTGGTCGTAGGCCTCGCCGTCGTCGTCCGCGAACGCGACGGGGGCGGCGATGGGCGTGGCGACGAGGGTCGCGAGCGAGGCCAGGGCGACGAAGGACTTGCGCATGCGTGAGCTCCGAGACAGGGCGCGTGCCAGGGCACGCGACGAGGGTACGGGGGCGTTCTAACATCGGCGCGGCGCGTGGTCAGGAAAGTCGCAAGCCGCGGTCGCCACGACGTCAGCCGGCGGGCGCGTCCAGGGCACGCTGGAGCTGGGACAGCGCGGTGCGCAGGCCCTCCTCGACCACCGGGTGATAGAACGGCAGGCGCAGCACCTCGTCGACGATGAGGCGCGCGCCGATCGCCCAGGCGAGCAGGTGGGCGAGGTGCTCGCCGCGCGGGGCGCAGAGCTCGGCGCCGACGAGGCGGCGGTCGGCGCGGCGGCCGTAGACGTGGATCACGCCGGCGTTCTTGCCCATGATGCGCGAGCGTCCCTGGCGCGACATGTCCACCGCGCCGACGGCGTGCTCGGGTGAGTAGCGCTCGCCGACGACGGCGACGTTGGGATCGCAGAAGGTGATCGCCAGCGGCACGCGACGAGGTGCGGCCGAGACCTCGGGGAAGAGCGCGGCGTTCTTGCCGGCGATGCGGCCGTCGTCGGCGGCCTCGTGCAGGATCGGGTGCTGGCCGGTGATGTCGCCGGCGAGGAAGATCGGCAGCGCGCCGCACTGGAGTGTCGCCGGATCGAAGCGCGGCACGCCGTCGTCGTCGAGCGCGAGCCCGGTCATGTGCAGATCGAGCCCCTCGACGAAGGCGCGGCGGCCGGTGGCGACGAGCACGCGCTCGAAGACGGCGTGGTGCTCGTGGCGGCCTTCGTGCCAGCCGAGGTGCACGCCGCCGTCGACGCGCTCGACGGTCTCGACCTCGGCCTCGCGCACGTCGAGCTCGGCTTCGAAGACCGCGCGCGCGACGGTGTTGACGTCGGGATCGCTCAGCCCGGCGAAGTGGCCGCGGCGCGAGAAGAGCGTGGTCTTGACGCCGAGGCGGTGCATCGCCTGGCCGAGCTCGAGGCCGATGACGCCGGTGCCGATGACGGCGAGCGAGCGCGGCAGATCGGGGCGCTCGAAGATCGTGTCGTTGGTGTCGAGCACCTCGGGCGGCAGTGAGGCGAAGGCCGGAGGCAGGTACGGCGTCGAGCCGGTGGCGAGGACGACCGCGCGTGCCTCGACACGGGTGTGCTCGCCGACGATGACCGTGGTCGGGCCGGAAAAGCGCGCGCGCCCGAAGAGGTTCTGTTCTTTCGGCAGGCGCTCGTTGGCTTCGAGCACGAAGCCGACGAAGCGGTCGCGCTCGCGGCGCACGCGCTCGAGCACCGCCCGTCCGTCGACGCGCAGCGCGTCGGGCGGCAGGCGAAGCCCGAAGAGCTCGGCGCCGTGCACGTCGTGGGCGCGCTCGGCGGCGGCGATGAGCAGCTTCGACGGCATGCACCCGACGCGCGCGCACATCGTGCCGTAGACCAGGCCTTCGACCATGACCCAGCGCCGGCCCGCGTCGACCACGGCGCGGCGCGCGTTGAGCCCGGCCGTGCCGGCGCCGAGGATCACCACGTCGGTCTCGATCGTCTTCATCGCGTCTCGCCTTGCCGGTCGTCGCCTCGCGCGACGTGACGGCCGGACCGTATCATATGATGTGCCTTGCAAAGTGGTCACCGCGTGCGATCATGGCGCATGCTCTGTGGCGCCTGCTGGCAGGAGACGAACGACGAGGCGCGCTGCTCGGCGTGCGGGCAGACGCCGCTGCTCGACGGGCGCTATCGCCTCGACGCGCGCCTGGGCCAGGGCGCGGCGGGGATCGCGTTCGCGGCGACGCGCGTGTCCGACGGCGCGCGCGTGTGCATCAAGGGGCTCGCCTTTCGCGGCATGAGCTCGTTCGAGGCCGAGCGGCTCTTCCACCGCGAGGCCGCGGTGCTCAAGCAGATCCGCCACCCACAGGTGCCGGCCTACATCGACGACTTCGCGCTCGGCCAGGGGCCGAGCTTCACGCTCTACCTCGTGCAGGAGCTCGTCGTGGGCGAGGATCTCGAGGCCGAGCGCAAGCGAAAGCGCCCGACCGTCGCCGAGGTCGTCGCCATCGCCGACGAGCTGCTCGCGATCGTCGAGCACCTGCACGGCCTCGCGCCGCCGATCGTGCACCGCGACATCAAGCCGAAGAACATCATGCGGCGGGCCGACGATCGGCGTCTGGTGCTCGTCGACTTCGGCTCGGTCAAGGAGGTGATCCACGCCTCCTTCGATCCCGGCTTGAGCGTGCAGGGCACGTTCGGCTACATGGCGCCCGAGCAGCTGCGCGGCGAGGCGAGCCCGCGCAGCGACCTCTACGCGATCGGCATGGTCGCGGTCTCGCTCCTGAGCGGGCGCGAGCCGACGAGCTTCATGGACGCCGAGCACGTCGTGCGCTGGCAGGGCGGGGTGGCCGTCGACGAGCGCCTGCGCGCGTGGCTCGAGCGCATGACCGCGCCGGCCCCCGACGATCGATTCGCGAGCGCGGCCGAAGCGCGGCGTGCGCTCGAGGAGGCGACGCGCGCGCGGCCGGTCTCGGATCTCGCGAGCCCGGCGCCCCGCCCGGTGATGATGGCCGCTCCGGCGTTCGAGGTGCCCGACGCGCCGCCGCCCGAGGCCAAGCGGGATTCTCACGGGCTGCGCGTCTTCGTGATGATGGGGATCCTGGTCCTGACGGCGGTGGTGGCCTGGGTGATCGTCGCCTCGCGCGACGACGCGACCGCGTTTCCCGAGAAGGTGGCGCGCGTTCGCCCCGATCCGTGCGGCGGACCGTGTCGCCCGCTCTCGACGCCGTTCAAGGAGCAGCTTGCCTTCGGCATGACCCTCGACGAGGCGCGCGCGGCGCGGCCAGATGTCGCCCAGGCCGCCTCCGTTGATGGGCCGGACACGCAGCCCAGCGGGTGGAGCTCGATGCCTCGAGCACCTCATGATGGCCAGCGGGTGTGCATGTCCTCCGAGGTGATCGGACAGGAGGGGCGCTGCTGCCTCGACTTCTGGCCGGGGCTCGGGCGGATCCTCTGTGCCACCGAGCACGCCTTCCCGCGCGGGACGCTCCTCGAGCTCGTCGACAAGGTCGCCGGCGTCTATGGCAACCCGGCGCGCGCCCCCGACGAGGGCCATCGCTTCGGATTCGAGAACCTGTACGACGCCATCTGGGAGAGCGACGGAGCCCGGCTCGAGATCAGCTACAAGTACGTGTTCGACCTCCACCGCGACGACCCGGCCGTGCCCCAGCTTGACGCGCGCCAGCGGCTCGTCGTCACCCACACCTCGTCCGCCTGGAACCAGGAGGTGGCGCGCCGCGACGAAGCGCTCCGGCGCTCGCTCGAGGCCGCGCGCGCGGAGGAGGAGGCGCGCCGCCGGCGTGAGCTCGAGGCCCAGCGCGAAGAGCGCGAGAAGCTGAACCTGCCCGAGGACCCTCTCTGATCGCGGGCAGCCGCGCTCAGGCTCGCGGGTCGTGCGCGGCGATCATCGCGATCGCGTTCGGGAAGCGCAGCTGCACGTCGGCCACCGTCGCGAGGTAGTCGCGCTGCGGGACCTTGCGGGCGCGCGCGACGAGACGCCCGAGCCGCGTCGGGTCGAGGAAGCCGTTGTCGATCTCGAGCCAGCGCGTCGGGCGCGCGTCGATGGTGGTCGCGGTGACGTGCCAGCGGCGCTGCGCGGCGAGCGCGCGGTAGGGTCGCAGGTGGGCCTCGGACCAGGGGTCGAAGAGATGTTCGTAAGCCTCGACGACGCCCCCGCTCCGCCGATCGCAGAGCGCGAAGACGACGTAGACGACGCTGCCGGTCAGGGTCGTCAGCGTGCCAGGCAGGGCGCAGAGCTCGAAGCGGTCCCCCTTGAAACGGCGGTGCGCGCGTCGCTTCGACGCCTCGGCGAAGGCGATCACCGTCTCGCGCCCGGCTCCCGCGGCCGCGAGCTCGGTTGTCAGCACGAGGCCGCCGCGCACGCCGGCGTAGATCAGGAGCTCGCGCGCGATCGGCAGGCGCTCGAGCGCGGGCGCCGACGGCCAGGCATTGTCCCGTTGTCCTGCGGAGGGTGGTCGCATCTGAGCCCCGCGAGCGCGGGTGGACGTTCCGGGCTCGCGGGGTGTCAGTGGCGCGGAGGCGGCGCGCGTTTCCAAAAAAAGAGGCGGCCGGGTGGGGCCGCCTCCGAGCGTCATCGGGATCCGTCGCTCGTCAGCGCGGGATCTCGAAGAGGCCGGCCGCGCCCATGCCGCCGCCGATGCACATCGAGACGATCCCGTAGCGGCCGCCGCGGCGGCGCAGCTCGTGGATCAGCGTCGCGGTCAGCTTGGCGCCGGTGCAGCCGAGCGGGTGGCCGAGCGCGATGGCGCCGCCGTTGACGTTGACCTTGTCCGGGTCGAGGCCGAGCTTGTCGCACACGTAGAGCGCCTGCGACGCGAACGCCTCGTTGAGCTCGATGAGGTCGATCTCCTCGAGCTTGACCCCGGTGCGCTTGAGCAGCTTGGGAATCGCGAAGACCGGCCCGATGCCCATCTCGTCGGGGTTGCAGCCGGCGACCGCGTAGCCCCTGAAGATGGCGAGCACCTCGGCGCCGAGCTCGGCCGCCTTCTCGCGCGTCGTCACGATCGCCATCGCCGCGCCGTCGGAGACCTGCGAGGCGTTGCCGGCGGTGACGCTGCCCTTGGGCGAGAACGCCGGCCTGAGCGCGGCCAGGCCCTCGACCGAGGTCCCGGCGCGCGGGCCCTCGTCGACCTCGAGCCCGCCGAAGGGCACGATCTCGTCCTTGAACCTGCCCTTGGCGATCGCCTCGAGCGCGCGCTCGTGGCTCTTCGCCGCGAACGCGTCTTGGCGCGCGCGGTCGATCTCGTAGCGCGTGGCGACGATCTCGGCGGTGTTGCCCATCGCCGTGTAGATCGCCGGGTTGTCGCGCACGATGTCCGGGTGCGGGCTCGGCTTGTGGCCAGACATCGGCACGGCCGACATCGACTCGACGCCGCCGGCGATGATCACGTCGGCACCGCCGGCGATGATGCGCTCGGCCGCGTGCGCGATCGTCTGCAGCCCGGAGCTGCAGAAGCGGTTGACCGTCTCCGCCGGCACCGAGACCGGCAGGCCGGCGTGCACCGCGATGATGCGCGCCATGTTCAGGCCCTGCTGCCCCTCGGGCATCGCGCACCCGATGATCACGTCGTCGACGTCCTTCGGGTCGAGCTTGGGCACCTTGGCGAGCGCACCCTGGATGGCCGCCTTGCCGAGATCCTCGGGGCGTACGTCCTTGTACGCGCCCTTGTTCGCCTTGCCGACCGGGGTCCGAACGGCACTCACGATGACTGCTTCACGCATGTTTCGTCTCTCCTCTGTCATTCGTTCAGTGACCGGCTCGGGGCTCAGTTCCGGAGCGGCTTGTTGTTCATCAGCATGTACTGCATGCGCTCGATCGACTTGGGTTCACCGACGAGGCTCAGGAACGCCTCGCGCTCGAGCTCGATGATGCGCTCCTCGCTGACCGGCGTGCGCCCGTCGGTGTCGCCGCCGCAGAGCACGTTGGCGAGCTTGTCGGCGATCTTCTTGTCGTGCTCCGAGATGTAGCCCGAGAGCTTCATGCCGTAGGTGAAGAGGTCGAGCGCCGCCGCGCCGTTCTGTCCGGGCAGGTGAAGGTTCTGCGCCGGGCGCGGGGCGGTGTAGCCGCGGTCGGCCAGGTAGCGCGCGAGCCGCTTGGCGTCGTTGATGCGCGTGTCCTGGTTCATCGCGATCTCGTCCTGCGCGCGCCCGAAGCCGAGCGAGAAGACCTCGCCGGCGCCGGTGGCGACCTTGGCCATGGCGATCGCCTCGAACGCCTTCTGCACGCGCCCGAGCGAGTCGAACATGTTGCGGTCGACCTTGGCCGGTACGTCCGCGAACGCGCGCTTGAGCAGGTTGAGCGTGCCGCAGCCTCCGGGGATGAGCCCGACGCCGACCTCGACGAGACCCATGTAGGTCTCCTTGGCGACGACCATGCGCGCGCCGGCCATCGCCATCTCGCAGCCGCCGCCGAGCGTGAGCCCGTGCGGCGCGGTGACGACCGGCTTGGAGAGGTAGGTGAGGCGCTGGACCGTGTTCTGGAAGTTCTCGACGATCTTGGCGATCTCGTCGAACTTCTTCTGGTTCGCGTACATCACGATCATCATGAGGTTCGCGCCGGCGGAGAAGTGCTCGGCCTCGTTGGCGAGCACCAGCCCGTCGAAGTCACGCTCGACCACGTCGCAGGCGGTGTTGAGCATCACGCCCAGGTCGACGTCGACCGTGTTCATCTTGGTGTGGAACTCGAGGCAGGCGATGCCGTCGCCGAGGTCGATGAGGCTCGCGCCGCGGTTCTTCTCGACGACCTTGCCCTGCGCCTTGAGGCGCGCGAGCGAGATCGAGCCGGGGATCTCGTTGCTCGGCGAGAAGCCGCCCGCCTTGTCGAAGTAGGTCGGGGCGACGGGATCCTTCTTGTAGAAGGCGTCGGCCTCGATCGCCTTGTCGACCCAGGCCGGCAGCGAGAGCCCCTCGGCCTTGATGCGCTCGGCGGTCTTGCGCACGCCCAGCGCCTGCCACGCCTCGAACGGGCCCTGCTCCCAGTTGAAGCCCCACTTCATCGCGCGGTCGATGTTCTCGATGTCGTCGGCGATCTCCCAGGCGATGTTGGCGGCGTACGCCAGCGAGCGCGAGAGCACGTGCCAGGCGAACTTGCCGGCGCGGCCCTCGTCGGCGACGAGCGCGTTCAAGCGCTCGGACACGTCCTCGATCTTGGAGATCTTCTTGAGCTCGGGCAGCTCGGGCTTGGCCTGCGGCCGATACTCGAGGGTGTCGAGATCGAGCGAGAAGAAGTCCTTGCCCTCCTTCTTGTAGAAGCCGCCCCTGGTCTTCTGGCCGAGCAGCCCCTTCTTCACCATGTTGGTGAGGAAGTCGGGGATCTTGAAGGTCTCGCGCTCGTAGTCGTTCGGCAGGCTGTCGTAGCAGTTCTGCGAGACGTGCACGAAGGTGTCGAGGCCGACGACGTCCGCGGTCCGGAAGGCCGCCGACTTGGGCCGCCCCATCGGCACGCCGACGATCGCGTCGACCTCCTCGAGCGAGTAGCCGAGCTCACGCATCGACTGGATCGTCTTCATCATCGCGAAGACGCCGATGCGGTTGGCGATGAAGTTCGGGGTGTCCTTGGCGAAGACGATGCCCTTGCCGAGGATCTTGCGCGCGAAGCCGACGAAGGCGTCGATCGCCGCGGGGTCGGTCTGGGTGCCCGGGATCACCTCGAGCAGGTGCATGTAGCGCACCGGGTTGAAGAAGTGGGTGCCGAGGAAGACGCGCTTGAAGGCGTCGCTGCGGCCTTCGAGCATGCCGTCGATCGACAGGCCCGAGGTGTTCGAGGTGACGAGCGCGCCCGGCTTCCAGTGCGCCTCGACCTTGGCGAGCAGGTCCTTCTTGACCGCCATGTCCTCCTTGACGACCTCGATGATCCAGTCGCACTCGGAAAGCCGCGCGAGATCGTCGGTCAGGTTGCCGATCTCGATGAGCGAGGCGGCGCCGGCGTCGACGAAGAGCGCGGGTTTGGCGGTGAGCGCCTTGTCGAGCCCGCCCTGGGCCCAGCGGTTGCGCGCGGCGCGATCGCCCTTTTCGGCGTCGCTCAGGTTCGGCGGCACGATGTCGTAGAGGATGACGCGGATGCCACACGAGGCGAGGTGAGCGGCGATGCCGCCTCCCATCACGCCTGCTCCGAGGACGGCAGCTTTTCGGATTCCGGGGGCCATGAACAGCTCCTAAAGCGCGAGAGGCATCCTCTTTAGGATCCGCGCACGGCCAGGTCAAGGAGTGATTGAATCACCATTCATTCTTGTCGTTTCTCGCGAGAAAACCGGATCAGCGGGGCGCGCCGGAGCGACTTAAGCCGCATGCAGGTCCGAGAGGAGAGAGGGCTCTTCGTCGCGGGGGCGCTGCCCGAGGCGATGGTGGCGGTGGTGGGGGCGCGCGCGGCCGACGCCTACGGGCTCGCGCTCGCGCGGCGCATCGCGGGCGAGCTGGCGGCGCGAGGGATCGCGGTCGTCTCGGGCGGGGCCGAGGGGTGTGATCACGCGGCGCACGTCGGCGCGCTCGACGCCGGAGGCCGGACCGTCGTCGTGCTGCCGGGCGGGCACGATCATCTCTACCCCGCGCATCACGAGCCGCTCTTTCGGCGGGTCATCGACGAGGGCGGCGCGCTGGTGTCCGCGTGCGCCCCACCGACCAGGCTCACGCGCCACCGCTTCCTCGCGCGCAACCGCGTCATCGCCGAGCTCGCCTTCGGCGTGATCGTCGTGCGCGCGCGCGCGCGCTCGGGCAGCCTGACGACGGCGCGGGCGGCGCGTGTGCTCGGCCGGCCGCTCGCGGCGGTGCCCGGGGCGATCGGCGAGGCGCTCTCAGAAGGATGCCACCTCTTGCTCGACGAGGGTGCGGTGCCCATCGTCGGTCCGGCGTCGCTCGATCGTTGGCTCGGTCGCCACCCGGTCGCCAAGCGTCGCTGGGAAGTGAGCGCGCGGGGGCAACCGGCGCCATGGGATGCCGGGGCGCGATCGCCGCGCCAGGCCGCGGCGGATCCGCTGTCGCGCGCCATCCTTAAAGAGGTGCGGGCGGAGCCGGGGCTTGACCTCGACGCGCTGGCCGTGAGAACAGGCACGCCGATTGCCGCCCTGGCGGCGGTCGTGCTCGGTCTCGAGATCGAGGGCGTGCTCGAGCGTTGGCCCGGCGGGCGCTTTGTCGCGTGTGGCGGGCAGGAGTAGTGAAGCTGTGGCGAAGTCACTGGTAGTGGTCGAGAGCCCGTCGAAGGCGAAGACGATCGCCAAGTACCTCGGCAAGTCGTTCGACGTGAGGGCGTCGGTCGGGCACGTCAAGGACCTGCCCAAGTCGCGCATGGGCGTCGACATCGAGGCCGGCTTCGAGCCCGAGTACGAGACGATCAAGGGCAAGGCCAAGGTGCTGACCGAGATCCGCAAGGCCGCCAAGGCCGCGGACATGGTCTACCTCGCGCCCGACCCCGACCGCGAGGGCGAGGCGATCGCCTGGCACATCTTCACCGAGCTCAAGGTGCCCGAAGACAAGGTGCGCCGCGTGCTCTTCAACGAGATCACCTCCAAGGCGATCCAGCTCGCGCTGAAGTCGCCGGTGCGCCTGAACGAGAACAAGTACAACAGCCAGCAGGCGCG
Source organism: Deltaproteobacteria bacterium (assembly GCA_011526585.1). Lineage (GTDB taxonomy): Bacteria > Myxococcota_A > UBA9042 > PHBI01 > PHBI01 > WYBB01. The sequence continues at coordinate 16,018 of WYBB01000062.1, forward strand.
GCGGATCCTCGATCGCCTGGTCGGCTACAACGTGAGCCCGCTGCTCTGGGACAAGGTGCGGCGCGGGCTCTCGGCCGGGCGCGTGCAGACGGTCGCGGTGCGCCTCATCGTCGAGCGCGAGCGCGAGATCGCCGCCTTCAAGCCCGAGGAGTACTGGACCGTCGACGCGCGCTTCGAGGCCAAGGTGCCGCCGCCGTTTTCGGCCAAGCTCCTCAAGATCGGCGACCAGAAGGCCGAGCGCATCCCGGGCGAGCAGGCGAAGGCCGCGGTCGATGCGGTCAAGAAGGGGCCGTTCGCGGTCGCCGAGGTCAAGAAGCGCGACCGCAAGGTCGAGCCGCCGGCGCCGTTCACGACCTCGCGCCTGCAGCAGGAAGCGGCGCGCGCGCTGCGCTTCACCGCCAAGCGCACGATGGCGGTGGCGCAGCGTCTCTACGAGGGCCGTGAGCTCGGCGAGCGCGGCGCGGTCGGTCTCATCACCTATATGCGAACCGACTCGACGCGGATCTCCGACGACGCGATCGCCGAGGTGCGCGACTACATCCAGACGCAGTACGGGGCGGCGTACCTGCCGGACAAGCCGCGCGTGTTCAAGACCAAGGGGCGCGCGCAGGACGCGCACGAGGCGATCCGCCCGACCACGCTCGAGCTGCCGCCGGACGTGGTCAAGCCCTACCTCGAGGACGACGAGTACAAGCTCTATCGGTTGGTCTGGCAGCGCTTCGTCGCCTGCCAGATGATGCCGGCGATCTATGCGTCGACGACCGTCGACATCGAGGGGCCGAAGAAGCACATCTTCCGGGCGACCGGGTCGATCAAGAAGTTCGACGGCTACACCTCGGTGCATCAGGAGACGCACAACCCCGAGGAGGAGGACACCGACAAGGAGGAGCAGCTGCCGCCGCTCGAGCCGAAGGACCTCCTCAAGCTCCTGAAGATCGAGCCCAAGCAGCACTTCACCCAGCCGCCGCCGCGCTTCACCGAGGCGACGCTGGTGCGTGAGCTCGAGGAGCAGGGGATCGGGCGGCCGTCGACCTATGCGGCGATCATCTCGACGATCCAGGACAAGAAGTACGCCGAGAAGCGCAAGGACACGCGCTTCCAGCCGACCGAGCTCGGCGTCATCACGACCGATCTGCTGGTCGAGAGCTTCCCGAAGTTCTTCGACGTGAAGTTCACCGCCGGCATGGAGGAGCAGCTCGACGAGGTCGAGGAGGGCAAGGTCGAGTGGAAGGGGCTGCTCGGCACCTTCTGGAAGGGTCTCGAGAAGACGCTCAAGACCGCCAAGAAGGAGATGCGCAACGTCAAGCGCGAGGAGGTGCCGACCGACCTCGAGTGCCCCAAGGACGGCGGCAAGCTCGTCATCAAGTTCGGCAAGAACGGCAGCTTCGTCGCGTGCCAGAACTACCCCGACTGCAAGTTCACGAGCGAGTTCACGCGCGAGGACGACGGCACGATCAAGCTGCTCGGCGACACCAAGACCGGCGAGCAGTGCCCGACCTGCGGCACCGGCGAGCTGATCGAGAAGCGCGGCAAGTTCGGGCGCTTCATCGGGTGTTCGAACTACCCCGAGTGCAAGTTCACGCAGGCGATCTCGACCGGCGTGACGTGCCCGCAGTGCAACGAGGGGATCCTGCAGGAGAAGCAGTCCAAGCGCGGCAAGCTCTTCTACGGCTGCTCGCGTTATCCGCAGTGCGACTACGCGAGCTGGGACCGGCCGATCAACCGCGCCTGCGGCGCGTGCGGCAACGCCTACCTCGTGCAGAAGATGAATCGCAGCGGGCCCGGCAAGACCCAGTGCCCGCAGTGCCAGACGGTCTACGCGGGCGAAGACGAAGGCGTCGCGGCCGCGGAGGCTTGACGGCGCCGGGGCTCACGCGACGCGCGTGCCTGCGACCCGCTTCACGCCGCCGGCGACCGCATCACCCACGCTCCGGTGAGCTCATGACGATGGACCAGGTCCACATCTATCGCGACCACGCGGCGCTCTATGATCGCCTCGTCGGCGCCGAGGACTTCGAGGGACGCCTCGCCGCCCTCGTCGTGCCGCTCCTCGTCGAAGAGGGTGTGCTCGTCGACGTCGGCACCGGCACCGGCCGCGTCTCGCGGCTGTTCCTCGAACGCGCCGGACGGATCCTCGGGATCGACGCCGCGCCCGCCATGCTCGAGGTCGCGCGTGCGCACCGCGAGCGCAGCGCACATCCCGACTGGCAGCTCGTCGAAGGCGACGCGCGGGCGCTGCCGGTGCCGTCGGCGTCGGCGGACCTCGTCGTCGCCGGCTGGGTCTTCGGACACTTCCGCGCGTGGCTGCCCGAGGGCTGGCGCGACGCGGTCGACGCCGCCGTCGCCGAGATGCGGCGGGTGGCACGTCCCGGCGCTCCGATCGCCATCATCGAGACCCTCGGCACCAACCACGAGACGCCGCGCACGCACGAGGCGCTCGACGTATACTTCGAGCACCTCGAGGGTAGGCATGGCTTCGCGCGCCAGGTGATCCGCACCGACTATCGGTTCGAGTCCGTCGCGAGCGCGGCGGCGACCCTCGGGGCCTTCTTCGGCGACGCCATGGCCGAGGCGGTGCGCGCCCGCGGTGACGTCGTGGTGCCGGAGTGCACGGGCGTCTGGATCGGCACCTGATCTCGCCCCGCGCGTGCCGCCCCGTCCTGCGTTCGAGGCAGGCGGCCCCGCCGCCGTCTGGGCGAGAGCCGCGTCAGGGTGAGGTCGTGCCGGCCGGGGCGCGCGTCGCCAGGGTGTGGCAGCCCTGGCAGGTGACGAGCAGGTCAGCGTAGAGGCCGGCGCGCGCGTCGCGTGCGGCTTGTCGCGCGGTGGCTGCCAGCGCGTGCGCGGCGTCGGCGAGGCGCGCGATCTCGGCGATGTTGACGTCCTTGGCGTCGGTCGCGTCGGTCGGGCGCAGCGGGGCGTCGGCGAGCGCTTCGGCGCCTGCGACCCAGCGCACGTCGTCGGGGCCGACGAGGCCTTCCCAGAGGCGGTCGAGCGCCCACTGGTGGCGCAGCATGTGCGCGCTGGTGCCCGAGGCAGCGGGGGGCTCGCCCGGTGGCGCGAGGGCGACGCGCGCGCCGGCGTCGACGTGGCAGGAGCCGCAGCGCTCGGCCATGAGCGAGACGCCGCGGGCAGCGGCCGCGAGGTCGCTCGCCTCCATCACGCGCTTGGCCTGGAGGTCGACCTCGCGCACGTGCGGGGTCCAGGTGTCGGGGAGCGTCGTCTGCTCGGCGGCTTGGGCGAGAGGCCTGACCGCCTCCTTGATGCGGCCGAGGTCGCCGGCGATCGTGGCGTCCTTGACCTGGCCGATGATCAGCAGGTGCTCGTGCATGCGCTTGGCGATCGCGGCGGGATCCTCGGTCGGCGTCGCGACCTCGGGCTCGGCGGGCTCGGTGGGTGTGGCCGGTGGCGGTGCGGGCGGAGCGACCTCGGGTGTCTCCGTCGAGGACTTCGGGGAGCACGCGCCGACGACCAGCGCGAGCGAGAAGGCGATGAGCGCGGTGTGAAGCATGACGTTCCTCCTGAAACGCGAGCAGTCACTCAGAAGGTGTTTGCAGGCATCCATCGCGGCTCGCGGAACATGAAAACACCTTGTCAGCGGATGCCGCTGAACGCGCGGTGCACGAAGCGGTCCACGCCGTGGCAGTCGGGCGTGATCCTCACGCGATGCGCGGTCGTCGAGGCGGATCGTTGGAATCGCAACACCCGATCGTGCGAGGTCACCCCAGGTGTTGGCTCGCGTGCAAGTCCCGCAGCGAACCGCGGGCGCGCGTCGGTGGCATCGGTCGTGCACTGGTCTGCGCACGCATCGACCCGACCGACTGGAGACCCACGATGGCCGAGATCACCCACCCCGTCATGCCCCAGCTCAACAAGCCCGCCCCATTCTTCGAGGCCAAGACCACGCACGGCGTGCGCAAGCTCGACGACTACAAGGGCAAGTGGCTCGTGCTCTTCTCGCACCCGGCGGACTTCACGCCGGTGTGCACGACCGAGTTCATCGGCTTTGCCAAGGCCTACCCGGCCTTCCAGAAGCTCAACACCGATCTGCTCGGCCTCTCGATCGACAGCATCTACTCGCACCTCGCCTGGACCCGCGCGATCAAGGAGAAGTTCGACGTCGAGATCCCGTTCCCGATCATCGAGGACCTCTCGATGCGGGTCGCCAGCGCCTACGGCATGATCCAGCCCGGCGCGAGCGACACCTCCGCGGTGCGCGCGACCTTCATCATCGACGACAAGGGGATCCTGCGCGCGATGGTCTACTACCCGATGAGCAACGGGCGCTCGATCCCCGAGTTCGTGCGGCTGGTCGAGGCGCTGCAGACCGCGGACCGCAACAAGGTCGCCACGCCCGAGGGCTGGCAGCCCGGCGACAAGGTGATCGTGCCGCCGCCGCAGACGGCGGCCCAGATGGCTGAGCGTGCCGAGGCGGGCTTCGAGTGCACCGACTGGTACTTCTGCAAGCGCTCGCTCTGACAAGGAGGCGACCATGCATCACCGCGTCTTCGCGCTGCTCGACGACGTCAAGGCGCTCGATCCCGTGCTCGCCGAGATCGAGGGGGACGAGCGTTGCCACGGTCAGTGCTCGGTGATCGTGCACAAGGACCGCCTGCCCGAGGACGAGGTCGGCTTCGCCGAGATCGACGAGCGGCGTTGGCTCGGGCGCGGCGTGCTCTTCGGCGCGGTGGCCGGCGGTCTGGTCGGTCTCGCCATGGGACCGCTCGGGCTCGTCGGCGTCGGCCCGCTCGCCGCGGCCGCGTTCGGGGCCGGCGCCGGCGGCGTCTACGCCGGGATCATCGGCGCGCTCACCGGCGCGTCGGGACCGCACCACGCGCTCGAGGAGCTCGCGGCGCACCTGGAGGCGGGCGGCGTCCTGCTCACGATCGACACGCCGAGCCTCGGCGCCAAGGAGGACGTCGAGCGCATCGTGCACGCGCACGGCGGGCGGGTCGCCAAGGACCTCGTCCCGAGCAAGGCGTGACCGATCGCCGATGAGCGCGCTGGCCTGGATCGTGGTCGGAGGCCTGCTCATGAGCGCGATCGCGCTCAGCGGCAGCGTGACGCTGCTCCTGTCCGACGCGACGCTCCAGCGCGTGCTCCGCCCGCTGGTGGCGTTCGCCGCGGGCTCGCTCATCGGTGGCGCGCTCTTTCACATGATCCCGGCCGCGCTCATCGGCGCGTCGCCCGTGGGCGTCATGGGCTGGGTCGCCATCGGCTTCGCGATCTTCTTCGCGCTCG
>WYBB01000063.1 GCA_011526585.1 Deltaproteobacteria bacterium
CCGCCGCCGCTCTGACCACAGTCCTGAGGGCACCACACCGACTCGAACGTGTTCGCGTCGCACTGGCCGTCACCGCAGCCGAAGTTGATCCCGCCGCCGCCGCCGCCGCTCTGACCACAGTCCTGCGGGCACCACACCGACTCGAAGGTGTTCGCATCGCACTGGCCGTCGCCGCAGCCGAAGTTGTTCCCACCGCCGCCACCGCCACTGCAGTCCTGCGGGCACCACACCGACTCGAAGGTGTTCGCATCACACTGGCCGTCACCGCAGCCCTGGATCACGTTCGGGCAGTCGTCGGGACAGCTCTGCCGCTCCCCCTGGTCGCACTGCCCGTCGCCGCAGCTCGCCCCGCCCGCGCAGGCGCCGACGGTGATCGCCGCGTGCATGCACGCGCCGGTCTCGTCGCAGCCGTCGCTCGTGCACGGGTCACCGTCGTCGCAGTCGATCGTGTCGCTCGGGAACGCCTCGCACACGCCGCTCGTGCAGAACGATCTCGTCGTACACGGATCGAAGTCATCGCAGACCGTCAGGTCCGGCGCCTCCGCCACGAGGCAGCGCCCCGTCGAGGTGTGGCAGAGCGCGACCTCGCACGCCTCGAGCTCACCGAGCGCACCCTCGCAGTCGAAGTCGCTCTCGCACGCCTCACCGCCGGCCGTCTCGCCGTCGCCGACCTCGCCCAGCGCGTCGCGCCCGTCACCCTGATCGATCCCGGCCCGCGGCTCGTCCGAGTCGCACCCCACCGCGACGAAGAGGCCCCCGATCCCCAGCCACATCTTCGATCGTATCGCGCGCATGACGCCTCCCCTCGGGCGCGTCACCGTTCCGCGCCCCGAACGAGCGCCCGGACGATACCGATCCCCGCCGCGCTCGGGAAGCGCTATCGACCCCCTGCCCTCCTACGCGCACCCGACACGCTCACGGCGCGGGGGCCTCGCGCTCGGCCGCGCGTCGCGCCTCCGCGCGCAGGAGGTCCTGCAGGCGCGCCAGGCTCGCCTCGGTCTTCTGCATCCAGTCGTCCCGTTTTCCGAACCGCTGACCGAGTCTCAGGTTGCGCTCGTAGATGTCGACCGCGCGCACCAGGAGCGGCCTCACCTTGCTCCTGAGCTCTTCCTCGTAGATCTCGATCTCCTCGGGGCTCAGATCGTTCGGCACCTCGGCCGCCATCATGTCGTCGTGCATCGTCTCGTAGAGCGCGCCGAGTCGATAGCCGGCGACCACCGCCCAGTCCGGGTGCTGCAGCCTCAGCGCGCGCAGAAAAGCGCTCTGCGCCATCAAGAAGAAGTTCGACTTGTCTTCGAGATCGCGCGCCATGCGCTCGAGCGGCAGGCGGAAGCGGATCGACGCGAAGAGCTCCCGATAGATCTCGCCGATCCGGAACTGCGCCTGCGACACGTACGGGCTCTTGTCGAGCCCGCGCACCTCGAGGTGATCCTGATACAGGTCGAGCGCCTTGCGGTAGTCGCGCTCCGCCAGCGCGAGCTGCCCGAGCCCCTCGGCCGCGCGCCCCCGCACCGCCAACCCGGCGATGCGATCGCCGACCGCGATCGACGCGAAGTGCGGCCCCAGGATCCGATCGCCGACCGCGCGCATGGTCGCCCAGTCCTCGAGCCGCTCGTGACACGCCGCCAACCGGAAGAGCGCGTCCTGCGCGTCCTTCGACCCCGCGACCGCCGCCACCATGCGCTCGAAGTAGGGCACGGCCTCCGCGGGACGGCCCGCCTTCTCGAGCGCGAGCCCGGCGTTGAAGGTCGCCACATCCGCCCAGCGACTCGTGCCGAAGCGCTCGACGATCAAGCGGTATTTGTCCGCGGCCAGGAGGAAGTCCTGCGCCTCGAAGGCGCGGTTGCCCTCCTGGAAGAGCGCCTCCGGATCGAGCGCCTCCACGTGACGACCGCGCTCGGTCTCGACCACCGCGAAGTGCATCGGATCCATCTCGATGACGCGCTCGGTCGCACACGCCGCGAGCGACAACGCGACGAGGAGAGCGCTCCCCCATCGTCCTCCGCCCGCCTTCGTCCTCGTCCTCGTCGCCACGCCACGCTCCTCGCCTGCCGAGCACCCGAAGACACCCGCGCGGCGAGTTTGTTCCAAAGCACCCGGTCGCGGCAAGGACCCGGCCGCCCCTCACCCGGTGAGCCGCCCCGCCCAGCTCGCCGCCTCGGCCAAAGCCAGCGTCTCCTGCGCGCCGCTCGCGAGGTCCTTCAAGACCACCGTGTCCGCCGCGCGCTCGTCGCCGCCCTGCAGGAAGACGAAGCGGTGACCCTTGCGCGTCGCGAGCTGCAGCTGCTTTCCGAGCTTGCCGCCCCCGAGCGCGACCTCGACCCCGATCCCGTGCGCGCGCAGACGATTGGCCACCTGGCACACGTGCGCGTAGTCCGCCTCGGAGAAGAGACAGAAGAAGGCGTGCGCGCTCGCCTTCCTGCTCGCCACCAGGCCGAGCTCGGTCAGCGCCGCGAGCAGCCGATCGACCCCGAGCGAGATCCCGACCGCCGGCGTCGGCCGCCCCGAGAACATGTCCATCAGCCCGTCGTAGCGCCCGCCCGACATCACCGAGCCGTAGCCCTCGTGGCCGACGAGGAAGGTCTCGTAGATCGTCGAGGTGTAGTAGTCGAGCCCGCGCGCGATCGTCAGATCGACCGCGACGCGCGCCCCCTCGCCGGCGCCCTCGAGGATCGTCAGGAGCTCGGTGAGCCCGCGCACGCCCGCCAGCCCGACCTCCGAGCCGGCGAGCTCGTCGCCCAGCGCGCCGAGATCCCCCGGCCCCGCGATCTTCCGGAAGAGCAGCGCGAAGAGCCGGTCGATCGCCGCGTCGTCGAGGCCGACCGCCTCGGCGATCTCCTTCTTCACCGCCTCCGCGCCGACCTTGGGCAGCTTGTCGACCGCGCGCAGCACCACCACGCGCTGCCCCGCGTCGGGCACGCCCACCAGGTCGAGCACGCCGTCGAGGATCCGCCGATCGTTGACGCGCATCTCGTAGCTCGGCACCGCCAGCGCGCCGAGCACCGCCAGCCCGACCATCATGATCTCCGCGTCCGCGCGCACCGACGGCTCGCCGACCAGGTCGGCGTCGCACTGCATGAACTCGCGGAAGCGCCCCCGGGCCGGCTTCTCGGCCCGCCACACCGGGGCGATCTGATAGCGCCGAAACGGCATGACCAGATCACCGTACTGACCGACGACGCGCGCCAGCGGCACCGTCAGATCGTAGCGCAGCGCGACGTCGCGCTCGCCGTTGTCCATGAAGCGATACAAGAGCTTGTCGCCCTCGTCGCCGTACTTGCCGACGAGGATCTCGGAGTACTCGAGCGCCGGCGTCTGCAGCGGGCCATAGCCGAAGCGCTCGAAGGCCGTCTTGACGCGCTCGAGCATCGCCTGCCGCGGGCCCTCGAGCTCGGGCAGATAGTCCCTGAAACCCTTTAGAATTCTTGGTTCGACCCGCGCCATCGCGCTCGCCTCCCTGCCCCGGCGATGCGCGCCGTCGGGCCATGCTCGACCCGGACCATGTAGTGAACTACCGCTTCTCCTGCAACGCCGATGTCGGCATGATGCGGCATGCGCACGCCCACCCTGCCCGACCGCCTCGCGCTCAGCGCGCTGCCGACCCCGCTCCAGGCCATGCCGCACGCCTCGGCCGCGCTCGGCGTCGAGCTCCTCGTCAAGCGCGACGATCTCACCGGCTCGCACCTGTCCGGCAACAAGATCCGCAAGCTCGACTACCTGCTAGCCGACGCCGTCGCCCAGCGCGCGACCAGCGTCATCACCTGCGGCGGCATGCACTCGAACCACTGCCGCGCCACCGCGCTCGCCGCCTCCCAGCTCGGCCTGCGCTCGGTGCTGCTCCTACGCACGCCCAGCGGCCACGTCTCCGACCTGCCCTCACCGCCGCACGGCAACCTGCTCTTCGACCGCATGGCCGACGCGCGCATCGTCACCTGCACCCCCAGCGACTATCGCGAGCAACGCCAGCTCATCATGCAGACGCTCGCCGATTCCCTCGCCGCCGCCGGCGAGCGCCCCTACCTCATCCCCGAGGGCGGCTCCAACGCGCTCGGCGCGCTCGGCTACCTCGCCTGCGCCCAGGAGCTGCTCGGCCAGCTCGGCGCGCCGCCCGACGCCATCGTCGTCGCAACCGGCTCGGGCGGCACGCTGGCCGGGCTCGCGCTCGGCCTCGAGCTCGCCGGCGTGCCGACCCGCGTGTTCGGCGTCGCGGTCTGCGACGACGCCGCCACCTTCGAGGCGATCGTCGAGCGCATCGCCGCCGAGGCCCAGGCCGCCTACCACCTGCCCGAGCTCACGCCCGGGCGCTACCGCGTGCTCGAAGGCTTCCAGGGGCGCGGCTACGGCCTCACCACCGAGGAGGAGCTCACCTTCCTCCTGACGACGCTGCACCGTGACGGCCTCATGCTCGACCCGGTCTACACCAACAAGGCCTTCCTGGGCCTCGTCGGCGCGATCGATCAGATCGCCCCGCAACGCCCCGCGCGCGTCGTGTTCATCCACACCGGCGGGATCTTCGGCCTCTCGAGCTACGCGGCGGAGCTCGCCGCCATCGAGCGCACCACCCACGCGTGAGCCCCTCGGCTGAAGCCGAGCGGGACCCGCGCGCTCACATCGAGCCGCGGTCGAGGACCTCCTGGATCGCAGCGCGCACCGGCTTGGGGTCGAGCTTCTTGACCTGCTCGTGGAGGCCCGCCGCGATCATCGCCAGACGCGTGAGCACGGTGCGCTTGGTCTGCTTGGCGGTCTTGTCCCACCAGGGCGCCATGTCGACCTGCACCATCTGCGTCGTCTTGATCTGCACCGGCTCCTCGCGCCCCTCGACGCGCACCTTTTGATAGAACTCGGTCACCGGGTTGCCGGCGGCATCGCGGGTCTGGATCCCCTCGGGCCGACCCGCCTGCACGACGAGCGTGCCCTTGGAGAGCGGCACCTTGCCGAGCCCCTCGACCTCGAGCGCGTCGGGCTCGGCGATGGCGAGGAGCTTCTGCCGGTCGGGCGGCGGGATCGGGTTGGCCGCGAGCATCGCCTGGGCCTCGTCGACTGCGGCGCTGACCGCCTCGTGGAAGCTCTTCGTCTGGAACGAGAAGAGCGCCAGCTCGCGCATGAGGTCGCCGTTGACGACGTTGTTGCCGATGACCTCGATCGGATCGAGCGACGACTGCTTGTTGTTGGCGAACTTCACCATGACCTCGACGAGGTCGGCGAAGTCCTTCTCGAGGGTCGTGATGTCGCCCTGCTCGGGATCGAGCAGGCGCACCGCCGAGTCGATCTTGTCGAGCTGCGCCCGGATGACCGCGATCTGATCGAAGGTCACCTGCTTGCCCTCGAGGAGCTTCTGCTTCTCCTGCGCCTCGAGCAGCACGCTCTCGTTGAGGTCCGAGCGCGCCGACGACGAGCCCATCATGCGCCCGATCACGAAGAAGATGAGCGCCGCCGAGACGCCGACGATGATCAGCATCATGCGCCGCTTCTTGATCGTCTCCGGCGTCTCCTCGGCCTTGATCTCGACGTACTCGACGCGCGGTGCCGCCGGCAGCGCGCTCGGCAGCGGCGTCTGCTCGGGGGCGGCGAGCTGGAACTGCTCGATCGCCGGCCCGGCCTCCTTCTCGGCCTCGGCGGCCTTGCGCCGCGCCTCCTCGATCGTCTCGGCGGTGGGCTTTTCGACCTTGGGCTTGGGCGGCTCGGGCGGCGGCGCGCCCGGTACGATCGGCGCGGCAGGCGGAGCGGCGGAGCGCGACTTCAGGCCGAGTCGGGACTTGAGATCGGCTTTGGGTTCCTTCGGTGAGTCGGCCACGTCGAAAACTCCTTATCCTAACTCCCTATCCCCCCCGAGGGCGCGTCGAACGGTAGCATGACGCCTCCGCGTGTCAATCGCCCTCCGGCGCCGCGGGCCGCGATGCGTGCGCACTTCATGCGAAGTTCCGGCAGGGCTGCTACGTTGTCCGGCGATGACCCTGACCGACCCGTCGAGGCGTGCACCGCCGCCGATCGCAGCATCCGCGTGGCAGGCGTTCCACAAGATCCATCTCATGGGGATCTGCGGCAGCGCCATGGGCGCGCTGGCGGCGATGCTCGGCGCGCGCGGCTACGAGGTGCGCGGCTCCGACGCGGCGCCCTACCCGCCGATGTCCGACTTCCTCGCGGCCCGCGGCATCCCGGTGATGAAGGGCTACGACGACGCGCGCGTGCTCGACTGGGGGCCCGACCTCGTCGTCGTCGGCAACGTGATCCGCCCGACCTACGCCGAGGCCCTGGCGATGCGCGAGCGCGGCCTGCCGCATGCGTCGCTGCCCGAGACGCTGGCCGCGCTCTTTCTCGGTGAGCGCGTGCCGATCGTCGTGACCGGCACGCACGGCAAGACGACCACCGCCTCGATGACCGCCTGGCTGCTCGAGCGCGCCGGTCTGGCGCCGAGCTTCTTCATCGGCGGCGTCGCCGGCAACTGGCGGAGCAACCACCACCTCGGCCAGGGCGCGCACATGGTGATCGAAGGCGACGAGTACGACACCGCCTTCTGGGACCGCGGCGCCAAGTTCTTCCACTATCGGCCGCACCTGGCCTCGATCAACAACCTGGAGATGGACCACGCCGACATCTTCGCCGACGTCGACGCCATCGAGCGCACCTTCACGCGCTTCGCGACGCTCGTGCCGGCCGACGGTCGCCTGGTGGTCGCGGCCCACGAGGCGCGCGCCCGCCGCGCCGCCCAAGCTTCCGCCGCGCCGCGCTGGCTCACCGCGATCGAAGGCCACGACAGCGACGGCGCCGACCTCGTCGCCGAGGCGCCGCGCTTCGAGTCGGACGGCACGCGCTTTTCGCTCGTGCTGCCCGCCGGGCTCGGCCACGCCCCCGTCGCGGTCCACCTGCCGCTACCCGGTCGCCACAACGTCTACAACGCGCTGGTCGCCGCCGGCCTCGCGCTGGCCGCCGGCGCCGATCCCGCGACGTTTCCCGCCGCGTTCGCCTCCTTCGTCGCGCCGCTCAAGCGCCTGAGCCTCGTCGGCGAGGCCGCAGGGATCCCGGTCATCGACGACTTCGCGCACCACCCGAGCGCCATCGCCGCGACGATCGACGCCGTGCGCCAGCGCTACCCCGGCCGCCGCCTGGTCGCGCTCTTCGAGGCGCAGTCGAACACCGCGCGGCGCAAGGTCTTCCAGCGCGGCTTCGCCGAGGCGCTCGCGCGGGCCGACAGGGTCTGGTTCAAGCGCTCGCTCGACAAGGCCTCCGACCCGCTGCCTCCCGACGCGCGCCTCGATCTCGCCGAGCTCTGTGAGAGCCTCGTCGCGCGCGGCGTCACGGCCACGCTCGTGCCCGAGGTCACCGCCCTGGCCGACGCGGTCGTCGCCGACGCGCGCCCCGGCGAGGACGTGCTCCTCGTCATGTCGGGCCGCGACTTCGAAGGCGTGCACCGGCGCCTGCTCGACGGCCTCGCGAGCCTGGCCGCGCCGGGGCCTTCAGAAACGCCAGCCGAATAGGGCCCTCACGGCGCCTGCCGGCTCAGCGTCGGCGCCGGTCAGCGGATCGGCGAGCGCGTCGAAGGGGAGCAGGATGCCCGAGGCGAGCGAGGCGGTGAAGCCGTCGACGGTCTCGAGCACGACGCGTGCGTCGACCTCGAGGCCCCAGTGGCGTCCGTCACCCGGCGTGCCCGAGGGGCGCATCGCCATCGCATAGAGCACGTCGAGCCTGAGCGAGAGCGTGAGGTCCTCGCTGCGCAGGACCTCGCCCGCGATCCACGGCTTGATGTAGGCGGCGTTGGTCACGGCGCCGATCACCTGGCGGAAGAGCACCAGATCGAGGTGATAGTCGCGGTTGAAGATGAACGAGGTGATCGTGCCGTTGGCACGCAGCGCGTCGTTGGTCGCGTAGGCGTCGTCGTCGGGGTCGACGACGTCCTGGCCGTCGAGCACGCCGAGGTGCTCGCCGTCGTCACCGGTGGCGAGGCCGAGGTCGACGCCGAGACCGAGCCAGGCGCGGCGCCACTCGAGCTCGGCCGCGACGCCCAGGCCCTGGAAGGTCTTGGGCTCGACGTCCTCGACCAGGCGCTGCGGGCTCTCGATCTCGCCGAAGATCCCGGCGAGCTCGAGCTCGACGCGGATCTGCTCGTCGTGCGCGGGGCGGTGCTCGGCGCGAAACCACGCGCCCGGGCGCCAGAAGAAGGCGCCGCGCCGGAACAGGCGCAGGCAGTCGTAGCTCGTCAGCGGCTGGCCGTTTGCGAGCTCGCCGCTCGAGGCGCACTCGAACGAGCTCTCGGCGAGCGGCTCCGAGCTCGAGAGGGTCTGATCGGTGAAGGCCGAGAAGATCGACCAGTCGATCGCCCACTCGCGCCGCTCGTCGAGCGCGAGCTGACGCTCGCGGAGCTCGGCGTCGGTCACCGGGTAACGGCCCACCTCGACGGTGTAGGTGGTGACGTCGTCCTCCTGGCCGAGGTCCTTGGCCTGCCCGAAGGGCTGGCGCTCGTGCGCGAAGGCGAGATCGCTGGTCGCGCCGACGGCGCTGTACTCCCAGCTCGCGTCGATGCGGAAGCCGGAGATGGAAAAGCCGATCGCCAGCCTGTCGACGACGGTGCCGAAGTCGCAGTCGTCGCACGAGCCGTCGTTGCGGGAGATCCCGAGGCCGTAGTGATCGACCATGCGACCGGCGCGCACGTCGAAGGTGTCGAAGGCGTTCCAGCGCAAGAACGCCTGGCGCACGGTGAGCGCGTCGCGCCAGCCGATCGATCCGGAGGACGGAGGGGCCTGCGAGTCCCCGAGCAGATCGGTGACGAGATCGGGGCGCCCGGCGGCGAGCGGGTGGCTGCCGAGCACGAGGTTGTCGAGGAGATCGACGCCGAGGTGCACGCCGAGACCGGATCCGATGAGGAGCGTCGGCTCGTAGCGGAGACGGATCGAGGCCCAGGCGAGCGCGGCCGCATCGGGATCGACGCCGGTCGAGAGCCCGAGCGGATCGGGCACCGGTGAGACGCCCGGGCCGAGGTCGTTGGCGACCAACATCTCGGGGCGGAACCGGAAGAGGCCGTGATGCACGACGCGCACGACAGGCACCACCGGCGTGCGCGCGGCGAGGTGCTCGGGCGGGGGCGCGGCCGGCGTCTTCTGCTTGGGAACCTCGACGGGAGGCAGCGGCTCGGGTGTCGGCGCGGGCTCGGGCTCGGGCGCGGGCTCCGGCGCGGGCGCAGGCTCCGGGGTGGGCTCCGGCTCCGGTGCGGGTGCGGGCTCGGCGGCGTGGGCGGTCACGGCCGTCATGGCCATGAGCAGCGAGAGGGCTATGCACGCGCGCGACATCGAGCTCCGGTCTGCCGGCGAGCAAGCGTCTCGTGACCGAGGGCCGGCGAAGAGGCGCGCACTCTATACGCGCTCCCCAGCGCCGGCAATGCCTTTGTCGTGCGCGCGGATCGGCCTCCGCACCGCATGAAATCAGGCCGTGAGCGGGTCCGTCGATTTTTTTTGAACAAGCCGGAGCGCGCGACGTCGGCGGCTTCCGGCTCGTCGCATTGCCCGTCTTGTCGAGGTCCGCCGTGAAAAATGCACTCCTCATCGCGCTCGCCCTGACCATGGTCCCGGTGGCCGTCGCCGACTCCTCGCCCGCCCAGGCCCACCCGCCCGGCTGGCGCCCCTACTATCGTCCCGGTCCGCCGCTGCGCTACCGCCCCTACTACGCGCCGGTCTACCGCCCGCGCTACGGTCCGGTCGTGATCGTGCCGGCGCCGCCGCCCCCGCCGATCGTCTACTACGAGCCCGCGCCCCCGCCGCGCCGTGTCGTCGTCGTGCGCGAGGCCCCCCCCGTCGAGGAGGTCGAGGAGGTCGTCGAGGTCGCGCGCGCGCCCCGCGCCCCGGCCCCGGATCTCAGAGAGGATGTCTACGAGGCGCCACCGCCCAGGCGTGAGGAGCCGGAGACGCGGGACTTCCTCGGCATCGGGCTTCACGCCTCGGGCGTCGCCGTCGAGGGCGAGAAGGTCGGGATCTCCACCGCCGAGAACCCGGGCATGGGCGGCATCGGCTTTCACCTCCGCGGTCGCTTCTCCGAGTCCTTCGGCCTCGAGCTCTCCGCCGACTTCCTCTCGGGCTCGGCCGACAACACCGACCTCACCCAGTCGACGATCCCGCTCATGGCCGGCCTGACCTGGCACATCCTGCCCAACACGCGCTTCCAACCCTACGTGATCGGCGGCGTCGGCGTGCACTTCACGCGCCTCGAGTACTTCGGCGGCGACTACAACATCGACATCACCGAGCTCGCCGGCCAGCTCGGCGGCGGCGTCGAGTTCTTCATCACCGAGAACCTCGCCCTGCACGCCGACCTGCGCTTCCAGACCGTGTTCAAGAACCTCGACACGCGCGAGAAGATCGCCACGGACTGCATCGCGCAGGTCGGCACCCAGAGCGGCTTCTGCGACAACATCCACTTCACCGGCGAAGAGGACAAGGTCGACCTCGGCGTGCAGCTCCAGGCCGGCGTGAGCTGGTACTTCTGAACGGATGATCGTCGACTGACGCGCCCACGGGCTTGCCGCCCCCGCACTCGTCCGGGCGCTTGTGCACACCACGCACGGACGCTACACAAGAACGCATGGACGTCGAACCGTACCTCGAGAACATGCGTCGCAGCGCGGATCGCGCGCGGGCGATGGAGGTCGCGGCGGCGCTCGCAGCGCGTGCACGCCTACCGGCGCTGGTGCGCCTGCTCGTCGATGAGCTCGGGGTCTCGCGGGTCATCCTGTTCGGTTCGTTGCTCGAAGGGCGCCTTCACAAGCGTTCGGATATCGATCTGGCCGTCGAGGGGCTCAGCCCCGAGCGCTATTGGGAGGCCCTCTGGCGCTGCGCCGAGGCGGCCGACCGACACGTGGACTTGATACCCATCGAGGAGACGAGCGCGTCACTGAGGCAACACCTCCTGGAGCATGGCGAGGTGCTCCATGGATGAGGGCCTCTCCCGAGGCAAGCTGCTGCGGCTCGCGCGGGAGCTCAGCCAGGAGCGCGCCGTCCTCGAGACGATCGCGAGCCGGATCCTTCGCGACGCAAAGAGGTCAAATACCGCGGCAGAACCCGAGGAGATGCGTGGTCTCCTCGCCATCCTCGCGCTCGATCTCCATCGCTGGTACTCGGCGCTGGAGTCGATCGTCGAACGCATCCAGCGGGTGTTCTCGACCCTGCCCGCACACGCCGCCGCGCATGCCCTCGACGCATAGCCCATGACCACACCTCTGCCCCCCGCGGCCCCCCTGGGGAGCGGTGGACCTCCTCGCAGCTCGGCGAGGAAGCCCCCGATCACCACCTCCAGGTCCTGGCTGCGCGCCTTCACCCGGCGAGCAGCGACGGCCATCGAGGAGGCCGAGCGCCGGGGCCTGCCGCCCGGTCGTCTGTCGCCGGGTGCGCGCGCGCTCATCGTCTACGTCGTGGGCGCGCTGGTCTTGATCGCCATGGCCTATGGCGTGCTCTCGGTCGACGCGCAGCTCGGCATGGCACAGGCGCTCATCGACCTGGCGTATGGCATCGACGGCGAGCTCGGCGCGCTCCTCGAGCACCACAAGGGGCTCCTGCGCGTCGCGATGTGGTCGCTCGGCGCGCTCGCCTTCTACGTGGCGATCCCCGGCCTGGTGATCCGCCTCGTCTTCGGCCACCGCATGCGCGACTACGGCATGAACCTCGACGGCTTCCGCCGGCACCTTCCGCTCTACCTCGCGATGTTCCTGCCGGTCTTCGTGATGGTGCTGCTCGTCGCGACGAGCCCCGAGTTCCAGGCGAAGTATCCTCTATATAAGGATCACCGCGGGCTGAGCGATCTCCTGATCTGGGAGCTCCTCTACGCGCTCCAGTTCTTCTCGCTCGAGTTCTTCTTCCGCGGCTTCCTCGTGCACGGCGTCAAGGATCGCATGGGCGTGCTGGCGGTCTTCGCGATGATCATGCCCTACGTGATGATCCACTTCTCCAAGCCGCTCTACGAGACCGTCGGCGCGATCGCCGCCGGCACCGTGCTCGGGCTCCTGTCGCTGTCGACCGGCTCGATCGCCGGCGGCGTGCTGATCCACGTCGGCATCGCCTGGGCGATGGACGCCGCGGCGCTCCTGTCCCGCTGAGGGAGCGATCGCGTGTGAGCCGCGACGGAAGCGGCTGCGGAGCGACTTTTTGACCAGCCCTTGATTATCTTCCGGTTGGTCCCCAAAATGATTGCCGCCCGAACGTCGGCCGCCCACGATCGCGATGAGCGGGGGAATGCGTCGAGTGACGGGGAGCGCTGCCTCCCACCAAGCAGGTAGAATCATGGCGAAAGCACCACGCAGCGAAGAGCAGGAACCCCTCACCCCGAAGCAGCTGGCCGAGCTCAAGACGATCCTGACGCAGCGCAAGCGCAAGATCGTCGAGGCGGAGGAGCAGCTGCTCGAGGCCGACCGCGAGGAGGGCGCGCTCCGACACGCTGACGAGGTCGACCTCGCCAGCGCCGAGTGGGACGTCACGGTCGAGCACCGCATGCGCGGGCGCGACGTGGCCCTCCTCAAGAAGATCTCCAAGGCGCTCGCCCTCATCGAGGAGGGCGCCTACGGCGAGTGCGAGAACTGCGGCAACTACATCGGCTACAAGCGGCTGCTCGCGCGACCCGAGGCCTCGCTCTGCATCGAGTGCAAGGAGGAGCAGGAGCGCGTCGAGAAGTCGTTCATGAAGGAGCAGCCGATCGACAACCCGTTCTCGTTCGAGTGAGGTGACATGCACGCGGGCAACCGGTGAGCGCCCGGCCCGCTGCACGACCCGATCCCCAGCCGCCCGCGCGCGGCGGTGGCGAGGCGCCCCGACAGTTTGCAGCAGGCCCCCAACCGGTCGCGTCCATGGAACCCGGCAACGAGAACTTCCCCGACTTCATCCCGCCGACCAAGATCGCGTACATCAGCGGTCGGCCGGCGACCTTGCACTTGCGCAAGTGCAAGCTCGTGATGGAGCGGAGCGACGGCACCACGGCGGAGTACATCTTCGACCAGCCGTCGGTGGCGATCGGCGCCATGGACGACAACGACATCGTCGTCGACGACGACACCGTCAGCCGTTACCACTGCAAGATCACGCAGGACGACGACGCCTACATCATCCAGGATCTCGGCTCGACCAACGGCACCTTCGTCAACCGCGTGCGCATCCGCGAGGCCTTCCTCAAGCCCGGCTGCATGCTCACCGTCGGCAAGACCGACATCCGCTTCCAGAGCCTCGACGAGCGCGTCGAGATCCAGCCGGTCAACCGCGACCGCTTCGGGCGCATCGTCGGCACCAGCGTGCGCATGCGCGAGATCTTCGGGATCCTCGAAAAGATCGCGCCCTCCGGCGTGACCGTCGTGATCGAGGGCGAGACCGGCACCGGCAAGGAGGTCGTGGCGCGCACGATCCACGAGGCGAGCCGCCGCGCCGACAAGCCCTTCGTCGTCTTCGACTGCGGGGCGGTTCCGGAGAACCTGATCGAGTCCGAGCTCTTCGGCCACGAGAAGGGCTCGTTCACCGGCGCGATCATGGCGCGCCAGGGCCTCTTCGAGAACGCCCAGGGCGGCACGATCTTCCTCGACGAGCTCGGCGAGCTGAGCCTCGATCTGCAGCCGAAGCTCCTGCGCGCGCTCGAGCAGCGCGAGATCCGGCGTGTCGGCTCGAACAAGCCGATCAAGATCGACGTGCGCGTGATCGCGGCGACCAACCGCAACCTCGCCGAGGAGGTCAAGGCCGGCCGCTTCCGCGAGGACCTCTTCTATCGCCTTTCAGTGGTGCGCCTCATCCTGCCGCCCCTGCGCGAGCGCAAGGAGGATCTCCCGCACCTGACCAAGCACATCCTGGCGCGCGCCCCGTTCAACAAGGACGGCGAAGGCAACCAGCGGGTCAAGAGCATCTCGCGCGAGGGGCTCGACGCGATGATGAACTACCAGTGGCCCGGCAACGTGCGCGAGCTGGTCAACGTCGTCGAGCGCGCGTGCGCCTACTGCGAGGGCGAGTACGTCGGCCTCGAGGACCTGCCGGAGAACATCTCGGGGATCGGCATCGTGCGGCGCCGCCCGAGCGCCGAGGCGGCGACCGCGCGCGAGAAGGTCGAGAAGATCGCCGACAAGCCGTTCAAGGAAGCCAAGGAGGAGTGGTTGAGCTCGTTCGAGCGCGACTACATCTACAACCTCCTCAAGCGCAACAGCTTCAACATCAGCCACGCCGCGCGCGAGGCGGACATCGATCGCAAGTACTTCCGCAAGCTGATGAAGAAGTACGGGATCGAGGGCGTGGGCGGCGAGGACTGACCTCCCCGTTCGTTCCCCCTCCCGCGCCCGCTCCCGAGCGGGTTCGCGCACTCGAACGGCGGCGCACCCGAAAGCGCTTGCCGCTTTGCAGCGGGTGGCCCAAGAGGAGCCATGAGCATCGATCGGCGAGCGTCTCCGGCCTGGGTCCTGGCGTTG
Source organism: Deltaproteobacteria bacterium (assembly GCA_011526585.1). Taxonomy (GTDB): domain Bacteria; phylum Myxococcota_A; class UBA9042; order PHBI01; family PHBI01; genus WYBB01. The sequence continues at coordinate 14,408 of WYBB01000063.1, forward strand.
GGTCTCGTGGGCGCGTGCAGCGCCCCACGTGAAGAGGTTGCGTCCCCGGAGCACGCGGTGGGCGCGGTCGTCTACGGGGGCGACGGTCGGCTCGACTGGTATGCGATCGAGGACGCGCCGCTCAAGGCGCAGGCGCGCGACTCGGTCGCGGCGATGATCCCCTGGAGCGCGATCTCGAGCGACGAGACCGGCGCGGTGCTGATCGACGGCGAGCCGACGCTGGGTGAGTCCTATGGCCTCTGCGCCGACCAGCGCTTCCGCGACCAGCCGACGGCGGGTACCTGCTCGGGCACGCTCATCGACGACGATCTGCTCCTCACCGCCGGCCACTGCGTGCCGCGAAGCTCGAGCTGCGCGAGCTCGGCCTGGGTCTTCGACTACCTCTACGAGGCCGAAGGCGTGCGCGCGCCGATGGACGAGGACTCGGTCTACCGCTGCGTCGACGTGATCGTGCGGCCCGAGATCGACCTCGACGACGATCTCGATCTGTCGATCATCCAGCTCGATCGACCGGTCGCGGGGCGCACCCCGGCGCCGATGGCCGGGTCGGGTGCTCTCGCGCTCGGCGCGCCGCTCGTGCTCGTCGGCTACCCCAACGGGATCCCGCTCAAGGTGGACGCCGGCGGGATCGTCGACGCGCCGCGCACGCAGGCGGGCGACTACTTCATCGCCTCGGTCGACGCGTTCTCGGGCAACTCCGGCTCGGGCGTGCTCGACAAGGACCTCGCCGTGGTCGGCGTGCTGGTCTCGGGCGCGGATGACTACGAGTACGCGGACACCTGCGCGGTGGTCGCGGTGCTCGATCCCGATGACGCCGAGGAGGCGGTGATGTACGCCCACCACGCGCACGAGGCCTTGTGCGCGCGCGGCTTTCCGAGCGCGCGCCTGTGCCCGGACGGCCCCGCGGCGAGTTGCGGCGACGGCTTCTGCACGAGCGGCGAGACCCCCGAGAGCTGCCCCGACGACTGCGACGGGCTCTTCGCCGTGCCGGCCGAGTGGACGTGCTCGGCAGCGTGGTACGACGCGGGCGACGACTGCGACTGCGACTGCGGCGCCTACGATCCGGACTGCGACGACCGCACGCTCGACGTGGTCAACTGCGCGCCGGGCAGCAGCTGCGACAAGAAGGGGCAGTGCACCGAGCCGATCCCCGCCGAGTGGACCTGCTCGCGCAGCTCGTACGCCGATGGCGATCGCTGCCACTGCGACTGCGGCGTGCCCGATCCCGACTGCGCCGATCCGCGCAACGACCTGAGCGGCTGCGCGCCCGGCGGGATCTGCCAGGAGGACGGCACCTGCACGATCACCCTGCCCGACGAATGGGAGTGCCGGCGCCGCTTCTATGGGACCGGCGACGGCTGCGACTGCGACTGCGGCGCGTACGATCCCGACTGCGCCGACCCCGGCCAGCAGGTCTATGGATGCCTCGCCGGCAGCGCGTGTCTCGAGGACGGCACGTGTGAGCAGCCGGTGCCCGCGGGCTGGGTCTGCGGCTGGTCGACCTACGCGGCGGGCGACGAGTGCGACTGCAACTGCGGCCTCTACGACCCCGACTGCGACGTCTCGTCGCGCGTGAGGAACTGCGGCAGCGGGCAGGTCTGCTCGGACGATGGCAGCTGCGTCGAGCGCGAGGAGGTCGAGCCCGATCCGGAGCCGACGCCCGAGCCGGCGCCCGAGGTCGGGCCGGAGCCGATGCCCGAGGAGGTCGAGGACGAGGTCGAGCCGGTCGTCGAGTCGATCACCGAGGACGAGGCCGACGTGAGCGAGCCGGACGACGACGGCGACAGCGCGGACGAGGACGACGCACAGGGCGACGTGGCCGAGGCGCGCGCGGAGACCGGGAGCGGCGGCCGGCGCGACGACGGGTGCGCGGGCGGCGGTGGCTCGGGCGCGCTGTATCTCATGGGGCTCGTCGTGATGCTCATGCGCGGGCGCGGCGCCTCATCGCGAGCGCGAGCGCGGCGATGAGCCAGCCCGGGGGCGCGCCGGTCGTGCAGCCCTCGTCGCGAGGTGGCTCGCTCGCCTCGGCGGGCTCGACGAGTGGTGCGTCGGCAGTCGGCTCGGGGTCGGCTTCGGCGATCGGCTCGGGGCCGACCTCATCAGGGGTGGGCGCGGGCATGACGGCTGCGAGCGCCGCCGCGGGATCGATGACGCCGTAGCCGTAGAGCGGATCGTGACCGTGCTCGTCGGGCAGAGCGAAGGGCGCGGGCCGGGTCGTCCGGACGAGGGCGTCCACCAGCTCGAGCGCGGTCTTGTCGGGCGCGGCGGCGACGAGCAGCGCGGCGACGCCGGCGGCGACCGGACAGGCCGACGAGGTGCCGCCGAAGAGCGAGGTGTAGTCGCCCTCGTCGGCGCCGTCGGGGCCGGCGATGTCGGTGGTGAGGGTACCGGCGGGCGCGACGAGATCGACCGGGCCGCCGCTGTTGGAAAAGGACGCGGCCTCGTCGAACTGGTTGATCGCGCCGACGGTGAGCACTCCCTCGATGCCGTAGAGCTCGTCGTCGAGGACCTCGCGCGCGTCGTTGCCGGCGGCGAAGACGACGATGGTGCCCTTGCCATCGCGGCCCTCGGCGATGAGCGTGGCGATGGCGCGGCGGAGCAGGTTCGGCACCGGGAAGTGGTCCTCGAAGCCCCAGGAGTTCGAGCTGACGGCGACGTTCCAGGCGAGCTGCCGATCATAGGCGGCGATGTCGTTGCCGATCGGGACCTCGCCACCCTGGCCGCCGGGCAGGAGTCGCACGCAGCGGAGATGGCACTCGGGGCAGGCGCCGGCGATGCCGACGCCGTTGTCGCCGATGGCGGCGACGAGGCCAGCGCAGGCGGTGCCGTGCTCGTTGCCGCGCACGTTCGGCAGGTAGGACGGGTCGTCGTCGTCGTCGACGAGGTCGGTCCCGGGCAGCATGTGCGCGGCGAGATCGGGGTGGTCGAGATCGCAGCCGTCGTCGACGACGCCGACGACGACCGAGGGGTCGCCGGTCTCGAGGCGCCAGGCGGCGTGCATGTCAATCGTGTGCAGGTACCACTGGCCGCCGTGGCGCGGGTCGTCGGGCGGGATGGAGATCGCGTGGCGCGTGCGGGGAAACGCGAAGTCCGGCAGCGCGTCGATCGACGGGTCGTGCGCGAGGCGGTGCGCGGCGGCGAGCGCGTCTTCGTGAGGGTGCGTCGAGGTCGCGCGGTAGAGGCCGGCGCGCGGCATCAGCGGCGCGACGAACGCGAGGTCGTAGGCCGGGAGGAGGGCGGGATCAGCGACGTGCACGACGAGGTGGCGGCCGATCGTCGCGCGCGCGGCGCGGCCATCGGGGTAGTGCAGGTGCACATGGCGCGGATCGTCGGGCGCGCGGGTGACGGCGATGAAGCGATCGCCGTCGCGCACGAGCGCGGCGGAGGGCGAGCTCGGCGATTCGTCCCGGGTGAGGTCGGGGGGGCCCGCCGCGAGCGCGGCGAGCGCGGCGATGAGCGTCGCGTAGAGGTCCATGGGCGAGCTATCGCAGAGCGCATCTCTATTGACAACGAGAGGGTGCGAGCGTAGGCGCCGGGGCCATGAAGACCATGCTCCTGGCGCTCCCGATCGGCCTCCTCCTCACGGGGGCGGTGGCCTGCGACGATGACGACGGCGGCGGCACGCCCGACGCCCAGAGCGAGACGGTGGGCGACGCCGGTGGCGACGCGGCCGAGGAGGTCGGGCCCGAGGTCGGCGCGGAGACCGAGGACGACACGGCGGAGACCCCGGACACGAGCGAGCCGGAGACGACGGCCGACACGGCGGCGGGTGAGACGGTCGAAGAGGGCTGCGTGCCGAGCGAGCCGCTCTGCAGCGACGAGCAGATCGCGGCGCTCCAGCTGTCGGAGACCGCCAGCGGCGGGCCGATCGCCGAGGAGGGCGACGAGCCGGGCGTCTTCGTCTCGCACATCGACGCGACCGCGGGCGGGTTCAACGGCACGCTCGGCTACACCTACGCGCGCTTCACCGAGACCGGGCTGGTCCCGGTCGATCTCAGCGACGAGGACGCGCTCGAGTCGACCGAGTGGGACATCGCAGCACGGCGTTTCGTCTTGCGCCTGAACAGCGGCGTGTCGGGGCCGTCGTGCGTCGTCGGCGGGCGCACCGTGCCCGGCACCGAGTTCGACGCGCTCGGCGAGGTGCCGCAGGGGGTCACGCTGCGAAAGGAGCAGTACTTCACCGAGGACGGCTGCGAGTACGTGCCCGACACCTCGGGGATCGGCTCGCCGCAGACGGTCTTGTCGAGCTACTGGACCTACCCCGGCTGCGTGGCGATGACCGGCAACGTGTACGTCGTCCGGCTCGCCGACGGGCGCCACATCAAGCTGCAGGTGCTGTCGTACTACGACCCCGCGGCCCAGGACACCTGCGACGCCACCGGCACCGCGCCGACGCCGAGCGGCTCTGGAAATGTGCGGATCAAATGGGCTTTCCTCGACTGATCGCGGTCGCCTGCGCCGTCGGAGTCGGCTGCGAGGGTCCGACGACGCCCGGTGACGACGGCGCTGCGGAGCCGCCGCTCGACGGTGAGCTCGCGCTGCTCGTCGCGCCGTATCGACCGGACGACCCGGACAGCGACGCGCTCTTCCGCTTCGCGCCGGGCTACGAGGTCGCGACGCACGACGGCGAGCGCGTGCGCGTGCACTTCACGGTGAGCGGCCCCGACGCGGTGCGCACGGCCGACTCCGACGGCAGCGGCGTGCCCGACGCGGTCGAGCTGGTCGCCGAGAGCTACGACGAGGTGCTCGGGTTCTTCGAGGGGATCGGCTTTCGCGCGCCGCTGACCGATCTCGGGACCTCGGACGGCGACGGCGGGGACGGGCGGCTCGACGTCTACCTCGTCGACTTCGCCGGCTCGTCCGACGGGGCGTGGGTGCGCGAGCGCTGCCAGGGAGGCCGCCCGCAGTGCAGCGGCTACGTCGTGCAGGAGAACGATTTTTCCGGCTATGGCTACCCGAGCTACGCGGTGGCGACGCGGATCCTCGCGAGCCACGAGCTCTTCCACGCGGTGCAGGCCGCCTACGACACCGAGCAGGGCGCGAACTGGAGCGAGGCGACGGCGGTCTGGGCGTCGGAGCGCTTCGACCCGAGCCTGTCGGACCTCGAGCACTTCGCCGACGGCTGGCTCGAAAAGCCCGATCGCTCGATCGACCAGGAGCCGATCGGGCCGGTCGATGCGTACTCGTATGGGCTCGGGATCTTTGCGCAATTCCTCTACGAGCGGCAGGGCGACGAGGTGCACCTCGCGCTGTGGGAGGCGGTCGAGGACGGCGCGGGCGGGGTGGCCAACCCGCACTGGGTGACGGCGCTGGCGACGCTGCTCGAGCAGGACTTCGGCACGAGCTTCTCCGAGGAGTGGGTCACCTTCGCGACCTGGGTCCTGCGCGCCGGCCATGGCGACAGCGGCGGGCCGACCTTCGCGAGCGCCGAGGCACTGCCGCGGGTCGCGCGCGACGCGGTGAGCCTGCCGTTTCAGGATGATCGGTTGAGGGTCTACCCGACCTCGCTCCAGGTCTGGTCGGTCGCCGGCGAGGAGGTCGCGGTCGCGGTGGTGGCGCGCGCCGAGGGCGACACCGACGGGCTCCGGCTGGTGACGGCGACGCGGCGGGGCGACAGCGTGACGACGCGCGTGCATGAGACGCTCGAGGCGGTGATCGACGGCGGCGGCAGCGACGAGGTGATCGTCGCGGTGGTCAACACGAACCTCGAGGGCAACAGCAAACGGCCGGGCTTTTGTCTGGGCGACGTCGCGGCGGTCGAGGCGTGCAGGATGGAGCTGGCGCCGGTCGAGGCGGAGCCGACGCCCGAGGCGGCCGAGCCGGAGGTCGAGCCCGGGCCGGAGCCCGTCGAGACCGACGAGAGCGAGCCCACGGAGGAAGCCGACGCCGAGCGCGGGGCCGAGGTCGAGACCGCTTCGCCTGGTGGCGGTGGCGATGACGGCGGGTGCTCGGGGGGCGCGACCGGCGCGGGATCGGGCTCGATGCTCGGGGGGCTGGCGCTCTGGGCCGCACGGCGTCGCAAGATATCGTAACAGGGCGCGGTCGGCCTGAGCGCCCGGTTGATGGTTGACTCCCGGACCGAAGTGTCTAGGTTAGCGCCGCCCTGGCACTCCCCCTTGACGAGTGCCAACCCCGTCCGGACCGCATGGTTGGCCGACGAGGAACCATAGGACACACGGAGATAAGCATGAAGATCCGGCCCCTGCATGATCGCGTCATCGTCAAGCGTGTCGAGGAAGAGCAAGTCTCGCGCGGCGGCATCATCATCCCCGACACCGCCAAGGAGAAGCCGATCAAGGGCAAGGTCGTCGCGGCGGGTCCAGGCCGTCGTCTCGACAACGGCGAGGTGCGCGCGCTCACCGTCAAGGAGGGCGACGTCGTGCTGTTCTCGAAGTACGGCGGCACCGACGTCAAGATCGACGGCGAGGACCACCTGATCCTGCGCGAGGACGACATCCTCGGCATCGTCGACTGATCGGCGAAGACCCGGCGACGACCCGCATCACCGATCACCGATCACCGAACCCCAGAAGGAACACGAACATGGCCAAGGACATCCTCTTTTCCGAGAGCGCGCGCGCCAAGATCCTGCGCGGCGTCAACACCCTCGCCGACGCGGTCAAGGAGACGATGGGCCCCAAGGGGCGCAACGTCATCATCGAGAAGAGCTTCGGCTCGCCGCTGGTCACCAAGGACGGCGTCACCGTCGCCAAGGAGATCGAGCTCGAGGACAAGTTCGAGAACATGGGCGCGCAGATGGTCAAGGAGGTCGCCTCGAAGACCTCCGACGGCGCCGGTGACGGCACCACCACCGCGACCGTGCTCGCCCAGGCGATCTACCGCGAGGGCGTCAAGATGGTCGCCGCCGGGCACAACCCGATGGACCTCAAGCGCGGGATCGAGGCGGCGGTGACCGCGGTGACCGCGCACCTCAAGACGCTGTCCAAGCCGACGGCGACCTCGAAGGAGATCGCGCAGGTCGGCACGATCTCGGCGAACAACGACGCGACGATCGGCAACATCATCGCCGAGGCGATGGAGAAGGTCGGCAAGGAAGGCGTCATCACCGTCGAGGAGGCGAAGTCGATGGAGACGACCCTCGACGTGGTCGAGGGCATGCAGTTCGACCGCGGCTACCTGTCGCCGTACTTCGTGACCGATCAGGAGGGCATGGTCGCCGACCTCGAGAACCCCTACATCCTGATCCACGAGAAGAAGATCGCCAACATGAAGGAGCTCCTGCCGCTCCTCGAGAAGATCGTGAAGAGCCCGCGGCCCTTCCTGATCATCGCCGAGGACATCGAGGGCGAGGCGCTGGCGACGTTGGTGGTCAACAAGCTGCGCGGCGCGCTCAACGTGTGCGCGGTCAAGGCGCCCGGCTTCGGCGATCGCCGGAAGGCGATGCTGCAGGACATCGCGATCCTGACGGGCGGCCAGGTGATCAGCGAGGACCTCGGCCTCAAGCTCGAGAACGTCGAGCTGTCCGACCTCGGCTCGGCGGAGAAGGTCTCGGTCGACAAGGACAACACGACGATCGTCGGCGGCAAGGGCTCCGAGAAGGACATCAAGGACCGCGTCGCCCAGATCCGCGTGCAGATCGAGGACACCACCTCGGATTATGACCGCGAGAAGCTGCAGGAGCGGCTGGCGAAGCTGGTCGGCGGCGTGGCCGTGGTCAACGTCGGCGCGGCGACCGAGGTCGAGATGAAGGAGAAGAAGGCGCGCGTCGAGGACGCGCTCAACGCGACGCGCGCGGCCGTCGAAGAGGGCGTGGTCGTCGGCGGCGGCGTGGCGCTGCTCCGCTGCCAGGCGGCGCTGGAGGGCCTCCAGATCTCGGGCGAGGAGCGCTTCGGCGTGCAGATCGTGCGGCGCGCGCTCGAGGAGCCGATCCGTCAGATCGCCGGCAACGCCGGGGTCGAGGGTTCGATCATCGTGCAGAAGGTCCGCGAGTCGAACGAGACCTCGTTCGGCTACAACGCCGCGACCGACAAGTACGAGGACCTCGTGGCCGCGGGCGTCATCGACCCGACCAAGGTCACGCGCACCGCGTTGCAGAACGCGGCGTCGGTCGCCGGGCTCATGCTGACGACCGAGGCGATGGTCGCCGACAAGCCCAAGGCCGAGGACAAGGCCCCGGCCGGCGGCGGCATGGGCGGCATGGGCGGCATGGGCGGCATGGGCGGCATGATGTGATGTCGGCCCAGGGCCCCCTGGCCGGATGAGATGCGGAGGCCACCTCGGAGACGGGGTGGCCTTCGTCGTTTCCGGCGCCGGCAACGTGATGTGAGGTCGCGAGGCGCCGGAAACGAAATGTGAGGTCGCGAGCGCGGCGTGGCCGGTGACGCGTCGCGACGATCGTTCAAGAGCGTTTCCGTCTCATGACTTCGGAGACGCCTTGGTCCGCGCGCGGTAGCGCTTGTGGATCTGCTTCCACTTGTCGCGCTCGGCCCGCGCCAGTGACTCGTCCTGGCGCCGGCGCTGGTAGGCGAGCTCGCGCTGGAGCTGGTCATGGGCCTCGAGCTGCGCGCGGGTAAGGCGCCCCTCGTCGACCGCGCGGGCGACGGCGCAGCCGGGCTCGCCGTCATGCTGGCAGTCCGCGAAGCGGCAGCCCTGCGCCACCTCGCCGACCGGGTCGTGCACGAGGGGGTCGCCGTCGTCGTCCGCCCAGAGCGCCAGCTCGCGCATGCCCGGCGTGTCGATCAGCAGCGCGCCGGACGGCAGGCGCACGAGCTCGCGCCGGGTCGTCGTGTGGCGGCCGGTGCCGTCGCTGGCGCGCACGGCGCTGGTGTCCTGACGCGCGTCGCCGAGAAGGCGGTTGACCAGGGTCGACTTGCCGACGCCGGACGAGCCGACCAGGGCGACCGTGCGGCCGGGTTGAAGGTAGGGCGAGAGCGCCTCGATCGCGCCGCCGTCCAGGGCCGAGACCCAGGCGACGGCGAGGTCTGCGGGCAGGCACTGCGCGAGCTGGGCGCGGCGGTCGGCGTGCGCGAGGTCGGCCTTGTTGACGACGACGATCGGCGTGGCCCCGCCGGCCGTGATCGCCGCGCGGTAGCGCTCGATCCGGCGCGGGCTGAAGTCGCCGACGGGATCGGTGACGATGAAGACGGTGTCGACGTTCGCGGCGACGATCTGCGGCTCGGTGCGCCGCCCGGCGCGCTGCCGGAGGAAGGCGCCGGCGCGCTCGGCGACGTGCACGATCAGGGCGCGCTCGGGATCGAGGGCGACCCAGTCGCCGACCGCGGGCAGATCGCGCCGGTCATCGGCGCGGTGGAGCATGGCGCCCGGGACGCGGGCGCGCACGACCGCGTCGTCCGGGGTGACGACGTCCCAGGCACCGCGGTGCTCGGACAGCACGCGAGCCGGGATGAGGGAGGCGGCCTCCTCGGCCGGCAGGGACATCGACCACGACAGAAGCTGCTGACGCGCAAACGGCGTCAGGCCCCACGCGCTCAGCGCGGGAGACGAAAGAGCGGTTGGATCCAAGATGGAGCTCCACGGTGCGGTGCACGTCCGCGCAGCGGGTGACGCTGCGCAGAAGGACGTGCGCGGGCGCTGCCTCGTCCGGGAGGGACGGGCGGCGGTGCTCGCTCGCCGTGCCGTGGTCGGCCGGGGCGCTTGCCCCCGGAGATCAGCCGAGCAGGACGGACAGCGAACGAAGGACGATCACGTCGACGCGCTCGCGCGCAATGGGCTGGGCTCGCATGATGCCTCCTCGTTCGGCTGCCGGGGTGCGCGCCAGGTGCGTGCGGTCCGGGCTGGGTTCCTCTCGCTCATGCCATCTACCAGAGGACCTCACGCCGTGTCGACAGACGGGCCATGTGACCGGATCCCGGCCCCGCCGCGCACGGCGTGGAGGCCTAGGGCTCAGCCATGACGCTCGAGGATCTGCGCGACGTCGCGGAGGTAGCCGCCGCCGAAGAGCGCGACGTGGATGAGCAACGGATAGAGCGTGAGGACCTCGAGGCGCTGCTCGAGGTCGCGGTCGAAGACCAGGCCGCTCGCCTCGCGATAGGCGGCGTAGAACGCGTCGGAGAAGCCGCCGAAGAGGCGCGTCATCGCGAGGTCCTGCTCGGGGTGGCCGTAGCAGACAGCGGGATCGATGAAGCACGGGCCGTCGCGACCGTGCAGCAGGTTGCCGCCCCAGAGATCGCCGTGGATGAGCGAAGGCGCGCCGGGCTCGGTCAGCAAGTGGTCGAGCGGCAGGCGGTCGAGGCGGCGGCGCACATCAATCGGCAGGTGGTGCGCGAGCGGAGCGAGGCGGCGCTCGCGAAAGAAGGAGGCGAAGTCGGGGCGCGTCGGCGCGCGGTTGTCCTGCGGCACCGCACCCATGAAGTTGTCGTGGGCGAGGCCGAAGGCGGGGCCGTGGTGGGTGTGCAGGGCGGCGAGCGCGAGGCCGGCGCGGCGCTCGCTCTCGTCGGTGCGACGGCCCGGCTCGACCCACGAGAGCGCGAGCGCGTTGGCGCTGACCCACAGGACCTCGGGCACCGGCACGGCGACCGCGAGGCGCGCGAGCCCGTCGGCCTCGGCGGCGAAGAAGCCGAGGTCGCGTCCGACCGGGGGATCGGCGTGGGTCTTGACGAAGACCGGCCCGCGCTCGGTCATGACCCGGTAGGCCGCGTTGATGCTGCCGCCGGAGAGCGGGACCAGCTCGGTGATGCGCGCGCCGAGCGCGACCTCGAGTTCGGCGATGAGCGGTTGGGCAAGGCGCACGGCGCGGACTCACGCTCAGTAGCGCTGCTCCCAGTAGTCGCGCTCGCGCTCGTCGTCGCCCTCGGGCCCCGGGTTGCCGTCGCCGGTCGTGCGCAGGCGCCAGCGATCGGAGCTCGGGCCGGCCACGCCGCAGGTCTCGTCGGGGCACGCGCTCACCGGCTGCGCGCTGAGCTCGACGCTCGCCTCACCGGGGAGCTCGGGCGTCGCGCGCGACTCGGCGCCGACCCGCAGGTGACGCAAGACCGGCGCGTCGGCCGCCGACGCGCGAGCGCGGTAGATGACGCGCACGAGCAGCTCCTCGTCGGGCGCGAGCGTGAACGGCAGGAGCGGAGGCACCTCGGCGCCGTCCCGCACGACCCGCACCGCGAGCAGCATGTCGCCGTCATCGGGCACGTCGACGGCGAAGACCTCGACCGGCGCGCCGTCGCACCCCGCGAAGCGGACCGCGCGCTCTTCGCGCGCCCCCGAGAGCACGGTGCCGAAGTCGAGGCGATCCGCGTCGGCGACGAGGCACGCGGGGCCGGGGGTCATCGCCGCCGGCTCGTTCGGCTGGTCAGCGGCGTGCGGATCCGTGGCGTCGCACGCCGGCAACGCGAGCGCGATCCCGAACGACGAGGTCACGGTGAGCAATGGGCGAAGCGGCATGGCGTCCTCCTGTGTAGTGACCCGATATTGAATAGTCGTTCAGCCGTTGTCGAGTTGCGTCGGGGTTCGGTCTGGGGAACGGCCCATGCGCGCTGGTTTGGCGCGACCGGGCGGAGTCGCTATGATGCGCTCGCTCCGCACCTGCCCCCTCCCCGAATCCCCAGGCTCGCCCCCGATGTGTTCACCAGGAAGGCACTGTGTCCTCGTCGTTGCGCTGCTCGGCTGTTCATCGGGCGGCGGCGGCGGTGCTGGCGACCCTGGTGACGCGGCCTTCGTCGACGCGACCGGCGCCGACACCAGCGGCGCCGAGCTCCCGACCGAGCCGGTCGGCGCCTGCGGCGGCGTGCCCGTCGGCGGTCGCTGCAACGGCAACGCCGTCGAGTTCTGCGCGGCCGCGACCGGCAGCGCCGACACGCGCCTGGCCAGCTACGCGTGCACCGCCGACGAGATCTGTCGCGATGACGGCGGGCAGGCGCGCTGCGAGCTCGTCGGCGAGTGCTTCTCCGGCGCGACGGAGTGCCGGGGCGCGGCGTTGGCGACCTGCGTCGGCGGGCGCTGGCAGACCTCGCCGTGCGCGAGCGGCTGCGTCGCGAGCGAGTTCGGCGCGAACTGCAGGAGCGGCGCGAGCGCGGGCCGCTATCAGGGTCGCCTCACCTACGAGCTCAAGCCCCCGAACCAGGCGCTGAGCGACTGGAGCCCGACGCCCTTGCAGGTGCCGGCCGCGGGCTTCCTCGTGCTCTCCTTCGCCGACGGCGTCTTGATCGACGCGACCGTCACCAGCACCGCGTCCGAGGATGCAGGCCGCTTCGAGATCGACGCCGTGCCGGCCGAGCTGGTCGACGGCGACGACTACCTCGCCGCGGTCGCGGCGCGCGGCAACGCGAGCCAGCAGTTGATCTACCTCGTCGCGAAGTCGGGCTTCTCGCCCGGGCGGCAAGACGTCTCGGCGGTCCCGCCGGCGCCGGACTACTGGCTCTGGACCTGGACGCCGGCGCAGATCCGGAGCCCGGGCGAGGTCAACATTCCGCTCGATGCCGGCTCGGGCGCGGCCTTCGTCTTCGACTACCTGCGCTTCGTCTACGACGCCTCGGTCGACTTCTACGGCGAGCGCCTGAACGCACCGCTCGTCGTGTGGCTCGACTACGGCGTCGACTGGAGCTGCGGCGCGTGCATGGGCCCGTGGCGCTACGCCGACCCGGGCGGCGCGGTCTTCGAGCGCCAGATCTGGCTCTCCGGCGGCGCCGACGAAGGCTTCTGGTCCGGCGCGGTCGTCGCGCACGAGCTCGGCCACTACCTCATGGCGACCTACGGCGTCTGGCCGGGCGAAGGCGGCCAGCACATCATCGGCCTGCCGTCGCACCCCGGTCTGGCCTGGTCCGAGGGCTTCGCCACCTGGTTTTCGACCGTCGTGCGCGGCGACACCGTCTACTACGACAAGCAGCAGGGCGCCTTCTTCTGGTTCGACCTCGCGCGCCGCGCCTACTCCAACACCACCTGGAACCGCCCGGTCGCCGACTTCGGCCTCGAGCAGCTCATCGACGAGAACGAGGTCGCCGCCATGCTGCTCGCGCTCACACGCGAAGAGACGCTGGGCGGGCTGCTCGCCGCCATCGCCTCGCCGCGCATGACCCAACCGCCCTATCTGCGCGGCTATCGGCGCCGCGTCTGGGACGGCCTCGATCAGCAGGGCCTGCCGCTGCCATTTCAGTCATCGCAGGAGTCGGCCCCGCACTTCGCCGACTTCCTCGACACCGTCGTCTGTGGCGGCGTCGCACCGCCGGTCACGGTCGACCAGGTCACCGAGCCCTTCGTGCACTACCCGTTCCCTTCGGGCGCGCCGCTGTGTCGCTCGGGGCGGGCGCCGATCGCCGCGCGCTGGACCGACGACGGCGCGCTCGAGCTCGCGTGGCACTGGGCACTGGCGAGCGCGCTCGTCGTCGCGCTCGACGGCGAAGAGGCGCTCGTCCTGCCCGCGGGCACCCCGCCCGGCGCGCACCGGATTCCCGCCACTCACGTCTCGTTCGCCGAGATCTCGACCGGCTCGTCCGGCGATCCCTGGGGCGCCTCGGTGCGCGTGTCGCGAGAGCCTCCGCGCGCGTTGACCGTGCAGGCCACCGGGCCGCTCGTGCGCATCGGCGAGCGCGTGCTCGGTCGCGGTGTCGCGCTCCGACCGACCTCGCCACCCGCGCCGACCGATCCCGACCGGGGAACCATCGCAAGGCCGCCTTGACAGCGGACGCGCCGCGTTCTACTCGGCTCCGAGGCCTTTCCTTTTCGTTACCTCGGAGCGGGCGGATGTCGATGCACCAGCGGATCCCAACTCTCGTCGCCCTCGCCGGCGCGCTCGTGCTCACCGCCGCCCCGCCACTGTCGGGCGCCCGCGCCGCCGAGCCCGACGAGCTCGACAAGCTCCTCGACGAGGTGGGCAAGGACGGCGACCTCGGCGGCTGGGCCGACCGCTTCGCCGAGCGCCGCCCGACCTTCCCCTACTTCGAGCACCACGGCTACTTCCGCTTCCGCGCCGACTTCTTCCACAACGGCCACCTCGGCACCGTCGTGCCGGGCGTCGCGCGCTCGGGCACCTCGGGGATCCCGGCGCCGATCACCGAGAACGCGATCAACAACGAGGACCCCGACGTCTCGGCGCAGGTCGGCACCGAAGACGCCAAGACGATCGGCAGCGCCAACATCCGCCTGCGCTACAGCCCCACCCTGCACGTGTCCGAGTCGCTGCGCGTGCGCGCGACCTTCGACATCCTCGACAACCTCGTGCTCGGCTCGACCCCCGACTTCAACGGCAACCTCGCGCGCCCGGACGTGCCGCTCGTCGCCTTCGCGCAGAGCCAGGCCCCGCCCTCGGACGGCACCAACGGCTTCCGCGACGCGATCCGCGTCAAGGAGGCCTACGGCGAGTTCCAGCCCGCCTTCGTGCTGCGCGTGGGGCGCATGGCCTCGGACTGGGGCCTCGGCATCCTCGCCAACGGCGGCCAGGAGGTCGACGACGACTTCGGCGACTACACCGACCGCGCGCTCATCCTCTTCAAGGTCTTCGACATCTACGTCGCCGCCGCCTGGGACTACCTCTACTCGGGCGCCCTCACCGACGACCCGTCGTCGGCCTTCGGCCAGCCCAAGGATCTCGGCACAGCCGACGACGCCAACCAATACGTGCTCTCGCTCTTCCAGCGCCCGCTGACCGAGGCCGAGAAGCAGAAGCGCCGCGTCGACACCTACGAGCGCTTCAAGCCCGCCTTCGACTGGGGGCTCTACGCGGTCTACCGCACGCAGGACTTCGACCTGGACACCGTCGCCTACCGCGACTGGCAGGAGGAGGGCGGCGCCTCCAACTACGACCAGCTCGGCCTCGTCACCCGCGGCGCCTGGGCGGTGATCCCCGACCTGTGGCTGCGCTACGAGCAGCGCTTCGACTTCTTCTCCGGCCTGCGCATCGAGCTCGAGTTCGCGTCGATCTTCGGCCACATCGACAACGTCAACAACGAGCTGGGCGGCGCCGAATCCGCCCGTGACATCCAGCAGTTCGGAGCCGCGCTCGAGGTGCAGTACGACACCAACCAGCTCTCGCTCGGCCTCGACGCCGGCTTCGCCAGCGGCGATTCCGCCGAGGGCTTCGGCGTGCTCGACCGCAACACGCTGTCCGAGCAGGACGGCAGCCCCAACACCGACGTGACCGCCTTCAAGTTCGACCGCGACTACCAGATCGACCTCATCCTCTTCCGCGAGGTGATCGGCACGGTGACCAACGCGGTCTACATCAAGCCCTGGTTCTCCTACGACCTCTTCGACTCGCCCGAGGACACGCTCGGGATCCGGCTCGACCTCCTCTACGCGCAGGCGCTCGAGCCCGAGGCCACCCCGGGCAACGAGGCCTTCCTCGGCTTCGAGTCGGATCTGCGCCTCTTCTTCCACAACAAGGCCGGCTTCATGCTCGACGTCGAGGCGGGCCTGCTCATCCCCGGCGGCGCGCTCAACTACCGCCCGGTCGACAACGCCAACAACCGCGACGCCAGCCTGGCCTTCACGCTGCAGAGCCGGCTCACCGTCCAGTGGTGAGCTGATGGACAAGGCCTGGGGCGGACGCTTCACCGAGGGCACGGCGGCGATCGTCGAGGCGATGAACGCCTCGGTCGGCTTCGATCAGATCCTCGCGCTCGAGGACATCGCCGGCTCGATCGCGCACAGCCGCATGCTCGCCGCGGTCTCGCTCATGACGGCCGACGAGCAGCGCCAGATCGAGGACGGCCTCGTGGCGATGGCGGCCGAGATCCGCGCCGGCACCTTCACCTGGTCCGTGCAGCGCGAGGACGTGCACATGAACGTCGAGGGCGCGCTCGCCGATCGCATCGGGCGCGTCGCCGGCAAGCTCCACACCGCGCGGAGCCGCAACGACCAGGTCGCGCTCGATCTGCGGCTGTGGCTCCGGCGCGAGCTGACCGCGCTCGGCCACGATCTTTCGCGCGCGGTGGTGCAGCTCACGACGCTGGCCGATGCGCACGCCGAGGTGCCGATGCCCGGCTACACGCACCTGCAGCGCGCACAGCCGATCACCTTCGGCCATCACCTGTCGGCCTGGGCGGTGATGCTCTCGCGCGACATCGATCGGCTCGTCGATGCGCGCCGTCGGGTCGCGGTCTCGCCGCTCGGCTCGGGCGCGCTCGCCGGCACGCCGCTGCCGATCGATCGCCAGCGGGTCGCGCGCGAGCTCGAGCTGCCCAACCTCACGCTCAACAGCCTCGACGGCGTCGCCGATCGCGACGGTGCGCTCGAGACCCTGGCGGTCTTGTCGATCCTCATGGTGCACGTCTCGCGCATCGCCGAGGAGCTGGTGCTCTGGACCTCGCAGGAGTTCGGCTTCATCGAGCTCTCCGACGCCTTCTGCACCGGCAGCTCGCTCATGCCGCAGAAGAAGAACCCCGACATCCCCGAGCTCCTGCGCGGCAAAGCCGGCCGCGTCTTCGGCGCGCTGCAGGCGCTGCTCACGCTGATGAAGGGGCTGCCGCTCGCGTACAACAAGGACATGCAGGAGGACAAGGAGCCGCTCTTCGACGCCATGGCGACCGCGCGCCAGTGCGTGGCGATCCTGCCCGACCTGCTCGCCGCGATGAAGGTCCGCCCCGAGCGCATGCGCGCGGCCCTCGAAGACGGCTTCCTGCTCGCGACCGACCTCGCCGACTACCTCGTCGACAAGGGCGTGCCGTTTCGCGAAGCGCACCACATCGTCGGCGCCGTCGTCGGCCACTGCGTGCTCACCAGGACGCGCCTCGAGGCGCTGAGCCTCGACGAGTATCGCAGACTCTCCGACCACTTCGACAGCGACCTCACCCCGGTCCTCGACGCTCGCCGCTCGCTCGAGAGGCGTAGCCTGACCGGCGGCCCGGCGCCCGCCGCCGTGCGCCAGAGCCTGGTCGAGATCCGCGAGCGCGCCGCCGAGCTCGTCACCATCCTCGGCAGCGGCGGCCCCTCGGCGCTCGAGCGCGCGCTGGCCCGGGGTGAGCCGCTGCCGCCGCCCCTGCCATGAACCACTTCGCCCGCGATCCCGACAGCGGCGCCCTCCACTGTGAGGGCGTCCCGCTCGCGGCGATCGCCGAAGCGGTCGGCACCCCGACGTACGTGTACTCGCGCGCCACGCTCGAGCGCCACGTGCGCGTCTTCCGCGAGGCCTTCGGCGAGCTCGATCACCGCATGTGCTACGCGGTGAAGGCGTGCTCCAACCTCGCCATCCTGAACCTCTTCGCCGAGCTCGGCAGCGGCTTCGACATCGTCTCCGAGGGCGAGCTCCGGCGCGTGCTCGCGGCCGGGGGAACGCCCGAATCGATCGTGTTCTCCGGCGTGGGCAAGACCCCCGACGAGCTCCGCGCCGCGCTCGCGGTCGGCGCGTCGGGGATCGGCTGCTTCAACGTCGAGAGCCTGGCCGAGCTCGAGATGCTCGACCAGGTCGCGCGTGAGCTCGGCCGTGTCGCGCGCGTGTCCCTGCGCGTGAACCCCAACGTCGACCCCAAGACCCACCCCTACATCGCCACCGGGCTCGCGCACACCAAGTTCGGGATCGCCTGGGACGACGCGTTGCCCGCCTTCGAGCGCGCACACGCCCTGCCCCACCTCGCGGTCGTGGGCGTCGACTGTCACATCGGCAGCCAGCTCGAGCAGGCGACCCCGTTCGTCGAGGCGCTCGACCGCGTGCTCGATCTCGTCGCCGAGCTCGAGCGGCGGGCGATCACGATCCGCCACGTCGACATCGGCGGCGGCCTCGGCATCACCTATCGCGAAGAGACGCCGCCCTCGCCGACCGAGTATGCCAGCGCCGTCGCCACGCGCTTCCGTGAGCGTGGCGCCGCGCACCTCGGCATCATCACCGAGCCGGGCCGCGTCATCGTCGGCAACGCCGGCTGCCTGCTCTCACGCGTCGTGCTCGTCAAGGACAACGGCCCGACGCGCTTCGTCGTGCTCGACGCCGGCATGAACGACCTCATCCGCCCAGCGCTGTACGAGGCCTGGCACGCGATCGAGCCGGTGGCCGCGCCGCGCCCCGAGCGCGAGGTCGTCGACGTCGTCGGCCCGGTCTGCGAGTCCGGTGACTTCTTCGCGCAGAGCCGCGAGCTCCCGGCGCTGGCCGCCGACGAGCTGGTCGTGCTGCGCTCGGCGGGCGCGTACGCGATGGTGATGGCGTCGAACTACAACAGCCGTCGCCGCCCGGCCGAGGTCCTGGTCGACGGCGATCGCTTCGACGTGATCCGCGCGCGCGAGAGCTTCGAAGACCTGTGGCGCGGCGAGGTGATCCCGTCGCGTCGCTGAGGAAGGAACAAAGAGGCCGCGTCGTTGTCGGACCGCGGTCACCGTCTGCCTTCGAGGTTCGTATGCCTGCTGCTCACCTCCTCGCCGCCCTCCTCGTCGCATTCGCGCTCCTGTCGGCGTCCCCCACCGCCACCGCCGGCAGCCCGGCCGATCTCGGCCTCGGCTTCAAGACGGTCGTGCAGGGCAAGGACGCACCGGCGCTGGTGATCAAGAACACCCGCGACATCAAGAAGCTCGTCGTCGTGCTGACCGATCGCGGCGGTAGGAAGCAGACGCTGCGCGCGCAGAGCCTCGGCGCCGGCAGCACGAAGAACCTCACCTTCAGGCACGGCGAAGGCACGAGCCGCTACAACGCCGCGCTCGAGGTCGTCTGGGGCGACGGCGAGGCCGACACCTTCACCATGGACTTCGACGCCACGCGCGTCGGCAAGCTGGTGATGGACATCAAGTCCGAGGACGTCGACATCGACCAGCGCACGGTCAAGGCGCGCGTCAACAACCCCGCCGCCTCCGTCGAGCTCACGATCGTCGGCGAGTCCGGCGCCGAGCTCTGGTCGGGCCGCGAGAGCTTCGACCCGCCGGCGTCGCCGGGCACCGACCTCGCGCTCGCCTGGGACGAGGTGCCGGAGAAGATCCTCTACATGCAGCTCAAGATCCACGACATCGCCGGCTACTGGGTCGGCATGAAGATCACGCCGTTTTCGATCGAGATCCCGCACGACGAGCTGGTCTTCGACTTCGGCGCCGCCAAGGTGCGGCCGGATCAGGCGCCCAAGCTCGAGGCGACCTGGGACAAGATCCAGGAGGCGCTGCACAAGCACGGCACCCTCCTGCAGCTCAAGCTCTTCATCGCCGGCTTCACCGACACCGTCGGCGACAAGGCGTCGAACCGCGCGCTATCGATGGCGCGCGCGCACAGCATCGCCGGCTGGTTCAGGAAGCGGGGCCTCAAGATCCCGATCTACTACACCGGATTCGGCGAGGAGGTCCTCGCCAAGCCGACGCCCGACGAGACCGAGGAGGAGGCCAACCGCCGCGCGATCTACATCCTGTCGAGCCACACCCCGGTCGGGCACGACGTCCCCAGGAACGAGTGGAAGCCGCTATGACGCCACCGCCCGCGCCGCGTCCACACGCCGAGCTCTGCATCCTCTACCTGCACCACCGGGACGACGCCGTCACCCGCCACCACCTCGCGCTCATCCGACGTCACAACCCGCGCGCCGTGATCGTGCCACTGGTCGACGAGCCCGAAGGCGCCCTGCCCGGCGCGATCGACGTCGCGCGCCATCCGACGCCGTGGAACACCGCTGACAAGTGGCGCAGCTGCGACACGATGATCTATCGGTGGTTCCAGCATCGCA
>WYBB01000064.1 GCA_011526585.1 Deltaproteobacteria bacterium
CGAGCGCGAAGAAGATCGCGAAGCCGATGGCGACCCAGCCCATGACGCCCACGGGCGACGCGCCGATGAGCGCGGCCGGGATCATGTGAAAGAGCGCGCCACCGATGAGCGAGCCCGCGGCGAACGCAAGCAAACGCAAGCGGCGTACCAGACCGTGATGAGATGAAATCTCTGTCGTTTTCCCCTCTGAGGGTGATCCTGGATCGCGTCGCGCCACATGTGGCGCGGCCCACACCCCATGGGGTGGAGCGCGTTGCTGGTCTGCGTTTGTCGCGAGGGTCTACTCCCCCCCACCGTCCGCCACGCCACGGAGCTCGTCGAGGTATCCGGCCTCGAAGCCCTTGCCCTCGAGTCCCTTCAGGATCTTCTTCGCGCGTTTCGCCGGTGTCGCCTCGTCGGACGCCTTCTTGTGGACCTTGCGAGCCTCGTAGACCGGATAGCCGACTCGCTCGTCGCTTCGCAGGTCGAAGTGCATCGTGTCGCCCTCGCTGCCCTCGATGTCGGTGGCGCCCCACGACAGACCGCCGGCGTCGCGCATCGAAATGACCAGCTCCTTGTCGAGGTTCATCATGCTTCCCGCCTCGAGCTGCCGGTCGTCGTTGGACTTCTCGTCGCCGCGGTCGTCGGCGATCTGCGCCGACCAGGCGGCCGCGGTCGCCTCCGGCGAGACGAACGCGACGCCGTCGGGCATCTCCGGCGGGCTTCGCCCCGCGAGCATCGAGATCTGCTCCTCCAGCGCGCCCAGGTCGCCCTCGAGCGCGAAGTAGGCCTTGACGATCCCGTTCAGGGAGTCGATGGCCTCCCAAGCCTTTGCGGTGGTCTCCTTCGCGAGCTTCGCGAGCGTCTTCCTCGTCGGCACCGCCGCGGACGAGCCCGTCAGGTAGATGGCGCGCGCAAACGTCTGGATCGACCGCTCGTTCTTGGCCTCGTTTGTACTGCCCAGAACATAGTCGTTGTGCTTGCCGTCGATGTCGATGGCGAGCCCCATGCCATGGAGTCCCCGCGCGTTGCTGCCGGTGGAGATCGATCGCCCGACGGGGATGTCCTCGAGCTCGTCCTCGAGGTCCTCGCGCTTCTCGTCGGTCTTGGCGCGCAGCATGAGATAGTCGAGCGCGAGCTGCAGCCGTTCGAGCAGCAACGGGTGGGCGGTTACGTCACGGCTCAGGAACTTCATGGTCTTCATCGCGCCGAACCACGCCTCGAAGGTCGTGCCGATCGCGCGCAGCGTCCCGTGGACTTCGTCCGTGTCGTTGTCCGCCAAGTACTCCTCGAACGTCTTGCCCCTCGCGACGTCGTCGTCGCCGGCCTTCACCTCGCTGGCGTCGAGCGCGCGCGGATCCGGCGACACGTCGGCCCCGGCCATGACCTGTGCGAGCGCCGCGAAGGTCGCTTCGTCGATGCAGCCGTCGGCGCCGAGGCCCGAGCCCTGCTGGTGCTGGGCGATGAGCTGGACGGTCGGCCCGTCGAAGGCGCCGGGCTGCTCGGTCGGTGCGCCGAGTCGGGCCTGGAGCTCTGCCACCCACGCCGGGTTAAGGCGGTGCGCGCGCGTCGCCCCTTTCTCGTTCCAGCGGTGCTCACCGCGGTTGTAGTTGATGGCCGTCCGCTCCTCCTTCTCCTTCAGGATCTTCGGCACCTCGTTCAGCGTCGTCGTGCGGCCGCCTCCCGCGGTGCCGACGGTCTCGCCCGTGGTTGCCTCGGCGGGCTCCGCGTCGGGCGACGTCGCCGCCTGCTCTTCCGCGCCGATCGTAGTCGCGACCGGCTCCTCCGCGCCAGAGGGCGCATCGACCGACCGCACGTAGTCGCCGTGGACCCAGCCAGCACCGCCGTCGTGCGCGATCCCGATCCAGGGCGCGACGCGCTCGCCGCTGCCCTCGACCTCGTCACCGCGGTCGAGCTTGCCGAGCACCTCCGCGTCGGTCGACGGCTCGCTCCGCACGCGCACGCCGTTGCCCGCCACGACGAAGCGCTCGCCCGGCCCGGAGGTACCCCCGGTCCCGCCGGCGTCCTGCCGCTGCAATGGCGGGCCGTCCTTCCCGTCCGCATCGCTCGTCGCGCGTGCGACCGCGCCAACGTGGGCCGCGCCAGTCTTCGGCGTGTAGCACCCCGGTCCCCCACGGGGGGCGAGGAACTGAAGTGCTTCGTCGAAGCTCTGGGTGGTGATCGAGCGCGGCAGCCGCGCGCCTCTCGAGGCACCGCTGAACGTGTCGGTGGTTCCTTGCGAAGACTTCGGCTGGCCCGCCTTCGTGTCGTGTGATGGCTGCATCGCCCACTGCCCCTGACCGACCCGTGACAGCGGGCAGCAAGCGGCGTGCCAGACCACGGAGCCGCGAGTTCGCTCTTGTTTCAAGGACGTTGGGGTCCCGAGAGAGGGGCGCCACATGGGGTGGCGACCATGCCACATGGGGTGCCGCACATGCACCCGCCCGGCCTCGTCGAGGTGGACGGGTGATGTCTCCCTCACGAAGCGACGGGGGCATCCTGGTCAGCGCCGATGGGCGACGGCGACCTCACCAGCAGCAGGAGCTCTAAGGCATGGCGCCCCCGCGCCCCCGCACCCCGCGCCGTCCTGGGGAATCGCTGGCCGACTGAGGTAGCGGCAGAGGCGCTCGAGTCCCTTGCGGTCGTGCGACGCGAACTTCGCGGGCAGCCTGGCTTCGCCAGGCCTTCTGCGAAGCGTGACCTCGGCATGGAGCTCGAGGCCCCCGGGGCTTCGCACGCAAAGCGGCCTGTTCGGAGCAGGTCGGCGCTCGTGGCCCTGGTTGTGGCCGAGGAGCCGCACGAGCTCGGTCGGTGGAACCTCGGCGCACGCCGGCAGGATGTCGTCGTCGTCCGAGTCCAAGCTGACGCTCGCGCGCCAGCGGCCAAGGAGACGCGTGACCGGCTTCTCGACTCGGCTGACGACGTGTGCCACGTCCTCATCGCGCGGCGGGTCCTGCCGGATGAAACGCACGCGTTGTTCATCGAAGCTCGCGACGAAGACGCCGTCGGGGACCAGCGTGTGCGCGTGGGGGTAGAGACGTGCGCCGTCCGCGAAGCGCTGTAGCTCGACCAGGCAGCCGGTCTCCGGAGCCGCGAGGCCCACCTCGTGGGCCCGGTTTCGCAGCCAGCGTGCGAGCTCCTCCGCGAACACGCCGAAGACCGCCGTGGCAAGCCGGTGTCGAAGGCGACGACGCGCGCGAGCTCGCCCGGCAGTGTGAGGACCCATTGCCGTGCCATCGCCCTGAACGGCTCTGTGGGCCGGTATCGAGCCTAACGGAGTGTCCCATACGTGTGTCAGATGTCTCGCGTGAGACACCCGTGGGACAGGCCGTGCTGCGCGGCCGACGCCAGTATCACCTGCCCGGACCGCCATGGGCCGGCTCGCGGCGAATGCGCGCTCCACTGCTGCGGCCGCGGCCCCCAGCGGTCGCGCGGCGCGCGGCGCATCACGGCGGCTCGCCCTCGGCCTCGCCACCCTCGTCGGCGCCTCGTGCCACGGCGCCGCAGCGCCCGGCGCCACCCGCTCGCCACGCACGCGCACCACGAGCCCGTGCCGCGCCGCCCCCGTACCGGCGCGCTCCGCCACGGCCGCGCGCCCGGCATGCCTCTCGTCCTTCGCCATCACGCCCCCGAGCTTAGCGTGTCCGGTGACCCGCTGTCGCGCCACCGCGCGCGCGGCGCACAACCGCCCATCTCGCGACGGACTCGCACC
>WYBB01000065.1 GCA_011526585.1 Deltaproteobacteria bacterium
CCGAAGCCGACCGAGGGATCCCAGCCCCACTGCAGGTCGTCGGTCGAGACGCCGAGGCAGTCGCCGCGCACGATGGCGCCGTTGGGGTCCTCCTCGTGCAGATCGCC
The DNA here is from genome assembly GCA_011526585.1 of Deltaproteobacteria bacterium. GTDB lineage: Bacteria > Myxococcota_A > UBA9042 > PHBI01 > PHBI01 > WYBB01. The sequence goes on from WYBB01000065.1 coordinate 108, forward strand.
CTCGTGGCCGAGCGACTCGAGGTCGATGCCCTTTTCGGTGTGGAGCCCGGTGGCGAGGCCGACGGTGCCGCCGTCGTCCTGGAAGTCGACGGTGGCGAGCTCGGTCGAGAAGCCGAGTTCGACCGGGTCGCCGCCGAAGAGGCTCGGGATCGGGAGCACGGTGTCGAGGACGAGCAGGTCGAAGAGCCCCTCGAGCACCGGGCCGAGCAGGTCGCGGATCACCGGGTTCAGGAGCTGCGGCACGACCTGGCCGGCGGTGTTGGCGACCGGGTTCAGGATGTCGCGGAAGAGCGCGCCGAGGTCGATGAAGTCCGAGAGGCGGAACTGGTACTGGGTGTTGATGAGGCCCTGGATCCCGGTGATCGAGAGCGTCAGCGTGACGTCCTCGAGCGGCGCCAGATCGAAGTCGCCGACCACCGAGGTGAGCTCGGTGATCTGGAGGTGCATCGGCTGGTTCCACTGCTTGGCCATGTCCGCCGACATGAAGACGTCGAAGTCGCCCATCGCCAGGCGCGAGGTGACCAGCGCCTGCGCGTAGGCGTTGCCGTCGGTCAGCGGGATGCAGAAGAACTGGTTGCAGCTCTGGGCGATGACGTCGAACTCGAGCTTCACCTCGAAGAAGAGGTCGACCGCGATGGCGGGCTGCTGCTCGGTGCCGACGATCATGTCGAAGTCGAGGCCGCCCTCGCGCGAGTCGATGTTGACGCTGGTCGGGCCGATGTCGGTCGTGTCGGAGGCGGCGAGCGTGATGGTGAGGTCGCCGACGAAGGTGAGGTCGATCCACTGGCCGTCGAAGAGGTCGACGGTCATCGTCTGATTCACGAGCGGGATCACGCGGTTGACGCCGGAGAGCGCGTCGGAGATCGGGGTCTGGATGTCGAGGTCGCCGAGCAGCACCTCGATGAGGGTGGCGAGGTCGTCGATGAGCGAGTGGTCGTGCTGGCCGTCGTCGAAGAAGTTCTGCCCGAGCAGGACGACGATGCCGTCGTCGTGCTGGAGGCCGCGCGCGTTCTGCTGCTCGAAGGAGAGCCAGCCGTCGGAGTAGGCGTAGCTCGGCGAGGCGGTGCCGCTGTTGCCGGCGCGGTCGATGGCGGCGATGTCGACGATGTTGATGCCCCACTCGGAGGCGACCGGCCACTCGAAGCGCCCGTCGGGCTGGACCGGGACCTCGTCACCGTCGATCGAGAGGACCTCGAGCCCACCGGCGTCGATGACGCGGCCGCGCACGACGACCGGGCCACCGCCGTGGTCGGTGTCGCTGATCGTCGCACCGCGCGGGGGGTGGTCGACGATGACGACCGGCGCGGTGGCGTCGACGAGCAGCTCGAGATCGTCACGCATGCCCTCGAGCGGGGCGTCGAGCGTGACCGAGAAGCGGTAGACGCCCTCCTCCTCGAGCTTGTAGCGGTGGTTGTCGGCGTCGACGGTCGTGAGGCGCGGCGCGCTCGGCGTATTGAGGGTGCCCGCCACCTCGGGCAGGACGTTGTCGTAGCGATCGTAGACCGTCCAGCTCAGCTTGACGGTGGTGCCGGGCAGATACCCGGTGCGCGCCGGATCGGCCGCCAGCTCGACGCGCATCGGCAGGGTCGGCGTCACGACGAGCGTGACCGTCTCGCGCTGCGTGTCGCCGACGCCGCAGCTCACCGGGTAGTCGCCGGCGACGACGCTCGTCACCTGGCCGTTGGCCATGTCGAGGTGCGGCGGCAGGTCCCAGGTCGGCTCGCGCAGGGCGACCTCGTTGTTGTACTGGTCGACGCCGACGCAGCTCGCGGTGGTGTAGGCGCCGGCCTGGATCGGGTTCTGACCGAAGACCGGGCGGGTCTTCACGACCGAGCCGGGGTTGATCGTCAGGATCGCGCCGACCTCGTCGATCGCGTTCAGCTTGGGGATCTCGCACTGCACGCGGTAGGTGCCGGCGCGCGTGCCGGAGATCACCATGGCGGGGTTGACGCCGGAGATGGCGGCGTCGCCGAAGAGGGCGTTTTCGGCGGTGACGCGCGCGGTGAAGTCCTCGGGCTTGAGCTTCTTCGAGCTCTTGTCGACCGAGCAGATCACCTGGGCGCTGCCGCCGGGGCCGATGGCGTTGGGATCGACGACGGTGCGCAGGCCTTCGTAGGCGGAGCCCTTCTCGTCGTCACCGCAGGCGGCGGAGCCGAAGAGCGCGAGCGAGGCGACGGCGAAAGTGACGACGCGGGTACGGGGGAGCGCGGGCATGGGGGCACCTCGGGGTGTCGGCCGGTCGGAGGCGGCGCACAATACACGGTCCGAGGGTGGAGACAACGAAGAAGTCGCTATCCGGCTGGCGCCCGCGTGGGAGGTGGCGCAGCGGCATCGAGCCTGCTAAATGAGGGCGCGTGAACGAGCCCGAACAGCGCCCCCCGGCGGCGCCCGAGAACCAGACCCCAGCAACGCCCGAGGAGGTCGCGCAAGAGGCGCGCGTGCTCGCGGCGGTCCAGGACAACCTCGCCCGGCTGGAGGCCGGCCCGGCGCAGGCCGACCTCGGCGCGGCGCTGGTCTCGCTGCGCGACAGCCTCTCCGAGGAGAAGCTGCCCGAGGACATCGGCAGCATCGTCGAGCAGATGGACCGCACCCAGGCGCTGATGGTGCAGCAGCAGAAGCACGTCGAGGGCAGCGCCGATCCGAAGAACCCCTATTTCGGGCGCATGGTGCTGGTCGACGACTTCGGGCGGCGCCAGATCCTCATCGGCAAGTCGACCTTCATCAGCGACCGCGTGCGCGTCGTCGACTGGCGTAACGCCCCGATCTCACGACTTTTCTATCAGTATCAGGAGGGCGACGAGTACGACGAGATCGTCAACGGCCGCGAGGTCTCGGGCGAGGTCGCGCTGCGCCGCACCGTGACGATCGCCGACGGTGAGCTCACGCGCGTCGGCAGCGACGATCACAGCTGGGTCAAGCGGCCTGACGGGACCTGGATCGACGTGCGCAAGCACGAGGCTCGCCTGTCCGGTGGGGCCGGCACCGCCATCCGCCCCGACAGCCTCGGCACCGGGCACGCGGTCGGCGACCGCTCGACGCGCCGCGACAAGCACCTGCCGGAGATCGCGTCCCTGCTCGACCCCGAGCAGTTCAAGCTCATCACCGCGAGGGACACGGGCCTCGTGGCGATCCAGGGCTCGGCCGGCTCGGGCAAGACCACCGTCGGCCTGCACCGCATCGCCTGGCTGGTCTTCCAGAACCCGGCGCTCTTCCGGCCGGACAGGATCGCGATCATCGTCTTTTCGCGCGCGCTCGGCGCCTACATCTCGAAGGTGCTGCCGGCGCTCGGCGTCGACGGCGTTCGTGTGCACGAGCTCGGGCGCTTCCTCGAGCAGCTGCGCAAACAGCACTACAAGTCGCTGCCCGAGGTGTACTCCGACGAGACCCCGGCGGTGGTGACGCGCTTCAAGACGAGCACGGCGCTCCTCAGGATGTTGGAGGAGCTCGCGCACAAGAAGCGCAAGAGCTCGGAGCCCAAGGTCCTCTTCGAGGAGCTCTTCACCGACCGGAGCTGGATCGAGGAGGGGCTGGCGCGCCACGCGCCGGGCGCCTACAGCGAGCACGAGCTCGAGCGCATCCACCGCTGGTGCACGCGCCAGTCGTTCCTGCGCGACGACGGCGAGGGCGTCTCCGAGGACGACGTGCCGACGCTCGACCGCGAGGACGACGCCATCCTGCTGCGCCTGTGGCAGATCGTGCGCGGCCCGCTCAAGTCCGACGACAAGCGCCGTGGGCCCGAGGGGCAACGGCGGCCGCTGCAATTCGATCACGTCATGGTCGACGAGGCGCAGGACCTCTCGCCGGTCGAGCTGGCGGTCCTGATCGCGACCGCCGGCGAGCGCCAGAGCGTGACCCTGGCCGGCGACGTCGCCCAGCAGATCGTCGAGCACCGCGAGTTCCCGAGCTGGACCTCGGTGCTCGACGCGCTCCGCTTGGGCCATGTCGACGTGTCGCCGCTGCAGGTGAGCTACCGCTCGACCCGACAGATCATGCAGGTCGCGCGCGCCATCCTCGGGCCGCTGGCGCCCGACGAGCCGGTAGCGGCGCCGCGCGAGGGCGCCCCGGTGGCGCACCTGCGCTTCGACTCCAAGGGCGCGGCGGCGACCTGGCTGGCGCCGGCGCTCGGCGATCTGATGCGGCGCGAGGCGCTGGCGTCGGTCGCGGTGCTCTGCGTCGACCAGGCCGCCGCGCGCGACTGGTATCAGATCCTCGAGCGCTCGCAGGTGCCGTGGCTGCAGCTCATCGACGACCAGGACTTCAGCTTCGCGCCTGGCGTCGAGGTCACCGACATCCGCTCGAGCAAGGGCCTCGAGTTCGACTACGTCGTGCTGGTCGGCGTCGACGCCGAGAGCTTCCCGAACAAGGCGCCCTCGCGCCACCTCCTGCACGTCGGCGCCACGCGCGCCGCGCACCAGCTCTGGATCGTGTCGACCGGAGCACCCTCCCCGCTCATCCCCGACGGCCTCGCCGGGATCGACGGCGCCTGAGATGGACCCGAACACCCTGCCGATCTATCGCTACGAGGCCGACATCGTGCGCGCGCTTGCCGACCATCGCGTGCTCGTGCTCGAGGGTCCGACCGGGTCGGGCAAGACCACACAGCTCCCGAAGATCCTGCAGCGCGCGATGGTGACCGACCAGCCGATCGGCGTGACGCAGCCGCGCCGCATCGCCGCGGTGTCGGTGGCGTGGCGCATCGCCGACGAGCTCAAGGTCCAGCTCGGCGACGAGGTCGGCTATGCCATCCGCTTCGACGACACCACCTCGAGCAAGACCGTCATCAAGATCATGACCGACGGGATCCTCCTGCAGGAGGCGCGCACCGATCCCGACTTCTCGCGCTACGGCGTCATCGTCGTCGACGAGGCGCACGAGCGCACGCTCAATATCGACGTCACCCTCGGCCTCCTGCACCGGGCGCTGTCGCGGCGGCCGGACCTGCGCGTCGTCGTCAGCTCGGCGACCCTGCAGCCGCTCGTCTTCCAGCGCTACTTCGAGAAGGCCGTCGGCCACGTGCCGGTCGTGTCGATCGACGCGCGCCCTTTTCCGGTGGAGACCTTCTACAAGGCGGCGCGCTCCGACGACGAGGACGCGCTGGTCGAGGCGGCCGCGTTGGAGGTGCTCGACATCTGTCGCGGCGGCGAGCCCGGGCACGTGCTGGTCTTCCTCGCCGGCGAGGGCGCGATCCGCCAGACCTACGAGAAGCTCGCGCTCTCGCGCCTACCGCGCGAGGTCGTGCTCTTGCCGCTCTACGGCAAGCTCACGCGCCAGGAGCAGGAGCGCGTCTTCGACGAGCTGCCCGACGGCATGCGCAAGGTCGTGCTGGCGACCAACATCGCCGAGACCTCGATCACCGTGCCGGGCGTGCGCTTCGTCGTCGACTCGGGCGTCGCCAAGGTGCCGCGCTACCAGGCGCGCTCGGGCATGTCGACGCTCTTTCAGGAGCCGA
>WYBB01000066.1 GCA_011526585.1 Deltaproteobacteria bacterium
ACGCCTCGAGCCGGATCCAAGCGCGATGCGGCGTGGGGGGGGGGGGGGGGGGGGGGGGGGGGGGGGGGATAGGACGCCCGCGCCCCCCCCACCGCCCCGGGCCGCGGCCAGGCAGCCCCCCCCCGAAGGCCCGGGGGGGCGGGGGGGGGGGGGGGGGTATTTTCCCCCCCCCCCCCCCCCACCACCCCCCCCCCCCACGCCGCATCGCGCTTGGATCCGGCTCGAGGCGTTCCTGTTTAGTGGCCGGGGCGAATCGGGGACTCGGGACCCCAGCGACCCCAGCTCCGGTGGTGTGATCGAGCCCCACGAGGTCGCGCTCGCGGTTGTGCGGCGTCGGCGGTGGTCTGGCACGATGGTTGCGATGGTCTTCTCGCGGGAGGACCGATGGAACGCGTACCGCGCGATGAGACGCCGAGGCACAGCCATGGCCGGCCGCCGCTCGAAGGGCGGGAGGATCGCGACAGGGGGAGGGGGAGCCCGGGCAGGGAGAGCCCGGGCCGGGCAGGTTCGGGGCGGCGCGTGGGGGACGCGCTCGCCCCGGCCTGTGGGGAGGAGGGGGTCTCGGGCGAGGCGCTGTGAGGGGGCCGCGTCGACCGCCGAAGCCGCCCCCCAAGGCGCCTGCTGCGCTCCGCCGGACGGTTCGGGTGTTGCTGAGCCTGCCGGCCTTGCTGGTGTGCTACGTCCTCGTCGAGACGCTCGTGAGCGAACCTTCGCCGGCGCGCCAGGGCTCTTACGAGCCATGCTCACCGGAGCCGGGGGTGATCGACCGCGCCGTTGGGGTGCGCCACCCGGGTCGGGTCCGTTTCTGGTTCGACGAGTACGAGCTCTGCAAGGTCAGGTATCAGGGGGCCTGGATCGAGGTTTGCGGGCACAGTGAACGCCTCACAAGCTCGTGGATGGGGGATGGTTGCGTGTTCGCCAGGCCCCATGGCTATGTGGCTCAAGGCCGCGCGGGGCTGTACTACGAGTTCGACCACATGTTGCGGCGCCTCGACCCGATCCCGTGGCCCGAGCGGCTCGTGATCCGGGCGGCGGATCAACCGCTCGCAGGGCTCGCGCTGCTCTTGATCGTGCTCGGCGTGCCGTGGATCTGGGCCAGGCGATCGACGCGGCACCGCTGGGTGGTGGTCTACGGGCTCTTCGCGGGCTCGACGTGCTGGCTGGTCTTCTCGTTCGCGAGCGCGTTGTGAGGGTCCGCGAAGCGCAGGGTGAACGGGCAGTCAGGGCCGCCGCTGGCGAGGGTGTGCGGGCGGTCGAGGACGACGCCGGGCTCGACGGAGCCGAAGTAGCGGGCGTCGCCGCGGCAGAAGAGCGGCGCGAGCTCGGGGTGATGGGCGGCGTGAGTCAGCGCGACGAAGCGGCAGGCGTGCACGGTGAAGCGCACCTCGGAGGCGGTCACGGCGTGGAAGACCGGCTCGGCGTTGGGGAAGCGGGCGGCGCGCTCGGCGACCCAGCGCTCACGCTCGGGCTCGCTCATCGCGGCGAGCGCGGCCTGGCGGATCGGGCCGAGGCTCTTGTGCAGGAAGGCGACGGCGCCGAGCTCGAGCGCGTCGCCGACGAGCGCGAGGGGGGCGGGCGCGGAGAGCGCCCTCAGCGCGCGGTACAGGAGGATCACCGGGGCGGCCTGGGCGCGGCTCTGGCGCTCGCGCGGGGTCGCGGCGGGCGGCAGGTGGGAAAACGGCTCGCCGCGGAGCTGGCGGCGCAGGACCTCGGCGACGACGCGCAAGGTGGTGAGCGGGCCGAGGCGGGTGATAAGGAGCGCGGGAATCGCGAGCGGCGAGCGCGGGTCGGGGGCGGACATCGGGTCGGCGTAGCACAGGGGCGAGCGTGTGGGGTGGGGTTCTTGCCCGGGCGGCGCGAACGTGGGACTCGGGGTGCATGAAGTGGAAACGCTGGCTGTTGTTGGGCGTGCACTGGGCGATCATCGTGAACTTCGTGATCGAGATCGCCTACGCGGGCTACGTGGTCTTCTCGGTGTTGAAGCCGGCCGGGCACAGCGGGCCGCTCTTCGAAAAGGCGCTGGAGATCCCGCACGAGCTGATGGTCACGCGGCGGCTCTACGCGATCGAGTTCTGGATCGCGATGGCGGGCCTGGCGATCTACCTGGCGCTGACCGAGATCGGGCCGCGGCTCAGGGCGGCGAAGCAGGCGCCGGGAGAGCGAGGGTGAGCGCGCGCGAAGAGGCGATCGCGTTCGCGGTGGAGAACGCCGTCGGGGACTTCGATGAGGGGCTGATCCGGTTTCTGGTCGAGCGCATGATGCGGCGTGAGGACGGGATCTTCGATCGCCGGGGCGGCGAGGCGCGCGTGGTGGCGGCGCTGATCGAAGGCTCGCACAACGCGGCCGACGCCGCCGAGCTCGCGATGCTCGGGGCCGCCGGGGCGGACGAGGCGGTGGTCGGGCTCCTGCTGGAGATGGTGCCCGAGGCGCTGGACAAGGCGCGCGCGGGCACCCACGCGGTGCTCGATGTGCCGCTGCGCGGGCGCCTGGAGGGGCTCGGCGCCGAGGAGCTGCGGGGGCTGGGATTTGCCATCGCGTACCGCGAATATGCCATGATGACGGCAGATGCGGCGCGGCCGCAGGCGGTGCATGTGCCGGCCGGGCTCGAGTGGGTCGAGCTCGACGCGCGCCGGGCCGAGCGCGTGTACACCTTCCTCGTCGAGGCCTTCGCGGGCGTGCCGGGGTTCATGGCGGCGCCGCCCGAGGAGATGGCGCGGCGTTTGATGGCGCACGTGCCGCCGCCGCGGGTGCTGGTCGACGAGGCGGGCGATCGGCTCGTCGGGATCGCACGGGTCAAGGGGCCCGACGGCGACGGCGTCGGCAGGGTCGACCTGGTGGCGCGCGCGGCGTCGCGGCGCGGCCATGGGCTCGGGCGGGTCGTGCTCGACGAGGCGCTGCGGGTCCTGGCCGAGCTCGGGGCACGGCGATTCTCGCTCGACGTCGCGGCCGACAACGAGCGCGCGCTGAAGCTCTACCGGGCCTACGGCTTCGAGATCGTCGCGCAGGACACGGTGTGGCGGCGGCCGCTGCGCTCCGAGGATTGACGCCGCGGACGGGGATGCGGATAGTCGGCAGACACGGGGAGGGGAAGCATGGAACGCGCGTCGCTTGCGCTGGTGGGCTGTCTGGTCTCGATGCTCGGGTGCTTCCCGGATCCGCCCGCGGTGGGCGAGGTGCAGGACGGCGCGGGTGATTCGGCCGAGGGTGAGGCGGACGCGACGGGCGAAGACGCGGCGGTCGAGACCGAGGTGGCGGTGGACTCGTCGGTCGCGGATACCGTGGACCAGGAGGTCGAGGTCTCGGCGGATACGTCGATTGAAGACACGGCCGGTGAGGCCGAGGTCTCCGTGGACACGTCGATCGCGGACACGGCGGGCGAGGTCGAGGTCTCCGTCGATGCGGAGGTCGTGGACACCGCGGACGAAGAGGCCGAGGTCTCCGTGGATACGTCGATCGCCGACACGGCGAGCGAGGTGGTAGAGCCCGAGTGCGAAGGCGACGAGGGCTGCTCGCACCTGGTCGGCGTCTGCCGGGCCGGGGTCTGCCAGGGTGGGGTCTGCGTGGAGGAGGCGCTGACCGGCGAGTCCTGTGACGACGGCGATCTCTGCACCGAGGGCGACGTCTGCGACGGCGGCGCGTGCGTCGGGGTGGCGGTGGTCTGTGAGGCCCTCGACGACTGCCACGACGCCGGGGAGTGCGACAGCCGGACCGGCGAGTGCAGCGACGTACCGCTGAGCGGGATCGGCTGCGATGACGGCGATGCGTGCACCACGGGCGACGGATGTGCCGAGGGCGTGTGCGCGGGCGAGGCGGTCGTGTGCGTCGCCAAGGACCAGTGCCACGACGCGGGCGTGTGTGACCCGCAGAGCGGACGGTGCACCGAGCCGCGCAAGCCGGACACGACGCCATGCGACGACGGCATGCTGTGCACCGAGGAGGACCGGTGCGAGGCGGGGGGCTGCGTCGGGGTGGAGGTGGTGTGCGAGGCGAACGGTGAATGCGAGCTCACAGGATCGTGTGACGCAAGCACCGGCGAGTGCACACGGCTCACGAAGCCGGAAGGAACGACGTGTGTCGATGATGATCCGTGCACGCCATCATCTTCATGTCAGTCAGGCCTCTGCACGGGGACCGGCGTCCCGACGGATGCGAACGGAGACTGGGCTCTGAGTCTCTCGACGGGAGATGATGCATTCGTGCTGGGAATGACCCAGACTCGGACCAGCGAGCTCTGGGCACTCGCCTCGGCCAGGGGCTCCACGTTGACGCTCAAGGATCATGATGGTGGCGAGACGCGTCATGACCTGCCCGTGGGCGCTACTGAAGCGATCGTGCTTATCGACTTGACCCCCTGGTGGTTCCCAGGGCCCATGAACATCGCATGGACCGACGCACCCCCCAAGGAGTTCCTGCTTACCTCCACCGGAGGGTTTGCTGAGCTGATCGATGGTTCACTGGCGATGGCGCTCACATTCCTGGTTCCCTTCGAGACCATGGATGGGCGGCAGCTCGGAGTCAGTCCGAACGGCTTCGAGGTCAAGGGCGGCGTGACCGTGATCCGAACGTCAAAGGATGGGGAGGTCCGCAACGCGACTCAGTATCTGAACGCTGGTGCCGATCAAGCGTTGCGAATCTCGACCCTGACGCCGCTCTCGGACGGCTCGTGGGTCGTGAGTCTCCCTGTTCGGTCCGGGGTGCTGCTGGAGGTAGTCGATGATGGAGGCGGCTCCGAGGTCGTTGCTCTGCATCCGGAGCGTGGTGATCGTGTTCTGACCGTCGTGGAGCGACGCACGATTGCAGGACAACTCGTCTGGAGGCTACTCCTCGACCCCGAGACTGGGACGGAAGGCTTCGGATTCTCGAGTGTGAGGAGCATTCGGGAGGATGGTGCGGCGCTCCTGGTTGCCGGATGGGCCTCACATGCGACGGCGACTTTCCTCGGGGGAGTACCGGCGCTGAGGATCCCCGGCGACTTGGGTGAAGCCGGTGCGTTCGGTATTCACATCGACGCTACGGGCGGACTGCCAGCGAGTGACTACTTCCACTTCTATCCCGACGATTCGCGTGGTTCGGTGCTGCCGATCTCCCTCCGGCGGTCTGGAGAGGGGTACTCCGCGATGTTTTTCAGCACGGGCAGGTTCTTCATGCGAACACCGACGACTGCCAATCCCGTGGTCGTCAGCCAACTTGGACCTGACTCCTACGGCTATCCATCGGGTGTTGTCGCTGTATCGTCCTCGTTCACAAACCAGTCGGCGAGTCTCAGGGACCTGGTCGCGGGGAGTCTGGAGGCCGTCGGCGCCGTTTCAGAGGCGCAGGAGCACACGTCATGGGTGGGACTCGGAATTTCGGCTGTCGAGCCCGATGGTGAGATCGTCGAAACCGAAGATCCATCACTTCGTTCCCACTTCTTGCGGATTCGACAGGGGGAGAGCTCGGTGCTGCTCAATTTGCTCGAGTATCTTGCCGTTCCCTCCGCAAATGCGGCCCAGGTACGGATCGCCCCTCCGGTCCACGTCATCTCCGGTTCGGGCGGAGGGACTTGGATTGGTGGTTATGTCCGAGCCCCCGTGATCGTTGGGATTCACAATCGAATCACGATCTCGCCAGCGGAGGACGATTACGCCGGGTACATCGCGCACCTGAACTCGGAGAACGGCCTGGTTTGCGAGTGAATCGACACCGGTCTGCAGGTTCGAGGTTCATTCTTCTTGACGCCGGTCAGTCCTCACCCCAGAGCAGGGTGTAGTTGCTGCAGGTCCAGTTGTTCGTCGCGTTGTAGACGCGGATGATGACGGTTCCGACGTCGTCGTCGAAGACGGTGGCGTTGTCACATCCCGCCTTGATCTTGACGTGCTCGGAGGCCGAGCCTGGATTCGAACTGCAGCAGCCCTTGTGGCCATCCAGCGCCGTGGCGGGAGAACCCGCTTGACAGTCGACCTGCTCGCCACTGCCCGGATCATCGCAGTCCCACCACACACAGAGCTGGTAGTTCATGTTGGCTGGGATACCTTGCAGTTTCACGTCAGGGAAGGGCTGGACCTGAGACGCTCCATCGTCGTTCGCTCTGTACGTGTACCAGTCCTCGTCGCCCGGTCCGTACAGACTCGCGGTAAACTCGTGCCAGTTGTCGAAATCTGCCCGCAACTCCTTGCCCAGGTAGTCCGCAGTGGCACGCGTGTTGTTCAACCCATTGGCATCGTACGAATCGACGATCGGCGTCCCGACGCACGCATTGTTCGTGCACTTGTCGTTGTTCGAGCATGCGTCGTTGTCGTTGCAGGCCTTGTTGGTCTTGAAGGTCCACGCGGACTGGCTCTCGCTCGGCTCACACTCGTAGCAGACGTCGACGCCGGAGCCGCCGCGGGTGGCGTTGTCGGCGTAGCAGCCGTCGTTGATGCGACAGAAGCCGTCGCTCGTCGGGAAGGTGCAGCCGGTCGCGGGGTTGCAGGTGTCGGTCGTGCAGGAGAGGCCGTCGTTGCAGCCGGTGCCGGGCTTGCAGGCGCCGGCGCCGTCGCAGGCGTCGCCCTGCGTGCAGAGGTTGTCGTCCGAGCAGGAGACCGTCGTAGGCTGGGGACTCCACGCGGTCTGGCTGGTCGCAGGGGCGCAGCGCTGGCAGGGGTTCTCGGGGTTGGCGGTGTTGTCGGTGTAGCACACACCATTGATCCGGCAGAAGCCGGTCTCGACCTCGTCGTTGCGGCAGCCGGAGCGGGAGTCGCAGATGTCGCGGGTGCAGGCGATGCCGTCGTTGCAGCTCGTGTCGCCTTCGCAGGCGCCGGTGCCGTCGCAGAAGCTCGTCGCGGAGCAGGCGTTGGCGTCGTCGCAGGCCTGGGTGACCGGGGCGTTGGACCAGCCGGTGGCGCTCTTGGTGGGGTCGCAGATCAGGCACTCGTTCTGTGGGTTCTTGACGCCGGCGGCGTAGCACTGGCCCTGGATGTTGCAGGTGTTGAGCGCCTGGGTCCAGGCGGTCGTCGAGGAGACGGGGCTGCAGATCTCACAGGGATTCAATGGGTTGGCCTGGTTGGCCGCGTAGCAGGCGCCGCCGATCTGGCAGGTGTTCGAGGCGGTGCTCCAGGCGGTTGCCGACTGGCCGGGCAGGCAGATCTGGCAGGCGTTTTCGGGGTTGGTCGCGTTGGCCGGGTAGCACTGGCCGTTGATGACGCAGGTGTTGGCGGCCTGTGAGAACGATGCCGTCGACTTGGCCGGATCGCAGACCTCGCAGGCGTTGAGCGGGTTGAACTGCCCGGTGGCGTAGCAGGCGCCGTTGACGAGGCAGTTGCCGGCGACGAGCGCGTTCTGGCACTGGTTGGGCGCGGCGCAGGTGTCGGTCGTGCAGGCGAGGTCGTCGTTGCAGGTGCTCTCGTCGGTCTGGCCGTCGCAGTCGTCGTCGAGGCCGTTGCAGCTCTCGGCCAGCGGCTCGGGGCCGAGGCACTTCGGCGCGTCGTCCTCGCAGCCGAGCTGGCCGGGGCACTGGCCGAACTGGTTCTGCACCATGCAGGGGGTCTCGGCGAGGTTGTCGACGAGCTCGTCGCAGTCGTTGTCGGCGCCGTCGCAGATCTCGGGCGTCGCCTGCTGGCCAAGGCACGGCGAGAGCCCGTTGGCGGTGCAGCTGCGGGTCCCGTCGCAGCTCCCGAAGGTGTTGCTGACCAGGCAGTCGGTCGAGTAGCCGAGGTCGCTCCACGCGGGCCGGCACGCGCACTCGCCGGCGACCGGCACGCACTGGCGCGCGTTGCCGCCGCCCATGAGCGCGACGTCCTCGCAGGCGTAGCCCTCGGGGCAGGCGCGGTTGGCGCAGCTCGAGCCGCAGAAGCGCCCGGTCGCGCCGGGCGGGTCGTCGTCGGGGGAGGCCAGGCAGTAGGCGGGGAAGGGATCGCCGGGGTCGTCGCACTCGGCGTCGGCGCGGCAGGGGCGGCAAAGACGCGTGTGGCGCGGCACGCAGACGCTGACCGGGTCGGCGCCGAACGAGGTCACCGAGAGGCAGTCGAAGTCGGCCGGGCAGTCGGCGATGCAGGTGCGCGTGCAGACCTGGCCGTCGGCGCTCTCGATGCAGAACTCGTCGAGGCAGTCGGCGTTGGAGTTGCACGGGCAGCCGAAGGTGCGGCAGCCGTCCTGGCCGTCGGGGGTCACCGCGGTGTCCTCGGGCGGGGACGTGCCGTCGGGGAGCGCGCCGCCCGTGTCTTCGGGCGGGGTCGGGGTCTCGGTCTCCTGTGTGTCGAAGGAGATGATCTCGATGACCGAGTCGACGAGGGTGTCGAGCTCGAGCGTGGCGTCCTCGACGGTGCCTGTCGCCGAGTCGTCGCCGCAGGAGGCGAGGCCCGCGACGATCGGCGGCAGGAGGAATGCGAGCGCAAGGATGGATCTGGACATGGAGGGTGCCCTCGGGAACGACCTTCGAGCGAGAGTAGCGGGCGCGGGCGTCTCGCGCAATCAGCGTCGACCGGCCGGGTAACGCCGCGGGTGGTCGGGAACCCGGTTCGAGGCGGGCTGAATCGGGGCTTGACACCCGGGGCTCGATGGCCGAAAGCGCGCTCGGAGGTACGTGATGCGCAGGCTCTGGTCCACCCTTCCGATTGCCGTGATCCTCGCCGCGTGCGGGGACGACGCCACCACCGGTCCCGCCGATACGACGCAGGACACCGTGTTCAACCCGGACGGCAGCGACACGAGCACGCCGGACACGACCCCGGCCGACACCGGGTCCGAGGTCGAGACGAGCACACCGGACACGACCCCGGCCGACACCGAGCCGGCCGAGACGACGGCACCGGACACGACCCCGGCCGACACCGAGCCGGCCGATACCGAGCCGGCCGACACCGAGCCGGCTGACACGACCCCGGCCGACACCGAGCCGGCCGACACCGAGCCCGCCGACACGACCCCGGCCGACACGACGCCGGGGGACACCGGCCCGACCGAGGTCGAGATCGTGCAGCCGGAGGGGACCTCGGCGCAGATCCAGGCGCTCATCGACCTCGCCGCCGGCTCGAGCGAGCCGATCGCGGTGAGCATCCTCGTCGAGGACGCGACGGTGACCGCGACCCGGCCGGAGATCGGCAACGACGCGCCGGGCTTCTTCATCCAGGACGAGGCGAGCGGGCCGGCGATCTTCGTCGTGCACCGCGGCGCGGCGCCGATCGTGCGCAACGACATCGTCACCCTGCGCACGACCGAGATCGCGGTCGTCAGCGGCGTCGTGATGATCGCGGGCTTCACCGATCTGGAAGTGCAGGCCGGAGGCGGTGACGCCGATCTCCTGGTCCAGGACGTGACGGGTGTCGATCTCGTCGGCGGCTACGACGCGCTGCAGTCCGAGCATATCGAGCTCGAGGCGGAGATCGTGTCGGACTTCGGCGGCGCCGGTCAGGGCTACGTCTCGGCGCAGATCGTCACCGACGGGGTCACGAGCGCGAGCGATGGGCTCCGGGTGAGGCTGCCCGCGACGGTGGTGCAGTCGCTGGCGCTGTCGCGCGGCTGCCTGATCGCGCTCTATCGTGGCGTGATCTGGCGCTTCCGCTCGTCGGACGGGACCTTCTCGCAGACGCAGCCCTCGGTCTATGACGAGCTCGACATCCTCGCCGTGTGCAACGGGCCGGAGCTCCTGACCGCCGCGGCCGCGAGCCCGACCTCCGTCGTGCTCTCGTTCGACAAGCCCGTCGACCCGGCCTCGATCACCGACGCCGCGAGCCAGTTCACGATCGACAACGGGCTCACCGTGTCGGCGGCGGTCGCGAGCGGCAACACCGTGACGCTGACGACCTCGGCGCAGACCCCGGGCGTGAGCTACACCGTGACGATCGCCGAGAGCGTCACCGACGTCGCCGACCGACCGGTGATCGCGCAGGGCACGGCGCGCACCTTCGAGGGCTTCGCCGGGCTCGCCTCGCTCGTGATCAACGAGCTGGACTACGACCAGCCGGGCAACGACACGCTCGAGTTCGTCGAGCTCTACAACCCCGGCGCGAGCGCGGTCGATCTGGCCGGCTACCAGCTCGAGCTGATCAATGGTGGCGCCGCGACGCCGACGACCTACACGACGCTCGTCCTCTCCGGCACGATCGCGGCGGGCGGCTACGCGGTGATCGCGGCCGGCGCGGTCACGGTGGGGGGCGGCGCGACCGTCGTGCCCTTCGCCAAGGAGGTCGACAACATCCAGAACGGCGGCACCGACGGCGTGCGCCTCACGACGGTCGGCGGCGGCCTGGTGATCGACGCGCTGCTCTACGAGGTGCCGGCGGAAACCTCCGGCGCGATCCTCGCGTACGCCGAGGGCACCGGCCTGGCCGCGGGCGAGGACAACCTCGAGCCGAACAAGGCGACGGCGCGTTGCCCCAACGGCAGCGATACCAACGACAACAACGTCGACTTCAAGATCGTCGAGGTGCCGACGCCGGGCGCGGCCAACGCCTGTCCGTGACAGTCGCGGGCACGCGCCGGGCCGCCGGGCGATCTCAGCGATAGGCGGAGGAGGGCACGACGCGACCGGCGCCGGTGACGACGCGCGTGCCGACGAGCTTGTCACCCCGGAACTGGAAGCGCTTCATCGCCCAGCGCTGCGGGTGGTCGGAGCGCAGGTGCTCGAACCAGAGATCGGCGCGGGCGAAGGCGGCGGGGGTGGTCAGCTCCTTGCCGCCGCGCGTGTAGACGCGGAAGTGGATCATGTTCTTGTCGAGGAAGGTCGCGAGCTTGTCGCCCGAGAGCGCCTGCCTCCACGGCGCGAACTGCGCGTCGGCGGCGGCGTTGGCCTCCTCGATGAGCGCGGCGATCGGCGCGCAGCCCCTGGCCTCGACCTCGCCGAGGCTCATCTCGCCGTAGCGGGTCGCGAGCCGGGCGTCGGCGTCGATCTTGCGCGCGAAGGCGGTCTCGACGGCCTTCCTGCAGCGGTCGGCGTGCAGGCGCGCGATCACCGCGTCGTCCTTGGAGAGCGAGCCGGCGCGCAGCGCTTGCTCCATCGTGTGGGCTTCATCGACGGCGGCCTTCACCTGCACGACGCCGACGCGCACGCGCATGTCGAGGCAGGCGGCGCGCACCGCGCCGAGGGGGGCGAAGTGCTCCTCGAGGCGGCCGGGCTCGTGGTGCTTGCGGCCTTGCGCGCCGTAGATCTTCGAGTCGTGCACGCGCACCTCGAGCTCTGCGTTCAGGCCGGCGGCGAGCGCGGCGTCGACCGCGCTGATGCACTGGTCGAGGTTGGCGAGGGCGTCGTCGACGTGGCGATCCGATCCGAGCGACTCGGGGGTGGTGAAGGCGACCGTGCTCTCGTAGCGGGTGACCCCGGCGAGGAGCTGGTCGTCGGCGGCGAGCGCCGCGGAGGACGACGCGAAGACGACGAGGGAGGTGAGGGAGGTGAGGGCGGTCGGGGTGAGGCGCTTCATGAGGGCGTGCTCCTTGGATGGAATGCATCGCCGCGCGGTGTCGGGTGGCGGCATGGTCAGGGCGTTTCCAAGGGGTGTGCCAGCGCCGGGGATGCTGGTATTGCTTCGGAAATATTGGGTAATCGTGGCGTCTTTCGCAGGGCGCTCCTCCTGATATGGGAGGAATTCCTGAGGGCGCGTGGGACGACACGACGCTTGCGGGTCAGGCCGCGATGTCGTGTCTGAGGTGCATGCCGCGAAAGGTGACGCCGGAGGCGGCGCGGTAGGCGCGCTCGCGCGCGGCGGCGAGCGTGTCGGCGGTGGTGACGATCGTCAGCGCGCGGCCGCCGGTCGTCACGAAGCCGAGCTCGGGGGTGTGGCGCACGCCGTCGACGTAGACGGCGAGGGCGGTGGAGGGCTCGCACAGGGCGGCGTCGAGCTCGGGCGAGAGCGTGATGCGATCGCCGCGCACCATGCGGGTCGGGTAGCCCTCGCAGACGAGCTCGAGCGCGACGGTCGGGCGCGCGTCGCGCCGGAGTCCGGCCATCGCGTTGGCGAGGCCGTCGCCGCGGCGGCAGGCGTCGAGGACCTGGAAGAGATCGCCCTCGAGGGAGGCGAAGAGGGTCTGGGTGACCGGGTCGCCGAAGCGCACGTTGTAGTCGATGACGTAGGGCTCGCCGTGCACCATCATCAGGTCGACCGAGAGCGCGCCGGTGATCGGCGTGCCCATCTGGCGGAGCGTGGCGAGCACCGGCTCGAGCGCGTGCACGCGGACCTTGTCGAGCACGACCTCGTCGATGAGCGGGCAGGGCGCGACCTGGCCCATGCCGCGCGTCGGTGGGCCGGTGTTGCCTTCGCCGAGGCGCGGGTAGTTGAGCACGTGGCCGAGGCAGGCGAGGTGCTCGCCGTCGGTGAAGTAGACGATGGTCGCCTCGTCGCCGTCGAGGCGCTCCTCGACGACGATGCGCTTGGACTCGAGGCCGTAGACGTTGTCGACGAGGATCGCCTCGAGCGCGTCTTCGGCCTCGCTGGCGCGCTGCGTCACGCGCACGCCTTTGTCGTAGGCGGGGCCGTCGGCCTTGAAGACGCGTGCCCACCAGCGGGTGCGCGCGAGGTGGAGCGCACGCTCGGCGTCGTCGACCACGGCGAAGCGCGGCGTCGGCACGCCGACCCGGCCCATCAGGAGGCGCGCCCAGACCTTGGAGCCCTCGAGGCGCGCGGCGGCCTGCTCGGGGCCGCAGATCGGGAGCTCGGCCTGGCGGAAACGATCGACGATGCCGTCGACGAGCGGCGTGTTGGGCCCGACGACGGTGAGGTCGATCGCCTCCATCTCGGCGTACTCGACGAGGCCGGCGAGGTCCTGGCTGGCGACCGGCGCGGTCTCGAAGCCGAGCGCCTCGAGCGCGGTCGTGCCCGGCGCGATGACGACGCGGTCGACCGAGGCGCTGCGCCTGAGCGCGACGGCCAGGGCGTGCACCTTGCCGCCGCCGCCGACGATCATCACGCTCGACATCAGCGACGACGCCGCGCGCGGTGGTGGGTGGACACGGACGTGAGCGCGACGAGCGCGAGCACGATGAGCGGGGTGGGCCCTCCACCGCCATGGCAGCCCTCGCCGCCGCCGATCACGCCGGTCGGCGGTGTGTCGCAAGCGAGATCGCCCTCGTCGGTGCGGCCGTCGCAGTCGTTGTCGAAGGCGTCGCAGAGCTCGATCGCCACCGGGCTGCAGGCGGCGCCGCAGCCGTCGGGATCGTCCTCGCAGTCGCCGCGCAGGGCGGCGCGGTGGAAGGTCTCGGCGCAGGTCTGGCCGGGGGCGGCGGGGGCCTCGGGCGCGTCGTCGCGCGCGTAGTTGTCGTTGTCGACGTCGACCCAGCACATGACGGCGCCGTCGCAGTCCTCGTCGAGGTCGTTGCCGGGCAGATCGCGCGCCTCGGGGTTCATGTCGGGATCGTGGTCGCCGCAGTCGCCTGGCACGTCGGTCCAGAAGCCGGCGGGGTTGGTGCCGTCGAGCCAGGCGGCGCAGCCGCCCGCGGGCAGGTCGGAGGGCGCGATGGTGGTGAAGGTCGTGTCGTCGCCGTAGCCGTCCTGGTCGCGGTCGGCGTAGCAGCGGGCGCCGCCGGCGCAGCCGGGATCGGTGTCGACGAGGGTGTCGCAGTCGTTGTCGAAGCCGTCGGCGCAGAGGCCGGCGGCCGGGGTCTCGTCGCGGCCTGGGTGGCAGGCGGGGCCGCAGGCGTTGGGGTCGTCGTCGCAGTCGTCGCCGCGCGCGACCCAGCCGGCGGGCGGGTCGCAAGCGACGAGCACGGTGGCGGGGTCGCCGTAGCCGTCCTGATCGCGGTCTTCATAATACGTCATGGCGTTGGAGGGGGCGCCCTGCGGGTCGAGGTCGTCGGCGCCGCCGTCGCAGTCCTCGTCGCGGTCGGCCGGGTCGCAGAGCTCGACGCGGCTGCCGTCGCCCTCGGGGTCGTTGGGGCAGCTCGGGCGGCCGGCGATACACACGGTGATCTCGTCGAGGCAGAGGTCGGCGTCGGCGTCGGCGTCGCAGGCGATCCCGATCGCCGGGTCGCCGGCGCCGTCGGGGGTGGCGGCGTTGCAGTCGTTGTCGTGGCCGTCGCAGAGGTCGAGGCGACCGGGGTGGCAGGCGGCGCCGCAGGCGGCGGGGTCGTCGTCGCAGTCGTCGCCATTCTGCACGTGAGCGGGCGGCGCCTCGCACGAGACGACGGCGGTCGCGGGATCGCCGAAGGTGTCGCCGTCGCGGTCGGCGTACCAGGTCGGCGCGGAGGCGGGCACGCCGTCGGGGTCGAGGTCGTCGGCGCCGCCGTCACAGTCCTCGTCGCGGTCGAGCGGGTCGCAGACCTCGACCTGCGCGGGGTCGGTGGCGGCGACGTTGACGCAGGCGATGCGGCCGGACTGGCAGGCGGTGCGATCGTCGAGGCAGCGATCGCCGTCGGCGTCGGAGTCGCAGGCGACCGCGACGCCGGGGTCGCCGGTGCCGTCGGCGGTCGTCGGATCGCAGTCGTTGTTCTTGCCGTCGCAGAGCTCGGTGGCGCCGGGGTGACAGGCGGCGCCGCAGGCGGCCGGGTCGTCGTCGCAGTCGAGGCCGTTGGCGACCCACGAGCCGGGCGGGTTGACGCCGTCGTCGTAGCCGGCGCAGCCGAGGTCGGCGGCCGGGCCGGTGATGATGATCTCGGTGGCGAAGCGGCCGAAGCCGTCGCCGTCGCGATCGAAGTAGCAGAGGATCTCGTCGCCGCAAGCGGCGTCCGTGTCGGTGGCGCCGTCGCAGTCGTTGTCGAAGCCGTCGTCGCAGTTGGCGAGCGCGCGCGACTCGACGAGCGCGGGGCTGCAGGCGGCGCCGCAGCGCGCGGAGTCGTCGTCGCAGTCGCCGCCGAGCGCGACGAAGCCGTCGCCGGCGTCGCAGCGGAGCTGGGTCGAGGCGGCGCGGCCGCGGCCGTCGCCGTCGAGGTCGCGATAGAAGGTGGTCTTGTTGGCGGCGTTGGCCTGCGGGTCGGCGTCGTCGGCGCCGCCGTCGCAGTCCTCGTCGACGTTGCTCGGGTCGCAGACCTCGACGCGCTGGGCGTCGCCGTCGGGGGCGTTGGGGCAGGCGAGCGCGCCGGCGATGCAGACGCGCACCTCGTCGGGGCAGAGGTCGGCGTCGGCCGGGGAGTCGCAGGGCTGGCCGACGGCGGGGTCGCCGGAGCCGTCGGCGGTGGCCGGGTCGCAGTCGTTGTCCTTGCCGTCGCAGAGCTCGGGGCGGCCGGGGGCGCAGGTGAGGTCGCAGGTCGCCGGGTCGGCGGCGACGCAGACGCGCACGGTGCCGGTGGCGGTGGCGCAGCCGTCGTCGGCCTCGAAGGTGAGGGTGAAGGTGCCGGTCTGGCCGCTGGGCGCGCGGAAGGTGAAGGCGCCGGTCGCGGGGTCGGTGACGGTGACGACGCCGGAGGTGGCGGTGGCCGAGAAGGTGAGCGTCGGGGAGTCGGCGTCGCTCGCGTCGAAGACCTCGCTGAGGGTGGCGTTCATGGCGAGCGCGTAGGCGGCGTCGACGGCGATGGGGGCGCGGTTGCTCGAGCGCGGCTGGCCGGGCGTGGGGCAGCGCTCACGATACCAGTCGGCGGCGCCGTCGGTGTCGAGCGCGGGGTCGCGGCGCGCGAGGGTGGCCGGGCCGGCGTCGTCGAGCCCGTCCCAGGGCGGGGGTGGGATGAGGTGCGGGGTCCAGGCGGGCTCGGCGGGGCTGCCGGAGGCGGGCTCGCGGCCCCAGTAGACGGCGTCGATGATGGTGCCGTCGCAGCCGACGAGCAGCACACCGTCGTCGCTGTTGTCGAGGCGGATGGTGCCCGAGGCCCAGGTGGTGGCGCGCGGCAGGTCGTTGGCGAGGCCGTCGGAGTCGCGGTGGTGCTCGTGGTCGGCGAAGAGGTCCCAGTCGGCGCGGAAGGCGGTGGCGGAGAAAGCGATCACGAGCGCGTCACCGGGGGCGAGGACCGTGCCGGGGCGGAAGACGGCCATGCCCTCGTTGCCGCCCGGGGACTCCTCGTCGCCGAGGCGCAGGTAGCCGAGATCGATCGGGGCGGTGGTCGGGTTGGTGAGCTCGAACCATTCGCCGTCGTGGTCGACGCGGGCGTCGGCGTGCACCTCGGTGAGCACGAGCGAGGGCAGGGCGGGGTCGCAGGCGGCGGGGCCGACGACGAGGTCGACGCGGGCGGGCTGCGAGGTGGAGCAGGCGTCGGCGGCGGTGAAGAAGAAGGAGGTCGAGAGCGGGCCGGGACCGGCGGGCGGGGTGTAGCGGACGGTGCCGTCGCCGAGGTCGACGAGCGAGCCGGAGAGGCCGGCGGTGTCGAGGGCGAAGCTGAGCGGGTCGGCGTCGGGGTCGAGCGCGGGCAGGGACAGGGTCGTGGGGAGGCCGGCGGGGACGAGCACGAGGGCGGAGGCAGCCTCGGGGGGGCGGTTGGGGTTGGAGGCGACGCCGGGGGTCGGGCAGCGGGAGACGACCCAGTCGGCGGCGGTGCCGGCGGCGGCGGGGGCGAGGCGCTCGAAGGTGAGCGGGCCGGCGGCGGGGGTGACGGCGGCGTAGTCGGCGCTGGGGGCGGGCACGGTGTCGGCGGTGGCGGCGGGGCCCCAGCGCAGGATGGCGCGCACGAGACCGCCGCAGGCGAGGAGGACCTGGTCGGAGGCGTTGTCGAGCTGGATGTTGGTGTTGGGGGCGAAGTCGGAGGGGCGGTCGAGAAAGGGCGCGCTCGAGGTGGAGTCGAGGCCGTATTCGTAGTCGGGGGAGAGGCCGAATTCGGAGGTGAAGACCTGGCCGGAGTGGGCGAGCACGATGGTGTGGCCGGCGGGCAGGACCATGCCGGGGTCGAAGCGGATCATGCCTTCGGTGGTGGCGCCGGCGGTGGCCTGATCGCCGAAGCTCCACGGGGACAGATCGATGGAGAGCGGGCCGGGGTTGTGGAGCTCGAGCCACTCGGAGTCGGGGTCGGTGAGGCCGTCGGCGTGCACCTCGGTGATGACGAGCGGCAGGAGGCAGGGGTCGAGCGCGCAGGCGGAGTCGGTGGCGCGGGCGCCGTCGCAGAGCGGGGTGGGGTCGGCGCAGGCGAAGCCCGGCTCGATGCGGCAGGCGGCGTCGCAGCCGTCGCCGGGCACGGTGTTGCCGTCGTCGCACTCCTCGAGGCCGGCGAGGTCGCCGTCGCCGCAGTCCTCGGCGCACGAGGCGGGGCCGGTGCCGGCACAGGAGTAGCCGCACTCGACCTGGCAGTCGGCGTCGCAGCCGTCGTCGGGGGCGGCGTTGCCGTCGTCGCAGGCTTCGTCGCCTTCGAGGGTGGCGTCGCCGCAGATGTTGAGGGGGGCGGCGCCCGGGGTGGCGGTCGCGAGGGTGTGCCAGTCGGCGGCGCGGTCGGTGTCGACGCGGGCGGAGACGCGCGCGAGGCTGCCGAGCTCGGCGGGCACGGGGGTGACGCGCTGGTCGATGAAGGTGACCGGGGTCGAGCCGGGCGGGGTGTAGGTCGTGACGGCGCCGGTGCCGCCGTATGCGAGGGCGTCGACGAGGACGTAGTGGGCGTCGGCGACCTTGCGCAGGAGGATGACCTCGTCGCCGGCGGTGGACGTGCCGTTGGAGAGGCCGAGGTCGCCGGTGCCGAGCGCGGTGTCCTTGGTGAGGGTGAGCGCGGGCTCGGCGCCGTTGGGGGAAAAGACACGCGCGCCGGACGGCGGCGCGCCGAAGGTCTGGAGGAAGGCGTCGGCGCTGCGCGCGACGACGAGGATCTCGAGCGGCGCCAGCGTCGCGGCGGGGAAGGCGTAGAAGGCCTCGCTGCCGCCCGGGGTCTCTTCATCGCCGATGCGGTAGTCGGAGAGATCGATCGCGTCAGGGCCGAGGTTGATGATCTCGATCCACTCGTCGAGCTCGCTCTGGCCGGTGCCGTTGGGCATGACCTCGCTGATGCGCAGCTCGGCGGATGCCGTCGGGGGGCGCGCGACGAGGACGGCGAGCGCGACGACGGGCATGAGGGCGCGGCGCATCGGGACCGCCGCGCCTCGCTCGTTTCCCCACCTGCCAGGGCGCGCCATCGGACCTCCGCGTGACGCGCGCAGCATGGCCGATCCGACCGGGTGGTTCAAGCGGGGCGGAGCGCGGCGCGGGTGCCGGCGGGTGCGCGCGAAGGGAGGATTGACCGCGCCGGGCGATCCCGCGATGGTCAGGCGCGATGGCTTGGAACGCGCCGCTGCCCGATTCGATCGCGCTCGTCGATGACGAGCACGCGCTCGCCGCGGTGCGTGAGCTGATCGCCAACGCGGCCTGGCTCGGCCTGTCGCTCGAGCTCAACGCGACGCGCAGCTATCGCCGGCGGATCTGCCTCGTGCAGCTCGATGTCGGCGGGCGGCTCGTCGCGATCGATCCGCTGCCGCTGTCGGGGCGCCGGCCCGAGCCGATCGCCGCCGCGCTCGGGGCTCTCGGCGCGGGCGCGCCGCTCATCGTGCACGGCGGTGAGTACGCGCTCATGGCGCTCGAGCGCGAGCTGCACCTGCGCTTCTCGCGGGTCTTCGATCTGCAGCAGGCGGCCGTCCTGCTCGGGCTGCCGGCGACCGGTCTGCGCGCGCTCACGGCGGAGCTCCTCGGCGTGGCGTTGCCGGCGCCGCGCTCGGTCGACTGGCTCCAGCGGCCGCTGCCGAGCGATCTGATCGACCACGCGCTGGCCGACGTGCGCTACCTGCGCGCGCTCCACGGCGTGCTCGGCGAACGGATCCGCGCCGCCGATCTCGAGGACGAGCTGGCGCTCGCCTCGGCGCCGCCCGCGCCGCGCTCGAGCGCGCTGCCCGACACGCCCGACCCGCGACGCTTCAAGAAGATCCCCGGGGCGTCGACCTTGTCGCCCGAGGGGCTCACGCTCCTGCGCGCGCTCGTGACCTGGCGTGACCTCAAGGCCAAGGAGCTCGACGTGCCGCCGGGGCGCCTCCTGACCAACGCGCAGCTCGTCGAGCTCGCGCACGCACCCGAGCGCGCGGGTGAGCGCCTGGCGGCGATGCGCTTTCATTCGCGCCTGGTGCACGCCGACCTCGAGGCGCTGCGGCGCGTGGTCGCGCTCACGTTGAGCGACGAGGGCGGGCGCGAGGCGGGGCCGGTGCCATCCGAGCGCGTCGTCGCGATGCACGCGGGCGTGGCGGCGCAGCGTCGCAAGGGCACACCGGGGCCGGCGGTGAAGGCGCGGCTCGCGCGCCTCAAGAGCTGGCGTCGCGTCGAGGCGGCGTCGCGTGGGGTGGGGCTCGCCGCGATCCTGCCGCTGGTCGCGCTCGAGCACCTCGCCTTCTTTCCCGAGACGCCGCTGTCCGAGGTGCCCGGGCTCGGGCGGCGGCGGATCGAGCGCTACGCCGCGCGCCTGGCGGAGCTCTGCGACCGGCGCACGTGATCGGATCCGACAGCTCGCCACGGCCTTCGGCCTGCTCGCCGGAAACAGGGGGCGTCGGAGGTCAGAGCTGACCTTCGAGGAAGGTGATGACGTCGCCGAGGCCGTCGCCCGTCTTGAGGTTGGTGAAGACGAAGGGGCGGGCGCCGCGCATCCTGGCCGCGTCGTGTGCCATGACACCGAGGTCGGCGCCGACCAGCGGCGCGAGATCGGTCTTGTTGATGACGAGCAGATCGCTCTTGACGATCCCCGGGCCGCCCTTGCGCGGGATCTTGTCGCCGGCGGCCACGTCGATGACGTAGATCGTGACGTCGGAGAGCTCGGGCGAGAACGTCGCCGCGAGGTTGTCGCCGCCCGACTCGACGAAGACCAGATCGAGGCGATCGAAGCGCTCGCAGAGCTCGGCGACCGCCTGGAGGTTGATGCTCGCGTCCTCGCGGATCGCGGTGTGGGGGCAGCCGCCGGTCTCGACGCCGAGGATGCGCTCGGCCGGCAGCGCCCCGTGGCGGACGAGGAACTCGGCGTCCTCGCGCGTGTAGATGTCGTTGGTGACGACCGCGATGTTCAATCGTTCGCGGAGGGCGCGGCACAGGGCGAGCAGGAGCGCCGTCTTGCCGGAGCCGACGGGGCCGCCGATGCCGACGCGCAGGGTGGGGTGGGTCATGTTGGGGTCCTCGTTCACAAGGGATTCCCGGGGCGGGAGCTCGCGCGCTCAGCTCCGAAAGAGGCGGCTGTACTGGGTTTCGTGGCGCGACGAGAGCAGGGCGAGGCCGGGCAGCGAGGAGCTCAGCGCGGCGTCCGGCAGGGCGCACGCGAGTCGCTGCGCCTCCTCGAGCGTCGGCATGAGCGCGGAGAAGAGACGCTGCGCGGCGGTCTGGCCGAGCGGGAGCGCCTTCTGCAAGACGGCGAGCTGGCCCTCGAGGGTGGCGACGAGCCAGGCCGTGAGGCTGTCGGGTGGCGCGATGTCCCAGCAACGTGACGCGAGCGCCCAGGCCGCCGGGAGGGTCGGGCACTCGACGGGCGGCAGGTCGTGGCCGAGCTCGCGGAGGAGGCGGGTGAGCGCGAGGCCGAGCTGGGTCGTCTCGAGCCGGAGCTCGCGCGTCTCGCGGCTCGCGAAATAGCGAGCGTTCCACGCGTCGAAGGCCGCGCCGTCTTCGTGCAGGAGGCGCCAGAGGACGGGTGCGTCCCAGCGGGCGTGGCCGAGCAGGAGCACGTCCTCGAGCCAGCGCGGGGCGGTGGCCGGGGTGACGAGCCCCTCCTCGATCGCGCCCTCGAGCCCGCCCGACCAGGCGAAGGCGCCGATCGGCAGGGCCGGGCTCGCGAGCCTGAGCAGGGCGGCCGTGCTCATGGGCGCAGCACGAAGCGGTGGATCCTGGGCTGGCCGTGGCCATGGTGGTGGTGCTCGTCGTGGCCATGGCCATGGCCGTGATGGTGGTAGGCGCCGACCTCGGGCGAGAACGGTGCTTCGACCGCCTCCACGGTGAGGCCGAGCTGCGTGAGCATCTGCGCCATCACCGGGTCGGCGGGGGTCATGAGCGCGCCGTCGGCGAGCTCGACCCGGGCGTGGCGGTTGCCGAGGTGATAGGCCGCGCGGGTGAGCTGCGCAGGCTGGCCCGCCGCGCGCAGGAGGGGCTCGGGACGGGCGCGCACCCTCACGAGTGGCGCGCCGTCGGCGTCACCGAGCACCTCGCCGTCGCAGAGCGGCGTCGCCACGCGCTCGAGCTGGATGGCGAGCGGCACCTCGCCGGACGCGGTGTGCGCGGTGGTCTTCAGGCGGCGCTTCTGACGCTCGTCGAAGTCGAGCCAGACCTCCGGCAGGTCGGCGTCACGGGGTTCGAGGCGTGTGCAGGCGAGCATGGCGATCTCCTGGCTCTGCTTGGCGGGTCGCGATTCGGACGGCCTCAGAAGAGGAAGTAGCGCTGCGCCATGGGCAGCACGCGAGCCGGCAGGCAGTCGAGGTGGACCCCGTCCGCGAAGACGCGATAGCTCTGCGGGTCCACCTCGATCCTGGGCGTCGCGCCGTTGTGCACGAGATCGCGCTTGCGCAGCGTGCGGGTGCCGCGACAAGCGACGAGGCGCTTGCCGAGCCCATGGCGGTCGCCGATGCCCGCCTCGAGCGCGGCCTGGCTGACGAAGGTGACGCTGGTCGCGAGGCGCGCCCCGCCGAAGGCCGCGAACATCGGCCGGCCGATCACCGGTTGCGGCGTGGGGATCGAGGCGTTGGGATCGCCCATCGGCGCCCAGGCGATGGCGCCACCCTTGAGGACCAGGGCCGGCTTGACCCCGAAGAAGGCGGGCTTCCAGAGCACGATGTCGGCGAGCTTGCCGCGCTCGAGGCTGCCGACCTCGTGGGCGATGCCGTGGGTGAGCGCGGGGTTGATGCCGATCTTGGCGAGGTAGCGCTTCACGCGGAAGTTGTCGTCGCCGTGGCCGTGGTCCTCGGGGAGCGCGCCGCGCTGGACCTTCATCTTGTGCGCGGTCTGCAGCGTGCGGATGACGACCTCGCCGACCCGGCCCATCGCCTGCGAGTCGGACGCGATCATCGAGAAGACTCCGAGGTCGTGCAGGATGTCCTCGGCCGCGATCGTCTCGCGGCGGATGCGGCTCTCGGCGAAGGCGACGTCCTCGGCGATGGCCGCGTCGAGGTGGTGGCAGACCATGAGCATGTCGAGGTGCTCGTCGACGGTGTTGACCGTGTAGGGCCGCGTCGGGTTGGTCGAGCTCGGCAGCACGTGCGGGAGCGAGGCGACCTGGATGATGTCCGGGGCGTGGCCGCCGCCGGCGCCCTCGGTGTGGTAGGTGTGGATGGCGCGGCCGGCGATGGCGGCGACCGTGTCCTCGACGAAGCCCGACTCGTTGAGGGTGTCGGTGTGGATGGCGACCTGCACGTCGAAGCGCTCGGCGACCGCCAGGCAGGTGTCGATCGCCTTGGGGGTCGTACCCCAGTCCTCGTGGAGCTTGAGCCCCATGGCGCCCGCTACGATCTGCTCCTCGAGCGGCCGGGGCATCGACGCGTTGCCCTTGCCGAGGAGCCCGACGTTCATCGGGAAGGCGTCGACGGCCTGGAGCATGCGCGCGAGGTGCCAGCGGCCGGGCGTGCAGGTCGTGGCATTGGTCCCGGTCGCGGGGCCCGTGCCGCCGCCGATCATGGTGGTGATCCCGGAGCTCAGCGCCTCCTCGATCTGTTGTGGGCAGATGAAGTGGATGTGGCTGTCGACGAAGCCGGGGGTCGCGATGAGACCCTCGCCGGCGATGACCTCGGTGCCGGCGCCGATGGCGATGTCGACGCCGGGCTGGGTGTCGGGATTGCCCGCCTTGCCCAGCGCGACGATGCGCCCGTGCTTGATGCCGATGTCGCACTTGAGGATGGCCCAGTGGTCGACCACCAGGGCGTTGGTGATGACCGTGTCGACGACCTCGTCGTCGGGGAGCTGCGACTGCCCCATGCCGTCGCGGATGACCTTGCCGCCGCCGAACTTGACCTCCTCGCCGTAGGTCGTGAGGTCGTCCTCGACGCGGATCCAGAGCTCGGTGTCGGCGAGGCGGACGCGGTCGCCGGTGGTCGGGCCGTACATCTCCGCGTAGGCGCGGCGGTCTACCCAGGACATGTCGCCTCACTCGTCGACGGGGCCCATGACGAGCCCCTGGAAGCCATGCACGTGGCGGCGGCCGGCGAGCGCGACGAGCGTCACCTCGCGGGTCTGGCCGGGCTCGAAGCGCACGGCCGTGCCCGCCGGGATGTCGAGGCGCATGCCGCGCGCCATCGCGCGGTTGAAGTCGAGCGCGGCGTTGACCTCGAAGAAGTGGTAGTGCGAGCCGACCTGGACGGGGCGGTCGCCGGTGTTGGCGACCGCGAGCGTGACCCGGACGCGCCCGACGTTGATGGCGATGTCGCCGAGGTCGTCGGCCGTCAGGATCTCGCCGGGCACGAGGCGGGGCACGTCGCGGGAAGCAGGGTCCATCGAACCTCCGGTCGCCAGGACGTGCACCTTCGGGGAGTCGCGGTCGGACCGTCAAGCGCAGTCGACCGGCGCGGGGGGCGCCGATACCGCGTCGAAACACGGCGGGGCTCGCGGATCAGATGATCGGGCTGTGCACGGTGACGAGCTTGGTGCCGTCGGGAAAGGTCGCCTCGATCTGGATGTCGGGGATCATCTCCGCGACCCCCTCCATGACGTCGTCCCGGCCGAGCAGCGTGGTGCCGTAGTGCATCAACTCCGCAACGCTGCGGCCGTCGCGAGCACCCTCGAGGAGGGCGGCCGAGATGTAGGCGACGGCCTCGGGGTGGTTGAGCTTGAGGCCGCGGGCCTTGCGGCGCTCGGCGAGCAGGCCGGCGGTGAAGATGAGGAGCTTGTCTCGCTCGCGCGGGGTCAATTCCATCAGGTCCTCCAGATCCGTGGAGCGCGGGCGACGCGCCCGGTGAGCGCCGGGAGCGCGACCTCCCAGAGCGCGATGAACCACTGGTGGATCGCCTCGGCCGGGCCGAGCGCGCGGGCCGCGACGAGGCCCTCGCCGACCAGGCTGACGCCGGTCGAGAGGTTCGCGGCCACGCCGCGCAGGGCGTCGACGAGGGGGGCTCCAGCCGCGCGTGCCACGAAGAGCGCGGTGCCCCAGGCGACGTGTCCCGCGAGGCCGAGCGCCGAGTTCCTCGACGGCGAGTCGGCGGGCAGATCGAGGGCGTCGTGATAGGCGAGGCGCCCGGCGCGCGTGAGCTCGAGGCGCGAAGACCAGCGCCCCGAGGCAAAGGGGTGGTCGCCGGCGGGGCGGCCGAGGCCGACGACGTCCCAGCCGATGAAGGTCGCGTCCGCTGCGAGCGCGACGGTGAGGTGGCTCGTCGCGAGGGCGCCGTCGAACACGAGGTGGGGGTGCGGGAGGAGCTCGAGGCAGGCCCCGTCGGCGACGGTCGCGGCGAGGTGCTGGGAGGCGCCATGCTCACCGCGATACCAGCGTGTGGCCCCGGGCGTCGTCAGGCGAACCCGCGCCTCCGGTCCGACGACGACGTCGATCCGGAGCCGATCGCCGGCCGCGATCCCACCCGGTGGGTGCACGAGGATGTGCTCGCAGAGGGTGGGCTCGGGCTCGAAGTGTTTCTGCACACACAGCGGGCCGGTGTGCTCGCGCCGCGTGGGCACCGTGCGCGCGCCGGACCTCGCGTAGGCCAGATCGAGGGTCGCCGCCCAACCGCGGTCGTGCACGTCCTGGAGGTCGCTCACCGGGGGCGCGTCCTCAGTCTGCGCGCCGCGCGTTGCGTCGCGCGCGGATCCGGGCGAGGCGCTCGATCGCGGTCTCCACCGTGTGCTCGTCCTCGCTCTCGCTCGGGGTCTGCGCCGGCTCGACGATCGCCGCGAAGCTGACGGTCGGGCGGCGCGGGGGCAAGACGGGCGGGATCCCGTCCTCGGTGATGTAGGGGCGCGTGCCGACCTGCATGCGGCGCGCCTGGCTGTCGCCGCGCGCGCGTACGAGCGGAGGGTCGTCGGCGGCCGAGTCCGTCTCCGACGAGGTGCGGATCGTCGGCCACGCGGCGGCCTGCTCGAGCTCGAGGGCCGCCATGCGCGCGCGCTGTTCACGGCGGCGCTCGCGCTCCTGGCGGGCCTGTTCACGGCGGGCGGCCTCGTGCGGCGGCAGCGCGAGGAGCAGGCGATCGAGCCCGTCGTCCGGCGCGGCGGGCGGCTCGCTCGGCAAGAGCATCGCCCTGACGGACTCGAGCGCGAGCCAGCGCGGAAGCTCGTTGAGGAGCCCGCGATAGAGCTCGTCGGCGTCGCCGGCGTCGCCGGGCATGAAGAAGCCAACCGAGTCGCGGGCGGTGTCCGAGAGCGCGTCGAGCCCGCGCAGGAAGCGGAATCGCTCGCGGTCATCGGCGGGCGCGGGGCGCGCGCCACCGTCATCCGACGGGGCGATCCCCGCGAACTGCCAGAAGATCGGCAGGTGGCTCGCGCGCCTGAGCGCGGCCATCGTGTCGGCAGCGTCGTCGCAGTCGCCGGCGGTGACGACGATCACGAAGAGCGGCACGGCGCGTGGCTCGTGCAGGGACGGCTCGCCCTTTTGCGCCCACTCGCGCGGGAAGAAGCGCCTGGCGATCGCGTCGATCAGCGGGGCGAAGCGCGCGGCGGCCGCCCGCTTGTGGGGCGCCACCGCGGCCGGCAGGGGCACGTTGTGGCGCACCCAGCTCGCGTAGTCCTGGCGTTTGATCTCGCCGAGGTGGCGCGCCTCGCGCGCGAAGGACCACACCGGCATCACCCCGTCGTCGTCGAACTTCATCGCCAGCGCCAGGAGCGCCGAGGCGACGTCCTGCAGGAGGCCGCTGGCATAGAGCGGCGCCATCGCCGGCGACACGTCGAGCGCGATGACCACCTCGGCCTCGATCCCGTGCAGGCCGGAGTCGACGAACGCGCGCGCCGCGCTCACCGAGAGCTCCTCGAGGCGGCGATGCTTGCGGTCCTGAATGGTGGCCATGGCCCCCTGCCGATGCCAGATTCGTGCAAGATGGTGGCGCGTCTCTTCGCGCACTGCAAGCGCGGCGTCGCTATCCAACGATACGCATCCCGGGGAGCTGTTGACCAAGATGAAGCACGACGACGCGAGCGGTGACTTCGTGCGCCTGCGCGAGGCGGC
This sequence comes from Deltaproteobacteria bacterium, assembly GCA_011526585.1. Classification (GTDB taxonomy): domain Bacteria; phylum Myxococcota_A; class UBA9042; order PHBI01; family PHBI01; genus WYBB01. Next base: position 25,844 of record WYBB01000066.1, read on the forward strand.
GCTCGCGGCCACGCCGGGCTACCTCGGCGGGCCCGGGGCGCGCGCGCGGCTCATCGCCTTCTACGAGCGCGCGCGGGCGCTCGATCTCACCCATGTCCGTATCGCCCGGGGCGGTACGGTCGTGCGCGGCGGCGATGCGATCGCGCAGGTCGTCATCTTCCGCGATCCCCAGGCCTGGTTCGGTGGCCCGGTGGTGATCGCCTTCGTCGATCGCGAACCGGGCGACGCCGAGGCGCTGGCGCCGGTCCTCGCCGCGCTCGATCGCCACGCGGCGCGCCTCGACGATGATACTCTCATCGAGATCCGCGCCGACGATGGACCGCTGCTCGCGGAGCTCGCTCTGCGCGGCTTCGGGATCGACTCGGTGATCCAGCTGGGCGATCCGGCCCACGCGCTGGACGCGCTGACCGGCGGCTCACGTGCACCCGCGCCGGCGACGCGCCTGGCCGAGGCCGGACTCGCGCTCGTGCCGCTCGCCACGCGCCACGCCGACCCGGTTGTCGCGCTGCATCGTGAGGTCTTCTCCGCGGAGCCGGACTGGTGCTGGTTCGGCGCGTACCCAAGCCACCTTCGGCGGCTGCGCGATCACCTGCTGCGCGATCGCGAGGGGCAGTTCGCGATCGTCGATCGGCGCGACCTCGTCGTCGGACACCTCGGCGCCGAGCTCGACCGCGACAACCCCTACTGGGGTCCGGTCGGCGGCCTCGAGCTCGTGCTGGCGCCGGATTGGCGCGGGCGCGGTCTGGCGCGTGCGCTCTATCTGGCGGCGCTGCGCTCGCTCGTGACGCGCGGCGCGCGGGCGATCAAGGGAGGCACGGCGCAGCCGGGCGTGCTCGCGCTCGGGCGCGTGATGGGGCGGCCGTGGCACAGCTTCAACCTGCGCCGCGGCACGCGCTTTGCGCCCGAGCACTTCCTCGCCTTCGCTCCCGACGCGGTGCGGCGTGCGCACTCGCACGACGATGGCGGGTGAGCGGTACCTTTGAGGATCTACTCCGAGAGGAACCAACTGCCCGGCGTCATGTCGAGGTGGAAGTGGTTGTCGTGCGCCGCGTTGTACTCGGGCGTCAGGATGATGTTCCAGGTCCGGCGCTCGTACATCTCGTGTGCGAGCCAGAAGAGGAGCTCGCCGCCGACGGTGTCGGGGGTCGGATCGCCGTCCTCCCAGTGGTCGAGCAGGGTGTAGCGCGCGCCGCCCGCGACCTCGATGCCGGCGATGTCGATCGCGTTGGCGAAGCTGTGCTCGGACAAGGTCGTCGTGCCCGAGATGTAGCGGCAGTTGTAGGTGCCGTAGTGCACGAAGTCGGTGATGCCGCGGGTCTTGGCGAGCTGCACCATGTCCCAGAGCGCGAGCGCCACGCCGCATTGCACGTACATGGGCGCGGGATCGTTGGTGAAATTGGACGGGTGGAACTGCACGCCGTCGATGGTGCCCGAGACGCGGATCGGCTCGAAGACGTCGCAGATCTGGCCGCCCTCGTTGTCGAAGTTGGTGACCCCGGGGAGGGTGAAGTCGACGCCGAGGCGCTGAAGGGTCTGGATGCAGCCTTCGAACTCGCCGGGCACGCAGGTCCAGGACGAGGTCGTCACGGTGTTGTAGCGCAGCTCGTCGACGCAGGTGTAGCCGTCGCGGCAGCCGGTCGGGCTCCTGGCGAGGTCGCACTTCTGCACGCACATGCCGCCGGACTCGCCGACGCTGTCGCCGTCGATGCAGAAGGTCACGGCGAGGCCGTCGCGGTCGGGGCAGGTCGAGGTGCAGCTCTGGGTGCACATGCCGTTTTCCCAGCCTTCGTTGTCGGGCATGCACATCGCGTTGGTGAAGGAGCAGTCGGAGACGTTGTCGCAGGCGCCGCCGATGAAGCCGACGTTGAGATCGACGGGGCCGGTGGGGCCCGCGTCCTGGGGCGGGGTGGTGTCGGCGACGACGGTGTCCTGGGGCGGGCTCGTGTCCTGGGGCGGGGTGGTGTCGGCGACGACGGTGTCCTGGGGCGGGCTCGTGTCCTGGGGCGGGGTGGTGTCGGCGACGACGGTGTCCTGGGGCGGGGCGGTGTCGGCGACGACCGTGTCCTGCGGCGGGCTCGTGTCGGGTGCGATCGAGTCCTGCGGTGGGCTCGTGTCGGCGGGTGTCGTGTCGATCGGCGAGCCGGTGTCGAAGACCACGGTGTCGGTCGAGAACACGTCGGGCAGCGGCGCGCGGTTCTCGACCAGGTTGGAGACGCGCTGCGGGTCGTCGCCGCAGCCGGGCAGGGTGAGGAGGCCGAGCACACACGAAGAGACGATCGAACGGGTCGCGATCATGGCGCGGAACTTACACCGGTCCCGCACCTCTTCGCGAGCCCGATCGGCGTTCGAAGAGCGCGCGCACGGTCGCGAGCGTGTCGGCCTGCTCGGGGCGCTTGTCGGGGCGGTAGCCCTTGACGCGCGCGAAGCGCAGCGCCACGCCGCCCGGGTAGCGCGGGCTCGCCTCGAGCTCCTGGTAGGCGATCTCGACGACCAGCTCGGGGCGCACATGCACGACGTGGCCGTCGCGGCGGAGCTCGCGCGCGCCGAGCTCGCGGGTCTGCCACTCGAGCAGAGCGTCGCTCATGCCCTTGAAGGTCTTGCCGAGCATCACCCAGCGCACCCCTTCGGGGGTCTCGTCGCGCGCCGCCAGGTGCAGGTTGGAGAGCCAGCGCGCGCGCCGGCCCGAGCCGACCTCGACGGCGATGACGACCAGATCCAGGGTGTGCGCGGGCTTGAGCTTGAGCCAGGCCGACCCGCGCTGACCCGCGCTGTAGGCGGAGTCGAGCCGCTTGCACAGGAGGCCCTCGTGGCCGGTCGCCAGCACCTCGTCGAGGAACGCCTGCGCGTCGGCGAGCGTCGTCGGCCGCTGGCTCGGCGTGAGGCGGCCGGGCAGGAGCTCGCCCAGGCGCGCGCGGCGCTCGGCCAGCGGACGATCGATCAGATCGGTCGCGTCGACGCGCAGGAGATCGAACCAGAAGGGCGTCAGCGGCAGCGTCTGCGCGAGCGCCGCGTCATGGATCTTGCGACCGAAGCGCCGCATCGTCGTCTGGAAGGGGTGGGGGCGACCGTCGGGGCGGAGCGCGATCACCTCGCCGTCGAGGATGGCGTCGTGCACCGGCAGACGCGCGAGCTCGGCGACCACCTCGGGCACGGCGGTGGTCACGTCGTTGAGGGCGCGCGAGAAGACGCGCACCTCGCCCGCACGCAGGTGAGCCTGCACGCGCGCGCCGTCGAGCTTGGCCTCGAAGAGGAGCTCCGCGAGGCTCGGCTCGAGCGCGGCGAGGTCCTCGGCGGTGTCGGCCAGCATCGGCTGGATCGGGACCATCGGCGAGAGCCCGATGCGCGCGAGCGCTGCGGGGCCGTCCGCGACGAGGCGGCGCGCGACCTCGGGCAGGCTGCCGGTCAGCATCGCCGCGCGCCTCACCGCCGTCTCGCTCACGGCGAAGGCCCGCGCCACCGCGGCGAGCACGAGGCCGTCGAGCGCGCCCTGGCGCATCTCGCCCAGGATCAGGTGCACGAGGAAGTGCCGCTCGCTTGGCCCTGCGTCCTGCAGGAGCGCGCGCAGGAGCTCCGCGCGCCGCCCGGCCGAGCCGGTGCCCGAGACCCCGGCCAGCGCCGCGAAGCGCCGGTCGACCTCGCGCACCGTGAGTCCGGCGCCGGGCTCGACCGCGGTCTCCGGTCCCGCCTCGACCTCCGCGGCGACCTTGCCGACCGTCGCCCAGCCGAGCCCGATCCGGCCCTGCGGCAGGTCGCCGCAGAGCCAGGCCGCCAGCGTGCCCGCCTCGCCCGGCGCGCGCGCGAGCACCTCGGCGATCGCCTCGATCTTGGCGTTCTTCGAGCGCTCGGCGCGCACGCGCTCGCGCAGCGCCGCCACCTCCGCCAACGTCACCGGTCCAGGCTCACTCATGCGGCTATCATCCCCAAGCGCGAACAAATGTGGTATCGCCTTTGCACAGACACGCGCGCCACCCCATCCGCCGGGGTCGGCCGACCCCACCGAGGACCCCATGCGTTCGAGCCTGCAGATCACCACCCTCGCCTCGTGCCTCGCCCTGGCGACCCTGTCCGCGTGCGCCTCCGACGCGCCCGAGAGCGAGCCCACCGCCAGCCTGGACGAGGACTACGGCAAGCCCCTCTACGGGGTCGACGACTCCGCCGCCTCCAAGGCGGACAGCTTCGATGGGGCCGCTGGACCCCGCGAGTCCGGGCTCTCGTCGACCTCGGAGGTGTGGAAGGTCACGCGCCGCTGGTACCAGACCGACGCGGCGCCCGGGATCGCCTGGCCGGCCGACTCCGAGCTCACCTGGGACGAGAAGTACGCGGCCTGGGTCGGCAGCCTCGAGAAGATCCGCGGCGTCGATGGCTTCGACACCTATCGGCTGTCGACGCCGTGGGGCAAGACCCTCGAGTCGCCGCGCCTCGAGTGCGCGGAGATGACGATGTTCCTGCGCGTCACCTTCGCGAGCTGGTATGGCCTTCCTTTCTATATGACCGCGTACAACGCGAGCTTCGGCGGCTCGATGTACTTCGGTCACTTCGGCATCGTCGGCACCTCGGGCGCGCGCATCTCGGGCTTCCCGAAGTTCGGTACCGACTACAAGGACTACACCGCGCAGATGGCCGGCAAGTCCGACGCCGAGATCGTCGCCGGCTGGCCCACCGACTCGAGCCTGCGCTCGAAGTTCCTCACCTCGCAGAAGGACGACGACAACTCGGCGCTGCTCGGCGATGGCGCCTATTCCGGCGCCTACTTCGACGAGATCTTCCTGAACAAGCGCGTCGGCCACTTCCTGACGCGCCTCCTCACCTACTTCGGCTCGATCCACCTCGCCAGCACGCAGAACACCTTCAACCTGCGCGCCGCCGCCGTGCGCCCCGGCGACACGCTGCTCGAGCGCTGGCAGAAGCGCGGCATCGGCCACACCATCGTCGTCGCGCGCGTCGAGCACCTCGCCGAGGACAAGCTCGCCATCGACACCTTCTTCGGCTCGATGCCGCGCATCCAGGGCCGCTGGTACGACACCAACCTGTCCAAGCCCTACTTCACCTCCGAGCTCACCGGCGGCGAGGGGCAGAACTTCGACGGCGACCGCTACGCCGCGCTCGGCGGCGGCCTCAAGCGCTGGCGCACGCCGGTCTCGAAGAACGGCCGCTGGTACAACATCGTGCCGCAGCGTGATCGCGAGGTCTTCGTCGACGCGGCCGATCTCGACGCCATCGCCAAGCGCCCGGGCGAGTTCGCCGCGCTGATGGGCGAGCTCTCGCCCGAGGAGGAGCGCGCCGTGCTGCTGCAGCGCATCGAGGTCGCGCGCCAGGCGCTCAGGAGCAAGCCCGCGTCGTGCGCCAACCGCACCCGCCGCGAGGAGGCCTTCGACGAGCTCTACGTGCTGATGCAGGACGAGTTCGGCATGAGCCCGCAGGAGACCGACGAGATGTATCGCGTGCTCGACGACTACGCGCTGGCCGAGCTCGAGTACAACCAGTCCAAGACCTGCTGCTGGAACAGCACGAGCTCGGACATGTATCTCGTCGTGATGCAGCTCAACGAGGAGCGCGTCTCGGACAGCCAGTGCGTCGAGCCGGTCGTGTTCAAGAACGACAATGGTTACGGCGTCTTCGCGGATTACGCCGCGCAGATCGGCATGGCCGATGCGTGGAAGCCGTGGACCGAGGACGAGCCGTGTGCGCAGCGCGACGTCGCGAGCGACACCGAGACCGAGCACGCGTGGGCGCCGTTCTGCGGCGTGCGCGAGGCCGTGCTCGACAATGGAGAGTGAGGCGATGGCCGAAGCACCCAAGCCAGGCGTGGCCGAGAGCGCGTTCGTGCTGCGCGGGCGCACCGCGCGCCAGCTCATGACGCCGAGCCCGATGATGGTCTTCGAGACCGATCCGCTCGAGACCGCGGCCGAGCTCCTGGCGCGCTTCTCGGCGGTGCCGGTGGTCGACCTCGAGCGCTGCGTCGTCGGCGTGCTCTCGCGCACCGATCTCGCGCGGATCTACGGGCTCAAGCGCGCGGTGGCGAGCGCGGCGCTGACCCTCGAGACGCGAGGCGCCGACGACGAGGCGCCCGACCTCGAGTACAAGCCGCCGGCCCGGCGCGTCGCCGAGGTGATGACCCCGCACGTGGCGACCGCGCCCGCGGAGGCGCTGGCGAGCGAGATCGTGCGCATGCTCGCCGACAAGCGCATCGGCCGCGTCTTCATCGTCGACGAGGAGCGTCACCTGATCGGCGTCGTCTCGACCTCGGACATCATCGCGCGTCTCCGCCCGGCCGATTGAACCCTGGGCGGCTGGTGTCGAATAGCGAGCCGCGATGGATGCAAGGAGCCGCGCCCCCGACGAGCGAGGTGTACGTTGGGTACTCCGCAGCGAGGAGGGGGGGCGGCGACGCCGCAGACGCGCGGCGCAGCATTCGACACTATCCGCGCTGGCAGCGCGGGCAGAAGGTGGTCGTGCGCTGGCCGATGACGATCCGATCGAGCGTGCGCTCGCAGCGCACGCAGGGCTCGCCGGCGCGACCGTAGACGACGAGCGCGCGCGCGTGCTCGCCGGCGCTGCCGTCGAGGCGACGATAGTCGGATAGCGTCGTGCCGCCGTCGGCCAGGCCAGCCTCGAGCACATGCACGATCGCGCCGTGCAGGCGCGTGACCTGGGCCCTGGTCAGGGTGCTCGCCGGGGTCTCGGGGTGGATCCTCGCGCGGAAGAGCGCCTCGTCGGCGTAGATGTTGCCGACGCCGGCGACCGCGCGCTGGCCGAGCAGCACCGCCTTGATCGCCGCCGCCGAGCGGGACAGACCCGCGGCGAGGAGCGCGGGCGTGAAGCTCGGATCGAGCGGCTCGGGGCCGATGGCGGCGAGCGTCGGCAGGCGCGTGCGCTCACCCGGGGCGAGCACCATGAAGCGGCCGAAGCGGCGCGGGTCGCGGAAGTAGAGGTGCCCCTCGTCGAGCGTGAGCTCGACGCGCGCGTGGTCGGGCGGGCGCTCGCGCGTGAGCGCGCCGGTCATGCCGAGGTGGATGACGAGCTCGCGCTCACCCGACAGCGGCATCACGATGAACTTGCCGCGCCGGCCGACGGCGAGGATGGTGCGGCCGCGGGCCGCGGCGAGGCCGTGGTACTTCGGCCCGGGCGGCGCGTCGAGCCGCCGCGCGCGCGTGATGGTGCGCCCCGCGAGCCAGGGCTCGAGCTCGCGGCGCACGGTCTCGACCTCGGGGAGCTCCGGCATCGCGACGTAGCGTTAGCACGCCGGGTGCCCTTGCGCCACGGGCCTCGATGGGCGAGGCTCACGGCGCGTTGGAGGGGCGGGTGGTGCAGAAGTTCATCGCCGTGGCCGGCAACATCGGCGCCGGCAAGTCGTCGCTCGTGGAGTTCCTCGAGCGGCGTCACGGCATGCGCGCGATCTACGAGCCGTTCGTCGGCAACCCCTACCTCGACGACTTCTACGGCGACATGAAGGGTTACGCCTTCCAGTCGCAGCTCTATTTCCTCACGCACAAGTTCCGTCTGCACCTCGGCCTCGGCGCCGAGCCGGGCACGATCGTGCTCGACCGGACGATCTACGAAGACGCCGAGATCTTCGCGCGCAACCTGTACCGCACGGGCTTCATCGGCGAGCGCGACTTCGGCCTCTACAGCGAGCTCTACGACGCGATGAAGCTCGCGCTGCGGCCTCCCGATCTCCTGATCTACCTGCGCTGCTCGGTGCGCGCGATCCGCCGCCGCATCAAGCAGCGCGGTCGCCCGAGCGAGCAGGCGATCCCGACCGAGTACCTCAAGCACCTCAACGATCTCTACGAGGACTGGGTCGCGCGCTTCACCCTCTGCCCGGTCCTGATCTGGGACTCCGAGAAGAAGGACTACCTCACCGACCTCGTCGACTGGATCGACTTCCGCCGCCGCCTGCAGGAGCTGATCGGCGACCCGAGCGCCACGCCGAGCGCGCGCGCATCCCAGCAGCTCGGCGGCGGAGCCTGAGGTCGTGATGGCGAGCCCGCTCTACATCGCGGTCGAGGGCCCGATCGGCGTCGGCAAGACGACGCTCGTGCACCGACTCGCCCAGCGCCTGTCCGCGCGCGTCGTGCTCGAGAGCTTCGAGGACAACCCCTTCCTCGGGCGCTTCTACGAAGACCGCGAGCGCTGGGCCTTCTCGACGCAGATCTTCTTCCTGATGTCGCGCTTCAAGCAGCAGCAGGAGCTGATGCAGCCCGACCTCTTCAGCCCGAACCTGCTCGCCGACTATCACCTCTTCAAGGATCGGATCTTCGCCGAGCTCACCCTCGCCGATCAGGAGCTCGCCCTCTACGAGCGCGTCTATCGCTCGCTGGCCACGCAGATCCTCAAGCCCGACGTCGTGGTCTACCTGTCGGCGCCGCTGCCGACGCTCCTCGGGCGCATCGCGCAGCGCGGGCGCGACATCGAAAAGAACATGGATCCCGAATACTTGCAGGACCTGGCGCGCGCCTATCAGCGCTTCTTCTCGCGCTTCGAGGAGACCGCGCTGCTCAAGGTCGACAACGAGCGCCTCGACTACGCGTCGCCCGGCCCCGAGGGCGACGCCATCATCGACGAGATCGTCAGCCGCATCCGCCGCCTCGCCGAAAGAGGGCGAGGTCACCGCGAGGAGCTGCCCGCATGACCGTGACCGCCACCGAAGCCCACGACCCCCAGGTCGCCCTGTCCAAGGCCTTCATCGGCACCGCCGGCCTCATCGGGGTCGGCAAGACCACGCTCGCCAACGCGCTGGGCGCGCACCTCGGCCTCGAGGTCCACCACGAGCCGCTCGAGGACAACGTCTACCTCGAGGACTTCTACGCCGACACCGGGCGCTGGTCCTTCGCCATGCAGGTCTACCTCCTGAACCGCCGCTTCCAGCAGCACCAGGAGATCATCTGGCGCGGGCGCGGCGCGGTGCAGGACCGCACGATCTACGAGGACTCGATCTTCGCGCGCGTGCTGGTCGACATGCAGCTCATGCACCCGCGCGACTACGAGACCTACGTTTCGCTCTATCGCAACCTCGCCAACTTCATGTGCCGCCCGACCGCCATCGTCTACCTGCACGCCACGCCCGAGGCGTGCCATGCGCGCATCGCGCGCCGCGGTCGCAGCTTCGAGCGCGTCGTCTCCCTCGAGTACCTCGAGCGCCTCTATCGCGCCTACGAGGAGTTCGTCGTCAACATCGCCAACACCATCCCGGTGATCCGGGTCGACTGGGAGAACTACGGCGACGTCGAGCGCCTGGCCGACGCCATCACGCGCGAGGTGACGCGCGCGAGCTACCTGCGCGATGTGAAGGTCTGATGAGATATTGACGATCTGCAGGGCCCCGGCTAAGCCGTGGCATCTTCGGGAGGGACCGCGACATGGCCGACGACGACGCGCCCAACGACGCCACCGTGCAGATGAGCGCCGAGCAGCTCAAGCGCCTCCACGCCGAGCTCGCCGCGAGCCGGGCCGGCGTGCCCAAGGTCAAGCCCGGCGCCGAGGCCCCAACGCCCGAGCCCGAGCCCGCCTACGTCGCGGGCGATGACGCCTACGCCGAGGAGCCGGCCGCCGAGGAAGCGTACGCCGAAGAGCCGGCGGCCGAAGAAGCCTACGCCGAAGAGGCCTACGCCGAAGAGCCGGCGGCAGAAGAAGCGTACGCCGAAGAAGCCTACGCCGAAGAAGCCTACGCCGAAGAGCCGGCGGCCGAAGAAGCCTACGCCGAGGAGCCGGCCCCCCACGCGTACGCGGAGGAGGCCCCCGCCGAGCCCGCGCCCGCTCCGGCCGCGCCTCCGGCCAAGCCCGCCAAGGCGGCCAAGCCCGCCAAGCCGGACAAGGTCCGCACCGCCGCGACGAAGCCTCCGCCCGCGGCCGCCACCAGCGCCGCCCCCGGCGGCGGAGGCGCGTTGCTCGTGCTTGGCGGCATCGGCGCGCTCGTCGCCGTCCTCGGGCTCTGCCTGCCGATCCTGTCCTCGCTTCAGGGCATGACCGGAGAGCTCTGGCCGATCATCGGCGGCACCATCGGCATGGCCGTCGGCCACCTGCTGGTCGGCCTCGGCATGTTCGGCGCCGTCTCGCGCACCAACGGCGTGGCCGCGCTCGTCGGCACGCTGCACCTCATCGCCATGGCCGGCCTCACCTTCTACATGCTCGCGCTCTTCGGCGTCGTCGCCCTCGAGGGCGAGGTCGTCGCCTACGTCGCCCTCGTGCCGAACATCCTGCCCGCCACCGCCTGGCTCCTCTCCGGGATCTGGGGCCTCGCCGCCGGCGCCGGCGCGCTCGGGATCCTGCACGGGATCATGGCCTTCCTGGGCGGCGGCGCCCTCATCGGCCTCGCCGTCGGCGGGCTCGCCGGCGCGTTCTCCTCCGAAGAGGACATCGCCATCGCGCTCGCCTTCGGCGGTCGCGGCCTCGTGCTCGTCGCCGCCATCTTCCTCGCCATCGCGATGTTCGGCCGCCTGAGGCGCACGCCGGCTTGAGCCCCACCTCCTCGGATCACGCTTGGCTTCGCGCGACCTGACCCAGGGCCCGGTCCCGACGCACCTGCGCTCGCTCTGGGTGCCGATGCTCGTCGCGATGACGCTGCAGTCGGCCTACGCGATCGTCAACCTCGTCTTCGTCACCGAGCTCGGCGACCGCGCCGTCTCCGGCCTGGCGATCACCATCCAGGCCTTCTTCATCATCCTCGCCGTCGGCCAGGTGCTCGGCCAGACCGGCCTGGCCGACATCTCGCAGGCCTATGGGCGCGGCGACTACCTCGAGGCGCGCTCGGCGCTGACGACCTACACCCTGCTCGCGATCGTGCTCGGCGTCCTGACCACCGTCGCCGCCGTGCTCGGCGCCGAGGCCTACGTCGACGCCTTCACCGACGACCCCGAGGTCTACCGCCAGGGCGTCGAGTACTTCATCGCGCACGCCCCGACCTTCCTCCTCCAGCTCCTCATCATCGTGCTCTCGACCGCCGTGCGCGCCTCGGGCGACGTCGTCACCCCGATGCGCATCATGGTGCTCTCGGTCGCGCTCAACGCCGCGCTCGACCCGATCCTCATGTTCGCGCTCGACCTCGGGATCGCCGGCGCCGGCTACGCCACCGTCATCGCGCAGGTCGTCGCCTGCATCATCTACGTCGTGCGCCTGCGCCCCTCGGTGCAGACCGAAGAGCGCAACCTCTCCTGGGGACCGCCTCGCTTCACGCGCACGATCTTCGAGCGCATCGCCACGCGCGGCCTGCCCGCCGGGATCCAGTTCTTCCTGATCTTCGTCCTGCTCGGCGTCGTGCTCGCCGGCATGAAGCCGCACGGCCCCGACTGGACCGGCGCGGCCGGCGGCGGCTTCCGTATCCTCCAGCAGGCGTGGCTGCCGGTCGTGACCCTCGCCTCGGCCGCCGCCGCCATGGCCGGCCAGAACCTCGGCGCCGCCGACATCGCCCGCGTCTCCGAGACGGCGCGCGTCGCCATGCGCTGGGGCCTCCTGCTCGGCGCCGCCGCGATGGGCTTCGTCTTCCTCGGCGCCCCGATCCTCGCCTACCTCGCCGGCCGCGGCGACGCCCAGCACGCGCACGCGACCGCCTACTTCCGCTGGTCGGCGCCGATGCTCATCTCGGCCGCGCTGACCTACATCCCCGCCTTCATGATGCAGGCGATGGGCCAGAGCTTCTTCCCGATGCTGGCGGCGTTCTTGCGCGTCGGGCTGGTCGCGGTCGTCACCTTCTGGCTCACCCCGCTCTTCGGCTGGGGCCCCGAGGTGATCTTCTTCGCGACCACCGCGACCTCGTTCATCGAGGGCTCGCTCGGCCTCATGGTCCTGCGTCGCTTCATCCGGAGCCAGCGCCGCCTCATGGCGGCGCCGGCCACCGCTACGTCATAGCCCCGTCACGCGGAAGATCAGCCCCTCGCCGACGCGGCCCTCGCCCTCGCGCGTCTGCGCCGCCGGGATGAAGAGCGCGCCGTCCTTGGCCAGCGCGATGTCGTTGTGCCATGCCGAGCCGCCGGCCAGCCCGAAGAGCTCCATCAGCTTCACCGCCCCGACGAACTTGCCTTCCTTGTCCCACACGCTCATGCGCCGGAAGTTGCCGTCGACCGCGCAGACCTTGTCGCCGCCGCAGGCCGAGATCCCGTGCACCCAGCCGAAGCTGTCGTCGCCGAAGGTCTTGGCGGTGCTGCCGAAGCGGCGGAGCTCCTTGCCGGCCTTGTCGTAGACCGCGATGAGGCGCGGCTTGCGACCCTCGATCTCCTCGGCCGTGATCGCGCCGAGGTAGATCTCGTCGCCGATCACCGCCGAGGTGTTGATGTTCTCGAACGGTCCCTGGCGCGTGTCGTTCTTGCTCAGGTCCTTCAAGACCCAGTCGCTCGGCGTGCAGCCGCTCTCGCTCAGCTCGGCGATCTCGACGGTGGCGTTGACCCAGGGCACGATCGCCCACTTGCCGCTCGCGTGAACCTCCATGTGCCCGCTCGCCTTGCACGCGTAGAGGACCTTGCCGTCCTTCACCGCGAAGGTCTCGAACATGCCGGTCGACGCGAACAGGGTGCCGTCGTCGCTCTTGGACAGGCTCGTCACCTTCTTGCCGAGCGAGAGCTTTCCGCCTTCGCCGAAAGTGGTGTCGACGCTCAGCGTACAGCCCCCCTCGGTGCCGACGACGAACCCGTGCAGGACGCCGTCCTTGTCGGCGACGACGAGCTTGTCGCCGAGGACCTCGAGCGCCTGGATCGCCCGCGACGCGCTGTCGGCGAGGAAGCCCTCGCCCGGCGTCTTGCAGAGCTCGGCGCTCAGGGTCTTGTCGCCGAGGGGCTTCTGTCCCGGGTTGGCCGCCAGCGGTGTGCTCGCGGCGAGCTTCTCCTCCCAGGTGAGCTTCTTGGGGGCGCCGGCGGGCTTGTTCTCCTCGGGCCTGGCCACGTCCGGTGCTTTCGCCTCCTCGGCCTTGGCCTCCTCCTTGGGAGCCTCCTCGGCCTTGGCCTCGTCCTTGGGAGCCTCTTCGGCCTTGGCCTCGTCCTTGGGAGCCTCTTCGGCCTTGGCCTCGTCCTTGGGAGCCTCGTCCTTGTCGGCGGCGGGCGCTCCGCCTTCGACCGGCGCGGGGCTGACCGGCATCTCCTTGTCCTTCGAGCAGCCGGCCGCGCCGAGCGACCAGCCGATCCCGAGCGCCAGCGCGACCTTCATGAACTGGTTCATCCGCCATCCTCCCTGTTTGCGAAGCACGAACCGTCCGCGGTCTTAGCAGCTCACCCGATCGCCGCAAGCGGTTCGACACCTGCGCCGCGCGCATCTATCCTCCGCACCACCTGCTCTCTCCACCCGTCCCTCCGGAGGCCCGCCCATGACGCGCCGGCTCCTCGCCGCCTGCCTGATCCTCGCCGGGTGCGGCGACGCCGCCGACCTCGAGCCCGAGGTCGTCGGCTACGATCAGCTCTACGCGCAGATCTTCGCGACCACCTGCACGGGCGCCGTGTGCCACTCCGGCGCCGGGGCAGGGGGCCTCTCGTTCGACGACGCGGACCTCTCCTTCGCGGCGCTCGTCGGCACCTCACCGGACAACGACGCGGCCGCCGCCGACGGCCTCCTGCGCGTGGCCCCCGGCGAGCCCGAGCGCAGCTTCCTCCTGACCAAGCTCACCCCGGGCGCCGATCTCCAGGCCCGCGGCTACGGCGCGCCGATGCCGCGCGCGGGCGTGTCGCGGCCCGGGACCCACGCGCGCCAGGCGATCCGCGACTGGATCGACGCCGGCGCCCCGCGCCGCGGCGGCGCCACCTGGACCAACGACCGCGAGCCGCTCGACGACTACGTGCGCTGCGACGCCGCCGACGAGGCGGGCCTGCAGGCCTGCTTCGCGCCCCCGCCGCCCGGCTACCTCCGCCGCTACTCCCCGATCCTCGAGATCCCACCCGCGAGCGAGATCATCCTTTGCACGCCGATCGGCGCCCCGCTCGAGTCGCGCCTGCGCATGCGCCGCTTCGCGACCCAGCAGATGCCCGGCGGCCACCACGTCTCCCTCTTCGCCAGCGACGAGCCCACCGCCGATCCCTCGCCGCGCGAGTGCGATCTCGACGACATGCTCAACCTGCGCATCGTCGGGATCGGCATCGATCCCTTCCCCGAGGGGCTCGCGCTCGAGGTCGAGGCGGGCCAGCAGCTCGTCCTTCAGTCCCACTACATCAACGCCACCCTCGAGCCGCTGCGGGTGATGGACGCCGTCGACCTCGAGGTCGTCGACGACGGCTACGCGATCACCGACACCTTCGCCATCAGCGACGTCGCCTTCCAGATCCCCGCGAACGCGACCGTCGAGCGCAAGGCGGTCTGCACCATCGACGAGACGATGCAGATCCACCTCCTCATGGGCCACGCCCACGAGCTCCTCACCCACTTCACCGTCACGCACGTGCCGCTCGCCGGCAGCCCGCGCCTCCTCTACGAGGAGGACGACGGCGCCACCCTCCGCAACAACGCCGAGGTGGCGCTCTACGACCCGCCGCTCGTGCTCTCGCCCGGCGATCGCGTCGAGGTGACCTGTGCCTGGACCAACCCCACCGACCACCTCGTCGAGTTCCCCGAGGAGATGTGCGCGGCCGTCAGCTACTACACCCCGGCGCGCGGCTTCCTCGGCTGCGTCGGGGAAAACGGCGTGCCCCTCGAAGTTGGAGGCAGCGGGATCGGCGGCGCCGGCTGTCGCCTCCCCGACGCGCCCGGCAACGCGCTGGGCGTCGGCGAGACCTGTGCGCGCGCCAGCGACTGCGAGGACAACGGCGAGGCGACCTTCTGCCTCGCGACCTTCGTGCCCGAGGCGAACTTCTGCAGCATCATCCTCTGCCACGACGACGCCGAGTGCGGCCCGGGCGCGGTCTGCCTGGCCGCCGGTCCCGGCAGCGCCTGCGTGCCGGAGGGCGCGTGTGTCGACGCGCTGTCGGGCTTTTCGCCCTGAGGTCTGGCGGCCACCCTCGACCCGACCCTCGCCCACCGCACCGCCGCCGTGCTATGAGCCGCGCCCGTGACCGCCCCGCTCGCCCAGCGCCTCCGCCCCGAGATCATCCGCGTGCAGCGCCCCGACGGCGGCCTCGATCTCATGGACCTCGTGCTCGAGCGCATCACCTCGCTCGATGGCGCCGAGGCTCGCCTGCTCGACGACGCACACCCCGCGCCCGCGCTCGAAGCGCGCCTCGCCGGGGCCGAGCTCCTCGAAGGACCCGCCGCCGAGGTGAGCCGCCTGAGCGCCTGGGCGGCCCGCACCACCCGCCGCCCGCGCCCGCTCGAAGGTCTTCCCACCCCCGTCAGCGGTGACTTCGCGCGTGCCCTCGAGCTCCCCGCCTCCCTCTTCGCGTCGCCCTGGCGCGACCCGGAGCGCTGGCGCCGCCTCGCCGAGGAGCACGCCGCCGGCCACCGCTACCTCGTCCTGCCCCAGCTCCTCACCGCCGAGGCCGCCGAGCAAATCCTCAACGAGGTCCTCGACTTGCCGTTTCGTCGCCTCGAGACCGATCTACTGCGCGCCGATCGCCACCTGCTGGCGGCCACCGACGTGCCGACCTGGCTCGATCTGCTCCAGCACGACGCCCTGCGCGCGCTCGTCTCCGCCGTGCTCGGTCGCCCGATGCCGCCCGGCCTCGTCGTCAACGCCTGGCGCCTCCGGCGCGGCGACTCCATGGGCATCCACCCCGACGGCCGCCTCTACTTCGGCACGATCTCGCTCGGCCTGGCTCGCGCCTGGAGCGCCTCCTCCGGCGGCGCCATCGCCTTTGGCGAGCCGCGCCCCGACGGCTTCGAGGTCCGCCAGCGCTTCTTGCCGCACCTCGGCGACGCCTGCCTCTTCGCGCCCGACGGCGACACCTGGCACGCCGTCGAGCCGGTCATGGACGATCGCCCACGCCACTCGCTGACCGGTTGGTGGGTCGCCCCCGAAGACGGCCTCACCCGCGGCCGCGACACCTCGCCCCCCGTCTCACCCCCCACTTCGCGATGAGCTGGGTCCTGGGGCTCGCCGCCTCGCACAACGGCGCCGCCGCCCTCTACCGCGACGACACCCTCGTCTGCGCCATCCAGGAGGAGCGCCTCACGCGCGAAAAGCGCGCGATCCTGCACCTCGATCGCCAGAGCCTCGCCGTCGCTGCGCTCCTCGCCGAGCACGCGCTCACCCCCGACGATCTCGACCTCGTCGTCGCCGCGCCACTGTGGTCACCGCGCCTTCGTGCAAACGATCTCGCCCACCACCCGACGCTCTCGACCCGCCCACGCCTCTCCCTCTCGCATCACCTCGCGCACGCGCTCTCGGCCTATGCGTGCTCGGGTTTGTCCGACGCCACCGCGCTCGTCGTCGACGGCATGGGCTCGCTCGCGCACGACCTCCCCGCCGCCGAGCGCGCCGCCGTGCTCGGCCCCGCCGACGACACCCACCGCGAGGTCGCCTCGATCTACGCCTGCACCCCCGACGCCACCACCCCGCTCGAAAAGCACCTCGGCCGCTCGGGCTTCGCGCCCGGCGCCGCGCCGACCCGCTTCGGTCCCTTCTCGAGCCTCGGCCTCGCCTACCAGCAGGTCGCGCAGCTCACCTTCGGGAGCTGGGACGCCGCCGGCAAGGTCATGGGCCTCGCCCCCTACGGCCGCCCCCGCTTCCCGCCCGACGCCTTCTTCCGCGTCGGGCCCGACGGCCGCCTCGACTTCCGCGACGGCCCCGACGGGATCGCGGCCCTCGTCGGCGCGCCGCGCCGCTTCCCCGACGACCGCGCGCTGCACGAGGACCTCGCCGCCTCGGTGCAGGCCGCCCTCGAGCTGGGCCTCATGCACCTCGTCGAGCGCGCGCGCCGCCTCGGTCCCTCACCCCGCCTCGTCTGCGCCGGCGGGGTCTTCCTCAACAGCGTCGCCAACGAGAAGATCCTCCGGAGCGGCCTCTTCGACGAGGTCTTCTTCCTGCCCTTCGCCGAGGACTCGGGCACCGCCGTCGGCGCCGCCTTCCACGGCGTGCGTCACCTCCTCGGGCCGCGCGCCGGCACGCGCCTCGTCGCCGACGCGCTCGGCCCCCTGCCGACCGATCACGCCGAGGCGATCGCGCTCGCCACCGCGCGCGGCGCACGCCTCTCCGATCCGTCGCCGGCCGCCATCGCGAAGCGTCTCGCCGCCGGCGAGGTCATCGGCCTCCTCGCCGGTCGCTCCGAGCTCGGCCCGCGCGCGCTCGGCCAGCGCTCGATCCTCTTCGATCCGCGCCGCGCCGACGGCCAGCACCGCCTCAACGCGCTCAAGGGTCGCGAGCCCTTCCGCCCCTTCGCGCCCGCGGTGCTCGCCGAGCACGCCGCCGCCTGGTTCGATCTCGGCCGGCCCACCGAGAGCCCGTTCATGCTGCGCGTCGCCGCCGTGCACCCCGAGCGCCGCCCCCTCATCCCCGCGGTCACCCACGTCGACGGCACGGCGCGCGTGCAGACCGTCACGACCGCGCCGCTCGCCGGGATCGTGCGCGCCTTCTTCGCCGAGACCGGCGTGCCGCTCGTGCTCAACACCTCCTTCAACCGCGCCGGCGAGCCTATCGTCGAACGCGCCGTCGACGCGGTCGAGACCGCGCTCGCGATGGGCCTCGACGCGCTCGTGCTCGACGCTACGCTCCTCGACCTCACCGCCCGGCCCGCCTGACGATGACGCCGCCGCGCCCGCTCCTCGTCGGCTGGCTGCCCCTCGTCGTCACCCTCGGCGCGCTCCTCGCCGCGCTCGTCGCGATCACCGCCGCGCTCGCCGCCGACGCCTTCGCGATCCGGACCCTCGATGCGTTTGGCCTCAAGGATGATCGCGCGATCGCCGCCGGCGAGATCGGCCGCCTGGTGCGCGCCGGCCTCGTGCACGTGAGCTGGACGCATCTCATCGTCAACGCGCTCGCGCTCGTCCTCATCGCGATCCTGTACTGGCGCGTGCACCCACCGCCCGAGCGCACGCCACGCTCGGCCTTCCTGCTCGTCGCGCTCTGCGTCGTGACCTCGACCGCGGGCTTCACCGCCTCCCACCTCCTCGCGATGGGCCTGAGCTGCGGCGCTTCGGCCGCGGTCTACGGCCTCTTCGGCGCCACCGCCGCGCGCGTCTGGCGCCTGCGCGAACGCCTGCCCGAGCGTGTGCGCCTCTTCGCGCCGCTCTCGCTCACCGCGATCTCGCTCGCCTCCGCGTTGATCCTCCTGCCGACCGCGGGGATCGACCACGCCGCGCACCTCGTTGGCTGGGCCTCCGGCTTCGCGCTCGGCTTCGTGACCGCCTCGCGTCTGGGCGGATTCATGCTCCTCGCCGCGGGCGCGACGCTCGTGCTCATCGCGGCGATTCTCCCGTCGGGTTGAGCTCGCGTCGGCTGTTCGTTTTGACCGAGTGACCCCGGGGTGTTCTGCACGATCGCCGGGCCTTCGCCATGTCGGGACACGCTGCGAGGCGGTCTCGGCGTTGGCACGGAGGATGCGTAGTGGAGGGCGGGGAGCCAGGACTGGCCCCCTCTCCAACCCTCCTCACGAGGGACATCATCATGAAAACGCGAAGTGAGTGTCGTCGTCGCGGGACAGGCGAGGTGCTCGCCGAGCCGCGTGAGCTGCGGAGGACCGGACGGTGGCCCGGGATCGTCGGTCTCGTCTTCGGACTCGGGCTGTGGACCCTGGGAGATCCGGCGGGTCCCACCCACGCCCAGGAGGGGCCCTGCTACACCGGGGCCACGACCTGCAGCGCGCAGGACGCAAGGACGCCGACGCTCGAGGTGGTCGGCGAGCCGCTCGATGGCTGCGACTATCCGGGCGACACGGCGACGGTGGTGGTGCGCGCGGGCCTGGCCGCCAACACCTCCCGGTATGATGTCGGCCTCAGCGTCGCGATGGACGGCGGCGACGCGGCCTCCGGGACGTGCTTCCGGACGTTCCTCACGCCCGAGAAGACGCCGTGCTACACGAGGCCGACGGCGGCCGAGCGGGGATCGGGGCACGGTCCCTACTGGGATGCGGACTGCCAGCCGCTCGACACCTGCGGCGACCTCGAGGGTGGGGGGATCGTGACCATGCACGAGCTCACCGTGACCGTGTTGTGCCGGGACTCCGACTCGGACGGTTGGGTCGACGCCGCGACGATGTGGTCGTGGGACCAGAACGGTGGCCCGATCTGCAACGCGGACAACCCGCCGGTACCGGGCTCACCGGCCAAGTGCAGGCACGTCGCGATCAATGAGATCACGAACCTCTACGTGCCGGCGCGCACGATCGAGGTGATCAAGGACGTCGTTGCGATCTCGCCCGACGACGGACGCTTCGATCTCTACCTCGACGCCTTGAGCGCGGGCGAGACGTTCGCCGCCACGGCCGTCGGCGACGGCGGCACGACGGGCTCGATCGAGGTGGAGCCGGGCCTGTTCACGGTCGGCGAGACGGTGGCGGCCGGGACCGACGCGAGCTTCTACGAGGTCGCGTCGATCAGCTGCGTGGACACCGTCGGCCGCTGCGCGTCGTGCTCGCACAGGCGCTGTGTGAGCGACGCCCAGTGTCCCTTCGGTACGTGCGACATGACGCCCACCCTGGTCGCCGAGTGCCTCGGCCCGGCCTGCTCGGAGCTGCCGACGCCGTTTTCGCTCGAGGACGTCGACGCGCGCATCGTGTGTACGATCACCAACCACCGCCGCACCATCGAGCTCGCCAAGACGCTGGTCCCCGAGACGGCCACCGGGCGCTTCGACCTGGCGCTCGACGGTGAGATCGTCGCGACCGCCGAGCCGAGCGGAGGCGCCAGCGTCGTGCGCGCGCTGACGTCGGGCCCGCACACCGTGGCCGAGACCGCGAGCGCCGGCACGCAGATGGACGACTTCGTGCCGCGCATCGCGTGCGTCGACCAGCTGAGCGAGACCGTCCTCGGGGCGTGCGGGCCGGACGAGGCGACGCCGTGCATGAGCCCCGGGGCCTCGAGCGCGACCTTGACGTTCTCGGTCCCGGTGGGGCCGGTGCAGGTGCTGTGCACGTTCGAAAACACCCTGGAGCTGTGCGCGAACGACGAGGCGTGTGACGACGGCAACGCCTGTACGCCGGATGTGTGCATCCCGTTCGAGGGCTGCCAGCACACCGCCGTCACGGACGGCACCGCGTGCGGCGACCCGAGCTCCGGGGTGTGCGACTTGCCGGACGCCTGCATGGCTGGAGTGTGTGTGCCAAACCACATTCCGGACGGCACCTTCTGCGGTGATCCCGGGAGCGCCTGCGTGGTCCAGGACACCTGCCTCGGCGGCACCTGTCAGGACCAGGGCTTCGTGTCCGCGGGCACCGCCTGCGGCGATCCCACGGACAGCACGTGCACCGATCCCGACACCTGCAACGGCCTCGGCACCTGCGTGGACAACCACGCCCCGGACGGCACCTTCTGCGGTGATCCCGGGAGCGAGTGCGTGGTCCAGGACACCTGCCTCGGCGGCACCTGCCAGGACCAGGGCTTCGTGCCCGCCGGCAGCGCGTGCGGCGATCCCACGGACAGCACGTGCACCGATCCCGACACCTGCAACGGCCTCGGCACCTGCGTGGACAACGACGCCCCGGACGGCGCCTCCTGCGGTGATCCCGGGAGCGCCTGCGTGGTCCACGACACCTGCCTCGGCGGCGCCTGTCACGATAACGGCTTCACGCCCGCCGGCACCGCCTGCGGCGATCCCACGGACAGCACGTGCACCGATCCCGACACCTGCAACGGTCTCGGCGCCTGTGTCGAAAACCACGCCTCGGACGGCGCCTTCTGCGGTGATCCCGGGAGCGAGTGCGTGGTCCAGGACACCTGCCTCGGCGGCGCCTGTCAGGACCAGGGCTTCGTGTCCGCCGGCACCGCCTGCGGCGACGCGAGCGACGGCGAGTGCACCGATCCCGACACCTGCAATGGCCTCGGCGCCTGCGTGGACAACCACGCCCCGGACGGCACATCCTGCGGCGATCCCGGGAGCGCGTGCGTGGTCCAGGACACCTGCCTCGGCGGCGCCTGCGAGGACAACGGCTTCTCGCCCGCCGGCACCGCGTGCGGCAGCCGCGAGCAGACCGAGTGCACCGATCCCGACACCTGCGACGGGCGCGGCGCCTGCCTCGACAACCACGCGCCCGACAACACCTCCTGCGGTGACGCCCACGCCGAGTGCGTCGTGCAGGACACCTGCGTCGCCGGAGCCTGCCGCGACCGCGGCTTCCGGTCGGCCGACACGCCGTGCGGCGACCCGACCGTCGACGTCTGCAACGATCAGGATCACTGCTCCGGAATCGACGGCACCTGCATCAACGCGGCCAAGCCGAAGACCACGCCCTGTGGTGACGTCGAGGACGAGTGTCACCATGCCGACTTCTGCGACGGCCTCGGCGCGTGCCAGGACTACGGGCTGAAGGCTACGATGGCCGAGGCGTGCAACGGCAAGGACGACGACTGCGACGGGCTCGTCGACGAGGACCAGCCGTCCGCTCCGACCCGCTGTGGGATCGGCGCGTGCGAACGGACCGGCACGCTCCTCTGCCGCGATGGCGCCTGGGTCGACACCTGCGAGCCCGGGTCGCCGGCGGCAGACGACGCGACCTGCGACGGCGTCGACGACGACTGCAGCGGGTTCGCCGACGAGGACTACCGCCCCGTCGCGAGCGCGTGCCCCGCCTGCCAGAGCGCGCGCCCCTCGCGCTGCGCCTTCGGCGCCGTGATCGTCCCGGCGTGCGAGCCGATCGCCGACGGCACGCCGTGCGCAGGCGGCATCTGTGCGCTCGCGTCGGAGTGCGACGGCGGCGCGTGCGTGACGACGCGCTGGGTGAGCTGCGACGACGATGACGCCTGTACGAGCGACCGCTGCGACGAGGAGCGCGGCTGCGTCAACGAGCGCCTGCCCGACGGCAGCCCCTGCGCCGACAACGACCTCTGCACCACGGGCGACGTCTGCACGGGCGGCGTCTGCGGCGGCGTTCCGCTCGTCTGCCCGCCGCCCGCCGAGTGTGAAGAGCCCGGCGTCTGCAACCCGGCGACGGGCGCATGCGACTACGCCTTCATCCCCGGGTGCCTGGCCTGCGGCACCGACACGACCCCGCCGGCGATCCGCTGTCCGGCGCCGCTCACCGCGGTCGAGTGCACCCATGGTGGCACCGCCGCGCAGCTCGGCTGGGCCTCCGGGCGTGACCTCTGCTCCGCGGTCGCGATCACCAGCGACGCGCCCGAGCGCTACCCGCTCGGGGTGAGCACCGTGACCTTCACGGGCCGCGACGCGGCCGGCAACAGCGCGACCTGCACGACCTCGGTCGAGGTCGTCGACACCACGCCGCCCGAGCTCGCGTGCCCGGCGCTGACGCAGGTGCTCAGTGACGGGACCTGCGGGGCCACGGTGGCGATCGAGGTCGAGGCGAAGGACGGCTGCGATGGCGCCGAGGTCTCGGTCGTCGGCCCGCTCGAGGGCCGGTACGGCCTCGGCAGGACCGAGGTCGTCATCATCGCCGTCGATGAGTCCGGCAACCAGTCCGCGTGCACGACGACGGTCGAGGTCCTCCCGGCCGACGGCTTCACGATCGACTGCGAGCCCACGCTCCACTTCGTCGCGCCGGACGACTTCTGCGGCTGGCCGGAGGCGGTCAGCGCCGACCTCCTCGACGAGTGTCAGGCCGACGAGATCGTCATGACGACCGAGACGACCTTCCCGGTCGGCGAGACCGAGCTCACCTTCCACGCCAGGCGTGCGCGCGACGGCAAGGAGGCGACGTGCCACACGACGCTGACGGTGAGCGACGAGACCCCGCCGGAGGTCGAGTGCGGCTTCGTGCCGAAGAAGGCGGGCGGCGCGGTGGTGCTCGTCGCCACCGGCGAGGACGCGTGCGGTGTCGAGCTCGAGGTCGCGGACCCGCGATGTGTGCGCCAGAGCAACGGCAAGTACGTCGACGTGGCCGAGGGCTGCGAGCTCGTCGCCGAAGGGCCCACCCTGGTCGTGCGCGCGTTCCCGCCCAGCACCTACGGCGAGGTCTTCGTCGTCTACCGCGTGCGGGGCACCGACCCGAGCGGCAACGTCGAGCAGATCACCTGCACCGTGGCGATGCCGCCCTACCTCGAGGACATCGACAACGACGGTGTGCTCGATCCGCCGGACAACTGCCCGGACGTGCCCAACCCCGACCAGCTCGATACGGATCTCGACGGCCTCGGCGATGCCTGCGACCCGTCGCCCCTCGACGGCCTGCAGGCGAGCGGCGACGGCGGCTGTGACGACTGCAGCAGCGGCGCGCTCCTGCCGCTCGGGCTCGGCCTGCTCGCGCTCCTGGCCCTCAGCGGCTGGGCGCGCCGGCGCAGGGCGCCTCGAGCGGGTCGCTTGCCCACCGAGTGAGGGTTCCCTTGCACCCCTGAACGCAAGAAGGTTTCAAGGAGACCGCGCATGGCCAATCCGATCTGTCACTGGGACCTGATGGTCGACGACCTCGAGCGCAGCAAGGCGTTCTACCAACGGGTGTTCGCGTGGCGCTTCGACGACGCGTCCTTCCCCGGCTACACGCTCCTCCAGACCGGCGCCGCCCCCGGAGGGGGTATGATGCAACGCCCGCCCGACGTGCCGATGGCGTGCCTCAACAGCTACTTCCAGGTCGACTCGGCGGATCGCACGTTGCGTCAGGTGGTCGAGGCGGGCGGCCGGGTCCTCATGCCGAAGACCGAGATCCCCGGCGTCGGGTGGGTCGCGATGTTCGCCGATCCCGATGGGATCCCGATCGGGCTCCTCGAGCCGCGGAGCGCGTGACCCGAGCGGCTCGAGTCAAGTCGGCAGCGCCCTCTCTGCAGTCATTCACATCCCGAGCATCATGCGCAGTTGTCCGAACGTGACAGAAGTCGGCACCCCAGCGCGGACCAGGCGCAGGATCTGCGTGCTGTCGGCGACACCCGCGGCGACGGCGAGGTCATAGATGATGCTGTGGCAGACGTCGCGGCCGACGAAGCCGTAGGCGAGGGTCACGATGCTGTTGCCGTTGTCGAAGTTCAACGGTACCCCCTGCGCGTTCACGAAGTCCGGAAATTGCACGGCGTAGCAGTGGTCGACGCCCTCATCGCGGATGTTCACGCCATAGACGCCAGCGTCCGGACCCACGTATGAAATGGACGATAGCGGTGTGAAGGCGACCTGATACTGGCTCGGATCGTAGGCGACGTACTCGGGCAGGCCGGTCTCGTAGCCGAGCTCGTAGAGCGCATAGAACGCAGGCGTGGTGCACTCGAAGCCGTCGCCCTCGAGACCGGGCGGGCACTCACAGATCGGCGTGCCCTCCGCGGACTCGGTGCAGGTCGCCTCGGGGTCGCACGGGGATGGGCTGCATGCGGTGATGACGGGGCCGCTCGTCAGTTGGCCGGCGGTCGCGGAAGCCGAGTACGCGAACGTTTGCGGCGCATCCGACGGCGTGTACGCGGTCGCGACGCCGGCCGGCACACCGTTGAGCGGGTGGCGCCCGCACTGCCGTTGTCCTTGAGGACCGGTCGTCCACAGCGGCACGTCGACGGCGATATAGGGATAGGTCGCGTCGTCGGGGGTCTCGCCGTCGTCGAGCGCGCCCTCGGACGCGGTCATCAGCGTCTGGAGGCGGCAGGTCGTGCCGGCCGGCTGCGCCGCGAACCACGCGGTGTCGAGGCCCAGCGCGACGTTCCAGTACAGGGCGTTCGTCGCCACGCCGGTCACCGAGTCGGTGATCGCCTGGACGCCCTCGAACACCATCGCCTGGACCACCGGATCGGGAGCGCCCGCGCCGTCGGGATAGACATTGCCGGGGCCCTCGCTCGGGTCGACCGTGAAGCTCTGGCTGCCGCACACGATGCGCACGGCGTCGCGATAGAGGTGCGTGCGCGGGACCGAGCCGACGTCGGAGCCGTCGGTGCACGTGAGCGCGAGCACGGCGCTCGCAACGCGTTCGCCGGACTCGGGGTCGTGCACGAGCATCAGCGACTGGGTGCCGCCGCAGTCGACCTTGGCGGAGCAGAAGATGTCGGCGAAGTTCACGGCGACGTCGAAGAAGCCCTGGTTCGCCTGACGCATCAGCGTCAGGTTGAAGACGACGGGCGTGTCCGCGTTCTCGCGACAGGGGACCGTGAGCTGGCAGCCGTTGGGGGCATGCGGGGCCGCGCAGGGATCGATGAAGTCGGTGACCGGCGTCGTGCCGGCAGCGCCCGAGTAGAGCCCGCTCACCGTCAGGGAGATGGTGTTGTCGGTACCGCCGGGCTCGTCGCCGTTGGTGTCGGTCGCGTCGCACGGGCCGACGTAGGTGATGTCGGCCCCCGCGCCGTACTGGCGCGCGCACACGCTCTGCTGCGACCAGACCGTGCCCGCCGCGCTGGTGACCGTCAGGTCGTAGCACGCGTCGACGATGCCGGAGAGCGATAGCGCGGCGACCGAAACCTCGACGCGTCCGGAGGTCTCGAGCCCAGCCGGCTCGGCCCCGCAACCCACGAGAGAGACGGTGCCGACGACCGCGCCGAGTACGAGTGTGGACCGCATCGCGGCATACCTTTGTTCGAGTCCCGCTTGCGCGTATGCAAGGCCGGCAGCCCGCATCGAGCCGTCCGGCCAACCTAAGGGATGGCGCGAACGGGGGCAAGCCTTTGGCGACATGGGGCCGGGCACGGCGGCAAGCGGCGGCAAGCGGCGGCGCGTGACGGTCCTGCTCAGGGCGTGATCGTCGGCACGCCGGATAGAGCGCTCTGGAAGAAGCGCACGTACACCTGGCGCGACGCGCTCTGGGCGCAGTAGTGCCCCTCGCGCTGGCCTTCGCAGGACGGGCTCGGCGTGAAGGTGCCGTAGCCCTCGGGCACGTACTGGAGGAAGCCGCCCGTCGTGCGCGCGTCGATGTTGGCGGCGAGCGGGCCGGACCCCGCCGGCGCGAGCGTCGGCACCGGTTCGGGGGCGGGCTCGAGCTGCGCGAGGCCCATGGCCGTCGCCGCGGCGCGGGTCGAGGCCTCGGGCACGAGGCCGTCGGCGAGGCCCTCGATGAGGAGCACGCTGGCGCGCTCGGGGCGATCGAGCGGATAGGGGTCGGCGTGGAGCCGGCCCGCGTGGGTGAGCCAGTCCTGATCGTCGGCCGCCATCTGCATGAGCGCGACGCCGACCCACAGCTCGAGGCGCGTGAGGTCGCGCGAGAGCTGGGTGATGAGCTCATAGAGGTGGTTGGGCGTCGGCCCGTCCGACTCCTGCTGCACGATCGAGGTCGCGATGCGGCCGCCACCGACGAGCAGGGTGGCGGCCTTGATCTCGGGCGCGAACGGCAGGAGCCCGGTGCCACGGTGCGAGCCGAAGCTCACGCCGAGGTAGCCGAGCGGTGCGCCGGGATCGAGGTCGGGCTGGCCGTCGGGCGCGTCGAGCGGCAGCACGTCGAGGTCGTGCATGCTCTGGAGCAGCCGGATGAACGAGAGCTGCGCGGCGGCGTCGAGGGTCGCGAGGATCTCGGGCACGCGGCGCGCGACGATGATGTCCTGGATCACGATGTCGAGGTAGGCGCCGATGTCACCACTGGCGCCGCCGAGCTCGCGGTTGACGATGTCGGTGAAGCCGGCGACGGCGAAGCCTGCCGCGCCGAGACCGCGGCGGCCCTGGCTCGGGACCTCGCGCTCGGCGCTGCCGGGGTTGCCGTGCTGGTACATGACGAGCGGCGCCGGGGTCGTCTCGGCGCTCCGCGGCAGCGCGAGCGTGAACGGGATCGGGCGCGTGCCGAGGAGGCGGGGCTCACCCGAGGCCTCGCGCGCGAGGAAGTCGCCGTCGCGGAAGTCGGGCGCATGCCACTCGCCCTGGAGCACGGCGGCGACCGGGCTGTCGGCGTCGTCCTCGGGCGTGACTTTGGTGATCGTGTAGGCGGGCGCGGGCTGCGCCTGGATCTGCTCGCGCAGGGCGATGAGATCGTCGCCGACACGATCGAGCGAGCGCACCGAGAAGCGCAAGACGAGCGCGAGGTCGTCGGGCCGGAGCGCCGGGCTCGCCTCGGTCAGGGCCGCCGCCGCGGCGCCCGCGGGGTGGGTGGGGTCCGCGAGCGCGCGCGTGGTGTAGGCCGAAGGCCCGAGCGGCCGCGTCGCGTCGACCAGCGCGCGGCGCGTCACGACGAAGGCGTAGCGTCCGCGCGCCTGGAGCGGCGCGACGGGGAACACGATCAGCACGTGCGCGGGGGAGCCATCGGCGTTGGGCTCGTCCTTGATCACGAGGTCGAAGGCGACCCGTTGCAGGTAGGTCGGGCTCGCGGGGTCGAGATCGAAGAGGCCGAGCGCGGCGAACGGGTCGAGGCTCGCGGTCTCGTCGAGCGGGATCGAGGCGTGGTCGAGGGAATCCGGCAGCGCCAGCACGATCGGCGCGAGTGCGCTGAAGCCGTCGAGCGACTCGGGCAGCACACCGACCAGGGGCTCGAAGAGCGCGACGACGTTGCCCGGGCGATCGGGCGTCGGGATGGCGAGCCGCCGCCCGGTCGGCGTGGAGGTGTCGGGTGCGAGGAAGACGTCATCGGGGAACGGCGCGATCTGGGAGGTGTCGTCGCGGTCGTAGGGCACGATCGCGGTCGCGCCGGCCGCGGCCACCGCGAACCCGATCGACTCCGTGCCCGAGGGTCCGGGCCAACCCAAGGTGCAGCGCGCCCCGGCCGGCAGCTCGCCGACCGGGTTGACCAACACCACCCCTTGCCCGAGTGACTCGACCGCGATCGCCGGTGTGCGCTCGCCGCAGTCGAGTGTGACCCCCGCGAGCGCCACGGCCGAGGGCTCGGCCTCGAAGTCGAGGCGTAGCCACGCCGTGCGCGGTACATCGGCTGCGCCGTCGCGCGGCGCGCTCGTCAGGAGCCGTGGCAGGGGTGGGGACACCGTGGGCGGGCCGTCGGCGGCGTCGTGGCCGCTGATCTCGGAGACGCCGGCGACGTCGTCGGCCGACGCCGGGTCGTCGGCGCAGCCGAGGCTCCCGCCGGTCATGGCGAGCAGCACGGGCGCGACGAAGGCTCGAGGGAGGTGCAGGCGCATCGGCGAAGGCTCCGGTTGCCGCATCGTTGTATCACCCAGCGTGCCGCGCTTCACGCCCGGCCCCGAGCCGTACCAGTTCCCCCGCCGTCGCGTCGTCCGTGCGCACCTCGCAGCGAATCGCCCGCGCAAGCATCACGCGAGCCTTTCGATTTTCGTGACCGCCTATTCGTGATATGGCCGCAGCCATGCGTGTGCCTGCTCTCCTCTTCGTGATCCCCATCGGGCTCATGGCGTCATGCGACGCGCCGCTGACGCGTACCCACCACACGCTGCGCACATCGACCCCGACGGCCGCGGCCAGCCCCTCCGCGCCCGACCCCGCGCTCGCTTTCGAGCCCGACCCTGACCCCGACCCCGCTTCCGACCCCGATCCCGCTTCCGATCCCGATCCCGCTTCCGATCCCGATCCGGCTTCCGATCCCGATCCGGCTTCCGATCCCGACCCCGCTCCCGCGCCGGACCCCACGCCGGCCCACCCCGATCACCCGATCGGCGACGCCGTCGCGCTCGCGCCGACGAACCTCGATCCGATCCGGATCGCCGTGATCTCCGACATGAACGGCTCCTACGGCTCGACCGACTACGGCGCCGGTGTGCACGGCGCGGTCGCCGCGATCATCGCCGAGTCACCCGATCTCGTGCTCTCGACCGGCGACATGGTCGCCGGCCAGAAGGCCGGCCTCGACTACCGCGCCATGTGGACCGGCTTCCACGCCGCCGTCTCCGACCCGCTCGCCGCCGCCGCCATCCCCTTCGCGGTCTCGCCCGGCAACCACGACGCCGCCGGTTGGCCGGCCTTCGAGAGCGAGCGCGCGATCTACCGCGACGAGTGGCTCGCGCGCTGGCCAGACGTCGACTTCGTCGACCCGACCCACTACCCGCATCGCTACTCGTTCTCGCTCGGGCCTGCCTTCTTCGTCGCCTTCGACTCGACGACGACCGGTCCGCTCGACGCCGAGCAGATGCAATGGCTCGACCAGCAGCTCGCGCAGGCGCAGGCCTTCCCCGCGCGCATCGTCTTCGGTCACGTGCCGCTCTACGCCTACGCTTTCCCCAAGGAAAACGAGGTCATCGGCGATCCTGCCCTCGACGAGCTCCTGCGGCGCCACCGCGTCAGCGCCTTCATCACCGGCCACCACCACGCCTACTATCCCGGCCGCCGCGGCGAGGTGCGCTTCGTGTCGACCGCCTGCCTCGGCTCGGGCCAGCGCACCCTGCTCGGCGACAGCGAGCGCTCGGTGAGGAGCTACCTCGAGCTCGAGATCGACGCCTCGGGGATCATCAGCCTCGAGGCCTGGCGCTACCCCGGCTTCACCGAAGTGATCGAGCGCGCGACGCTGCCGGCCTCGGTCGGCGAAGGTGCCGAGCGCATCGTGCGCGACGACCTGGCCCATCCCTGAAACGGTGACGGTGGGCGCGGTCCGAGCGTCACCCGCGATGCGATGCGCTCGCCGGCGCGAGCGCACGCCATGCCGCCGCGGTGCGTGCGGCGCGCGCGGTCTCGGCGATGGTGAAGAGCGCGCGGTCGCGTTGCCAGCGTTTGCGCTCGGGCTCGTCGGCGAGCGCCCAGGCGGGCTCGGCGCGTTGGACCAGGGCCCGGATGGCGCGAAGGTGCGAAGCGAGCGCGAGGTGCAGCGCGGGATCCGATCGGTCACCGCGCGCGAGCGCCACGCCGGTCGCCGCGGCGGCGAGCAGGTCCTCGAAGAGCTCCTGCGGCCAGCCGTAGCGACGGGCGATGCGCGTGAGGTAGGCGGTCAGCGCGAGGTACACGTGCAGGTCCTCGACGGTGCGGAACGGCTTGACGTAGTCGGAGAAGCCATCGCCCGGCAGGAGGTCGTCGGCCGCGATCGGCGTTGCCGTGAAGGTGACCTCGGCGTGCGGGATCTCCGGCACGAAGGGGAGCGGCGGTCGCTCGCTCAGCGCCACGCCCGCCGCCGAGGCCGGCACCCGCACCAGCGCCAGGCGCACGCGACCGCGCTCGTCGTGGCCGTCGGTCGCCGCGACGAGGAGCAGCTCGGCCAGGGGGCCGAGCGTGACGTAGGTCTTCTTCCCGCTCAGCGAGAGCGAGCCGCGCGTGTCGCGCACGAGCATCGTCGTCATGTCGCTCGGGCGTGCACCCGCGGCCTCGGTCACGCACAACGCCGCGAGCGCGTCGCCGACGAAGGTCGGGCAGAGCGCGCGCAAGGCCGCCTGATAGCCCGAGGCGAACGCGAAGCCGACGCTCGGCGCGCGCACGCCCGCGCGCAGCGCCAGCGCCTGTGGGTCGCTCGGGTCGAGCGTCGCCTGCCACGCGCACCAGGCCCTCGCGTCTCGCGCCTCGGCCGGCTCGGTGGGGGCGCTGGCGAGCTCGGTGAGCAGGGTCTCGAGCGTGGCACGTTCGGCGATCATCGACCTGATCCAACACTGCTCGGCGCACACATCATCGCCTCATTCGGTGCTGTCGGCCGGCGACTCGACCCGCTTGCCGACGCAGCGGAACGGTCCCAGGCAGCCGGCGTCGGTGCACGGCGGCGGTTTGCTCGCCTCGCCGCCGAAGGCCTCGATGGGCTTTTTGGTCAGTGCGCCCGCCCGCGTCAGCGTCGCGGGCCCGATCGGCACTCGCCGTCGCCCCGATGTGTCAGCCAGGTCGAGCAAGCCCTCGGCGAGCCCCGCCGCCGAAAGCGAGGCGGCCACCAGCTCGAGCGCGCGTGCGCGCCCGATCATTGCGGACACGGGGCGTCCGACCTCGCTCTCGGCCTTGCTCAGGCGGCGCAGGTGATAGGCCCAGGCGCGTCGGTGCTCGGCGCGCTCCTTGGCGTTCGGACACCATCGCCTGATCCGCCAGTCATTGTATTCCTCGAGAGACCGATCACACCAGGTCTCCTCGTATTCGAGGACCCGCGCCGCCGCGAGCGCCAAGGTCAAGGCGTTCTCTTCGCCGGCCAGCGCCGCGAGGAACACGCCGTGCGCGGATCGCTTGGGCCAGTGCTTCTTGATGAAGGCTCGGCGCGCCTCCTCCTTGTCCGGCCCCTCCAGGGACTCCGGGATCGGGTGGGCGGCCACGATGTCATCCTCCGAGAAGAACGGTGGATACTCGGTCTGCATCGCGAGCGAATATGCCTCGTCGACCCGGCCGCCGAGCGCCAGGGTGACGGCGACGGCCGCGGCGTGCATGCCCCAGAACTCCAGCTGGCCGCGCAGGGCGTCGTACATATCCATCCTCGCGAACACCTGGTCCACGATCGCTGCCAGCGGCAGACAGAGTCCCACAAGGGCGGCCAGCCTCGCCGCCTCGAGCCTCATCTCCTGTGGCCAGTCCCCCGCGCGCCGGGAGAGCGCCTGCATGTTCGCAAGCAACAGGTCGCGGGGTCCGCGCCCGTGCATGGCCTTCAAGACAGTGAGCTCGACGGCGTCGCTGCCTGCGCGCTGCGCCACCTCGAGGCCCCCTCGCCAGTCTCCGCCCGCGGCGCGCCGCAGCGCGAGCGTGGTCAGCGCCGCGTCCGCCATCCGACGATAGGTCGGCGCGCTGATCGCCCGGCGGAGCCGGCCCGCCTCCGTGAACCTCGCCTGATCCAACATCGCCAGGCAGAGGTGCAGGATCGCCAGGTCGCTGGTCTTCCAATAGTCACAATCCAACGAGTCCGGGCCGCACGGGGGCTCGTCGTCAGGCTCGACGGGATCCTCCGCATCGACGTCACCCCGATCGCCGATCCGCCTGGGCGGCTCCGTGTTCCTTCGATAGCGCCTCGGTTCGGCCGCATCGGCGATCGCCTCGATCGCCTCGATCGCCTTTGCGCTCGGAAGATCGGCGCCGAGCTTTCCGATGCGATCGGCGTCCGGGTTCGAGACCGGCCCAGGGGCGCGCGGCATCGGCGGCGGCTTGATGGGTGGCCGCGGAGCGTCGCTCTTGGGCTCCGCGGATTCGACGAAGCGCTCGATGCGCTCGACGAGCGCGGCCCCCTTCGTCTCGTCCGGGACGAGCGCCGCGAGCTCACGCGCGATCGCGATGGCGTCGACCATGGACTCGGCCGGCGGCGAGCCCGACGCCAGCACGACGGCGACAACGGCGGCGGTGGCAAGCATGGAGCATGCTAGACCTGCTGCGTCGCGGGCGTCAATCGCACGCCCATGGGAAGATCAGACTCATCTTCGACACCTTGAGGCGGGAGCGAGGCGAGCGTCCTGAGGACTTTCGATCGGTTGGCGTGTGCGCGCATCGCCCAAAGTCGAAAATGTAGTGCCTAAAATCGACCTACCTTGGCAGCGATCGGCTTGCTTCAGAGCCCTGTGTGCGTGCAGCATGAGACCATGTTCGTGCGCACCAAGCGTAGCGTCCAGGCAAGCGGCAC
>WYBB01000067.1 GCA_011526585.1 Deltaproteobacteria bacterium
GCGCCGACGACCACGCCGCGCACGGTGCCGGTCGCGATCCCGCGCGCCTCGTAGATCGCGTCGGCCACGGACGCGACGTCGCCCCTGCCGACGACGAAGTAGCGCTCCCAGGTCCAGGACTGGAAACGATCGCAGGCGTCGTCGTCGTCGGCCGCGGTCGAGCAGTTGTTCGCCGAGGTGACGAAGCCGGTCGAGGAGCTGGTGATGATCGGCACGAGCACCTTCGGGTCACCGCGACCCTCGGTCGCGAGGTTGAAGTAGCCATAAGAGACGTCGCCGCCGGCGGCGGCCATGAAGTCGAAGGTCAGCGGATAGGTGAAGGTGTCGCGTCCTTCGAAGAGCGCGTCGAAGATCGCCTTCTCCTCGTCGAAGCCGAGGCCGGGCGCGAAGATGTCGTTCCTGGCGCCGAAGAAGAGGAAGTCGCCGGCCATGACGCCGGGCTTCTTGCCCTGCGCGGCGTCGCCGAGGATGGCGGTGAAGATCGCCAGCGTCTCGTCGACCGAAGGCAGCGCGAGCGCCTCGCCGGTCGGCTCGGGCACGCCCTCGCCGATCCGGTGCGCGGTCGAGCGGATGCGCACCCAGGGCTTGCCCGGCTCGACGATGTAGTCGGTCTCGATGCGGAAGTCGAAGTCGACGCCGGGGAAGAGGCGCTCGAGGAGATCGGAGCGCAGGATCGAGAGCGCTTCGAGGAAGACGCCGGTACCGCCGGCGACGCGCACGACCGCGGCCTGGCCGTCGGAGCCGTCATTGACGAGGGTGACGTCGCCCTCGCCGGGGCGTGGCCACAGGAGGTTCACGACCGGGATCACCTCGGCGAGCTGGTCCTTGCCGACGCCGTTGCGGAAGCGGGCCTCGGGGCGCTGGAGATCGGCGTCGACGAGGGTGCCGCCGAAGACGCCGGGAGCGGGTGAGCTCTCCTTGTCGAGCACGGCGATGCGGATGCGATCGTTTTCGAGGATGAAGTCGCCGACGCGCGCCATGGCGACGTCGCCGCCGATGAGCTGGTCGGGCGAGGTGGCGCGGTAGGCGCGCGCGAAGGGCGCGGCGTCGTGACAGGCGGGCGCGGCGAGCGCCAGGAGCGGCGCGAGCAGCGCCAGGGAGGCGGGACGTGAAGCGCGGCTCATAGCTCGAACTGGACCTGGAGCATGAGCGAGTCGTTGTCGAGGGACAGACCGTGCAGCTCCTCGCGGTGGCTGAACTCGAGCTGGGCCTTGAGATGCTGGCGGTGCAGGTAGTACTGCACGCCGCCGGTCACGACGATCTGGTCGCCGCCGTTGTCGAGGTCGGTGTTGTCGTCGAGGAGCTCGAAGCGCGCGGTCAGGCCGAGCTGCTCGCCGATGAGGAGGTAGCCGGCCTCGGCGACGAGGGCCATGCGCGAGACCGAGCCCGGCACGACCGGGTCGGTGCTCGGCTGGTCGGCGGGCTCGGCGCTGTCGTTGAGGAGCTCGGCGGCGAAGTGGAAACCGCAGACCTTCAGCAGGAGGTCGACCTCCCAGCCGAGGGTCTCGACCGTCTTGCCGTCGTCGTAATAGAAGCCGCCGCCGACGCCGAGGCGCAGGCCCTTGCGCGAGAAGTCGGGCATGCCGTCGCCCAGCGGTCCGAGCGGCGCGAGCTCGGCGCGGGCGACGTAGGCGAGACGCGTGAAGCGGTTGCCCTCGAGCGCGGTGGTCTCGCGGTAGCCCTGGTTGAAGCTCTGCGAGCGTGAGAAGCCGTTGTACGCGCCCAGCGCCCAGCGCACGATGCCGTTGCCGACGTCGCCCTCGATGGTGAGGCCGACCTGGCGAAACGGCGCCATCGCGCGAACGCCGAGCGGGCGGTCGGCGAGCGCGCCGTCGCCGGCGCCCATCATGGCGAAGCGCGAGTACGGCACCTTGCGCGCGCCGATGACGAAGCCGATCCCGGTGAGGCCGCGGTAGCCGACCCAGGCGTCGAGGAGGTCCATGCCCTCGCTGGTGGCGTCGAGCGAGAGCTCCCAGTCGACCTCGCCCCAGGCCCAGCCCTTCACGCCGAAGCGGGCGCGGCGCACGCGCGCGCCCGGGGCGTCGGCCGGGTCGCCGCTGACGATGAGCGCGTCGTCCCCCTGCCAGGGCACGAACTGGGTCTGCAGGAGGCCGATGAGGCTCAGCTGCGCGAAGCCGCCGTCGAGCACGACGAGGTCGCCGTCGTCGCTCTCGTCGGCATGCGCCACGCCGGCGGGGCCCGTGGAGGTGAAGGCCAGCGCGGCGCACAGGGCGAGCGGGATCGTGGAGTTCAGGCGGCGCATCGTCGACATGGATCCTCGTGAGGTTGGAGCAAGGTGGTCTTAGCCTGCGTCCGCCGCGCTGCCAAGGCGTGCCGCGCGCCATTCGGGCTCGAGGATCGCGTGACG
The DNA here is from genome assembly GCA_011526585.1 of Deltaproteobacteria bacterium. GTDB lineage: Bacteria > Myxococcota_A > UBA9042 > PHBI01 > PHBI01 > WYBB01. The sequence goes on from WYBB01000067.1 coordinate 2,369, forward strand.
CACCATGTCGTGCCAGCGCTCGGCGTGGAAGTACTCGTCGCGCAGGACGCCCTCCTGATGGAAGCCGAGCTTGCCGGCGATGTGGCGCATGCGTCCGTTGTCCGCGTAGTGCACGAGCCAGAGCTTGTGCAGCCCGAGCCGCGAGAAGCCGTAGGCGACGAGCAGACGCAGGGCCTCCTGCCCGAGGCCGCGCCCCTGCTCGGTGCGCCGCCCGATCATCAAGCCGAGGCGGCCGTTCCTGGCGGGCCAGTAGATCTGGTGCAGCCCGGCGGTGCCGATGAGCGGCCCGTCTTCGCCGACGCGCTCGATGGCGAAGAGGCGATCGAGCCTGGACGCGCGCATGCGCCGGATGAAGGCGAGCTCCTGCTCGCGGCTGATCGGCTCGCTGAAGGCGGCGAAGTTACGTGTGATCTCCGGATCGTTGATCCACGTCATGATCGCGTCGACGTCGTGCTCGGCGATCGGACGGAGCCGAATCGAGGCGTGGGGCAGCGAAAAGGGCGCGTCGTCATCGAACGGGGTCGGCTCGGTGGGGGACATGGGAGCTCCTGGCGACGTCGATGAAAAACGAAAAGAGCGATGACCCTGGTGGGTCATCGCTCTCGTGCTCAGCAGGAATGAGCGGCGATTCAGTCGTCGAAGTCGTTGCCGCGATCGCGCCGGCCACCGCCGCCGCGGCCGCCACCGCGACCACCGTCACGGCCGCCTTCGCGACCGCCACCGCCACCGCCACCGGGGCCGCCGCGACCGCGGAAGCCACCGCCACCGCCGCCGCCGCCATAGCCGCCGCCACCGCCGCCGCCGTAGCCGCCGCCACCGCCGCCGCCGTAGCCGCCGCCACCGCCGCCGCCGTAGCCGCCACCACCGCCGCCGCCGCGCGGGCCACGGTCACCGGGCGCGCGCTCCTGCGCTTCGTTGATGCGGATCGTGCGACCGTCGAGTTCCTTGCCGTCGAGCTCGCTCATCGCCGCTTGCGCGTGCTCGGCCTCCGTGAACGTGACGAAACCGAAGCCGCGGGAGCGACCGGTCTCGCGATCGAGGACGACCTTGGCTTCGGTGACGGGGCCGAAACGCTCGAACGCCTGCCTGAGGATCATATCGGTGGTGTTCCAGCTGAGCCCACCGACGAAAAGTTTCTTCGACATGATATCTCTCGAGATCTGACTCGCGGGTACCACCCGCGCGCGCGCTGCCTAACACGGAGGTCCGAGACTCCAACACAGTGTCCGGCTCCACGCCGCTCCGCTCGGCAGACGGGTCCGACGACCTGTCCACGCGGACGAAGGCCCGCTCTCGGCGAAAAACGGGCGAACGGCGCCGTGGTTATCACAGGCCCCAAACCCGCGCCAGCCATTGGCAGGTATCCTCCGCGGATTTCCTCCCGACCGCGTCCCGCGCGCCTCCGGCGAGGGCTTGCGCCCCCTCCACCTTTCCGCTTCACTGCTCGCGGTGCACCCCTCTCGCAAGACGCTCGTGCTGGTGGCGCTCGGGATCGCGCTTGCGGTCGTGCCCGTGCTCGCGTCGCGTGAGCTCTGGCTCGTCTGGGTCGCCGCCTGGGGCCTGCTCCTGGTCGCGCTGCTGGTCGACTACCTCAACCTCGCGCGCCTGGCCGACCTGCGCCTCGACCTCAGCCCGCCGGACACGCTCTACATGGGTGAGACCTCGACGCTCGCCGTCGACTTCCGCTGGCCCGACCGCCCGCTCGGCCGCCCGGTCACGGCCGAGGTCAAGCTCGACCTCTCGCCGACCCTCGCCCCCGCCCCTGCCCAACGCGCCCGGATCGGCGACGGCACGACGCGCCTGAGCGTGCCGCTGCGCCCGCTACGCCGCGGCACCGCGACCATCGAGGCCGCCTGGCTGCGCTGGAGCGGCCCGCTCGGCCTCGTGCAGCGCACCGCCCCGATCGCGCTGGCGCGCCCGATCGACGCGACCCCGAACCTGCGCGCCGTGCGCCAGCTCGCGGCGCGCTTCGCCTCGCAGGAGCAGCGCTCCGGCCTGCGCATCGAGCGCTACATGGGCGACGGCACCGAGTTCGACTCGCTGCGCGAGTTCATGCCGGGCTTCGACCGCCGCGCCATCGACTGGAAGGCCTCGGCCCGGCACACCAAGCTGCTCGCGCGCGACTACCGCGCCGAGCGCGACCGCCAGATCGTCGTCGCCGTCGACACCGGCCACCTCATGGCCGAGCCGCTCGAGGGCCTGCCGCGCCTGGACCACGCCATCCACGCCGCGCTCTTGCTCGCCTTCTTCTCGGCGCGCGCCGGCGATCGCGTCGGCCTCTTCGCCTTCGACGACCGCCCCGGCTCCTTCGCCGCCCCGCGCGCCGGCACCGCCGCCTTCCGCACGCTGCTCAAGCTCTCGGCCGGGCTCCGCTACTCCGACTCGGAGACCAACTTCACGCTCGGACTGACCCAGCTCATGCAGCGCCTCACGCGCCGCTCCCTGATCGTCGTGATGACCGACTTCACCGACTCGGTCACCGCCGAGCTGATGATGGACAACCTCCATCGCCTCGCCGCGCGCCACCTCGTCGTCTTCGTCTCGCTGCGCGACCCGCTGCTCGGCCACGTGATGAACGCGCCGCCCGACGACCTCGTCACGCTGCAGCGCGCGGTCGTCGCCGACTCGCTCCTGCGCGAGCGCGAGGTCGTGCTCCAGCGCCTGCGCCGCCGCGGCATCCTGTGCATCGACGCCAACCCGCACGAGGTCGGCATGCAGCTCCTCAACCGATACCTCGAGATCAAACGACGTGAGATGATCTGATGGCGCGTGAGTTCCGACTGCGGTCCTACGAGTTCCGCCGCGAGCGCGAGGCGACCTGGCACGAGCTCGAGACCCTGGTGAAGCAGGTCGAGAAGAAGGGCATCGGCTCCCTCGACGCCGCCGAGCTGCAGCGCCTGCCGACACTCTACCGCAGCGTGCTCTCGTCGCTGTCGGTGGCGCGCGCGATCTCGCTCGACAAGAACGTCATCCAGTACCTCGAGGGGCTCTCGGCGCGCGCCTACTTCGCGATCTACTGCCGCAAGCGCTTCCTCGGCAAGACGGTGCTGCACTTCTTCCTGTCCACCTTCCCGGCGTCGGTGCGGCGGATCCGCTGGGCGCTCGCGCTCTCGTTCGGGGTGATGGCGCTCGGCGTGCTCGCCGGCTTCGTGCTCACGATGGACGATCCGTCGCGCTTCTACAGCTTCGTCGGCGCCGAGCTCGCCGGCGAGCGCACGCCCGACGCCTCACGCGAGGAGCTCGCGCGCGTGCTCTACACCCCCGAGGAGTCCGGCTCCGAGCTCGCGCGCTTCGCCACCTTCCTCTTCACGCACAACGCGCGCATCGGGCTCCTCTGCTTCGCCGTCGGCTTCGTCGCCGGCGTGCCGGTCCTGCTCGTGCTCTTCGCCAACGGCGCCATGCTCGGCGCGATGTGGGCGATCCACGCCGCCAAGGGGCTCGGCTACGACTTCTTCGCGTGGGTGATGCCGCACGGCGTCACCGAGCTCTTCGCCGTGATCCTCTGCGGCGCCGCCGGCCTCTCGCTCGGCTACGGCCTGGTCTTCCCCGGACGCTACCGGCGCCTCGACAACCTCGCGCTGCGCGGACGGCACGCCGGCGCGCTGGCCATCGGCGCGGTCCTGCTCTTCTTCATCGCGGCGCTGATCGAGGGCCTCTTCCGCCAGCTCGTGCAGGACGTCGACACGCGCACCATGGTGCTGGTGACGACCGCCATCCTGTGGCTCGCCTACTTCTCGCTGGTCGGGCGCAAGCGCGGCGACGCCGGCGTGCTCGACGACGCCGAGCACGTCTTCGTGCGCGCGCCCGAGCCGCTGCCCGCCGGCGATCGAGGCGCACGATGACCGCCGCGCCCGCGCCGAGCAGCGCGCCCGCGCGAGCGACGAAGACTTCGGGGCCGCTCGAGGTCGATGGGCGGCGCCTCTCGCTGATGACCCCCGAGGAGGTGCCGCTGGTCTTCGAGCTGGCCCCGCTCGGCAGCCGCGCGCTGGCCTTCACCGCCGACCTGCTCATCGTCGCCGCCGCGGTGATCCTCGTGGTGACGCTGGCGATCGAGGCGCTCAAGGGCGCCATCTCGGACTTCGATCGCGATCGCCTGAACGTCATCGCGGCGATCGTCGACCTCACGATCTTCCTCATCTGGAACTTCTACTTCATCGTGACCGAGCTGCGCTGGCAGGGTCGCACCATCGGCAAGCGCCTGGCGGGAATCCGCGTCATCGCGCGCGACGGAGGCCCGCTCTCGGCCGACCTGGTCTTCGCCCGCAACCTGACGCGCGACCTCGAGACCTTGATCCCGCTCCTGGCGATCCTGCAGCCCGAGGTGATCGGCCTGGAGGATCCGGCGCTCCTGACGGTGTGCTGGCTGTGGCTCGGGATCCTGGCGCTGATGCCGCTGATGAATCGCTACCGCGCGCGCATCGGCGACCTCGTCGCGGGAACGCTGGTCGTCACGGCGCCGGCCGAGCGGCTCCTGCCGGACCTGGTCGAACGCGAGCGCGAGGACGAAGGCGCACGAGGTGCGGAGGGCGCCGCCGATCCGCGCTACCCGTTCACGACCGAGCAGCTCGACACCTATGGGATCCGCGAGCTGCAGATCCTCGAGGACGTGCTGCGGCGCTACCCGGACCAGATCGATCACGACCTCTTGGCGACCATCGCGGACAAGATCCAGACGAAGATCGACTGGCACCCGCCGGATGGTGCAAAGCCCGAGCCCTACGCTTTTCTGAGAGCTTTCTATTCAGCGCAGCGCGCGCGGCTCGAGCACAAGCTGCTCTTCGGCCAGCGCCAGGAACAAAAAGTCCGTTGATTTTGAATCGTTATGCGACCCGCTCGGCGGGCGTGGCAGATCGTCCTCAAGATCGGACGGGGCTTTCCCGATAAGGGGATTGAGACGCTTTGGGGGAAGCGCTCGAGAGAGACCTGCCCTGCTCCGCCGACCCGCCAACGGCGGGGCAGGGCCGCGTGGGAGGGAGGAGCGATGCGGACGGCCCACCCTACGGAGCTCGGCTCGGTGCTGATGGCCTCGCACGCGGCGGTCGAAGTGCGCCGTCCGCGTGGTCACGCGCGGGTCAGGCCGGTCTCGGCGCGGATCGCGCCACACGTCCGCCGAGGCACCGCGCCTGCCGGTGGTGGTCCGCCGCGCATCCCGATCGAGGCGCTGGTCGCGTGGGCGCTGGCGGGCACGGCGCTCTTGCTGGCGCTCCTGATCGCGGACACCTGAAGCCTTCGAACGAAGGGTCCCGCGTCAGGGTGCCATGGCGTGGCGTCGTTCGTGGATGAGGCGCAGGCCCTCGAGCGTGAGGAACGGCTCGACGCTCTCGATGAAGCTCGACTCCTGGCCGATGAGACCGGCGAGGCCGCCGGTGGCGACGACGCGGAAGGTGAGCGCGGGGTGCGCGTCCCGGATGCGCTCGACGATGCCGTCGACCAGGCCGATGTAGCCGTAGACGGTGCCGGCCTGGATGGCGGCGATGGTGTTCGAGCCCATGATCGAGTCGGGCTTCTTGATCTCGACCTTGGGCAGCTTGGCCGCGCGCCCGATGAGGGCGTCGAGGCTCACGCCGAGGCCGGGCGCGATCACGCCGCCGAGGTAGGTGCCGTGATCGTCGACGACGTCGAAGGTGGTGGCGGTGCCGAAGTCGATGATGATGCAGGGCTGGCCGAAGCGGGCGAACGCGGCGACGGCGTTGACGAGGCGATCGGCGCCGACCTCGAGGGGGTTGTCGTAGCGGATTTCGATGCCGAGGTCGCTCTGCGGGTTGACGAACTCGGCCTCGACGCCGAAGTAGCGGCGGCAGGCGCGGCGTACGGCGTGGTCGATCGGCGGCACCACCGACGAGACGATGGCGGCGCCGACGCTCTCGGCGCTGATCCCGTGGGAGGCGAAGAGCGCGCGGTAGAGCACGCCGAGCTCGTCGGTGGTGGTGTGCGGGTTGGTACCGACGCGCCAGTGCTCGTCGAGGTTGGCACCTTCGTAGAGGCCGAGCACGGTGTTGGTGTTGCCGACGTCGATGACGAGCAGCTTGGTGCGTTGGGTCATGGCAGGGGCGGGCCTCGCATGGCGGGACGATGGGAGCGGGACGATGGGGGCGAGAGCGTCGAGCGGGATCAGGCCTCGGGCACGAGCTCGCCGGCGACGAAGCGCGACGGGGCGTCGTCTCCGTCCCAGTGCACGAGCAGCGCACCGTCGGGCGCGATGGCGACGGCGCGCCCGGCCCGGCCGTCGGCGAGGTGGCGCACGCGTTGGCCGAGCCCGGTCTGGCGGTGCTGCCAGGCGGCGACGTCGGGGGCACCGCGCGCTTCGTAGGCGCGACAGGCGGCGCGGATCGCGGGCAACAGATCCTGGAGCAGCGCCTCGTGGTCGATCGCCGCGGGCGCGGCGTGCGCGGCGAGCGTCGTGGCGGCGGCGAGCTCGGGCGGCAGCGGCGCGTCCTCGACGTTGAGACCGAGGCCGACGATCACGCACCGGCCGCCGTCGACTTCGATGAGCTCGCACAGGATGCCACCGACCTTCTTGCCGGCGAGGAGCAGATCGTTAGGCCACTTCAGGTGCACGTCGGCGCCGTGGCGGGCGAGCACCTCGGCGACGGCCGTGCCGATGTCGAGGGTCAGGCCGGAGAGCTCGTGCGGCGCGCGCCGTGACCGGTGCAGGACCGAGAGGAAGAGGTGGCGCCCGGGCAGCGCCAACCAGCGATGGCCGCGGCGGCCGCGCCCGGCCGTCTGGCGCGAGGCGACCAACGCGGCGCCGTCGGCGACGCCCTCGGCGGCGAGCCGCGCGAGCTCGTCGTTGGTCGAGCTGACCTCTTCGAGGCGGATGAGCGGGGGTTCCTCGGTGGGCTCGATGGTCATGGCGACACGCTCCTGCGCGGGGTTCAGAGCTCGAGCGAGAGATCGGCCGAAGGCGCCGAGTGGGTGAGGCCGCCGACCGAGATGAAGTCGACGCCGGTCTCGGCGACCTCGCGCGCGCGCTCGAGGGTGAGCCCACCCGAGGCCTCGACGAGGATCGGGCGGCCCGAGGAGCGCACGCGCTGCACGGCGGCGATCATGGTGTCGGTCGCCATGTTGTCGAGGAGGATCACGTCGGCGCCGGCCTCGATCGCCTCGTCGAGCATCTCGAGATCGACGACCTCGACCTCGATCTTGAGGAGGTGCGGGGCGGCGCGGCGACAGCGCGCGACCGCCTCGGTCACGCCGCCACACGCGGCGATGTGGTTGTCCTTGATCAGCACACCCGAGTCGAGGCCGAAGCGGTGGTTGGCGCCGCCTGCGACGGCGACCGCGTACTTCTGCATGTAGCGCATGCCAGGGGTGGTCTTGCGCGTGTCGCAGACGCGGGCGCGCGTGCCGTCGATCGCCTCGACCCAGCGGCGCGTGAGGGTGGCCGTGCCCGAGAGGCGCTGCAGGACGTTGAGCGCGGTGCGCTCGGCGATGAGGAGGCTGCGCGCGAGGCCACGCACCTCGGCGACGACCGTGCCGGGTGGGATGAGCGTGCCGTCCGGGAAGAGCGCGATCACCTCGACGCTCGGGTCGACCATCTCGAAGACGCGCTGGAAGAAGGGCAGGCCGGCGAGCACGAGCAGCTCCTTGGCGAGGAGGCGCGCCTCGGCCTGGGCGTCGTGCGGGATGCAGGCGGTGGTGGTGACGTCGCCGGTGCCGATGTCCTCGGCCAGGGCGATCTGCAGGAGGTGGTCGACCTGGACCGGGAGGGGTTGTGCGGTGTTCATGGCGTGGCCTCAGCGCTCGTCTTCGTCGCGCTCACCGAGGCTGATGCCGAGCGATCGGGCGGTGGCGACGAGCGGGGTGGTGTCGGGCTCGACGAAGTGGGGGGCGAGCGCCGCGGCGAGCGAGACCTCGGTGGGGCCGTCGTCGTGCCAGGCGGCGACGGTGCCGAAGCGGCCACGCGCGGCGAGGTCGACGGCGAAGGCGCCGCAGGCGGTCGCGACGATGCGGTCCTCGGCGAGCGGGGTGCCGCCGCGCTGGATGTGGCCGAGCACGACCACGCGCACCTCGGGCGCGTCGGGCGGGTAGCCGCCAGCGGCGACCACCTGGTCGGCCTCGGCGCGATAGAGGCCTTCGATCTCCGCGCGCAGGCGGGCGCCGGCGCCGCCGAGCACGACGTGCGCGTCGGGGTGCTCGCGCTGTTCCGCGACCGCGTAGCCGCCATCGACGGGGCGCGCGCCCTCGGAGATCACGACGAGGCTGAACTTGCGCTGGCGGCGGAAGCGGGCGGTGATGCGCTTCCAGACGGCGCGCGGCGAGTAGGGCAGCTCGGGCAGGAGGATCGCGTGCGCGCCGCCGGCGATCCCCGAGTGCAGGGCGATCCAGCCGGCGTAGCGGCCCATGACCTCGAGGATGAGCACGCGATCGTGCGAGTCGGCGGTGGTGCGCAGGCGATCGAGCGCGTCGGTGGCGACCTGCACGGCGGTCTTGAAGCCGAAGGTGGCGTCGGTGGCGGCGAGGTCGAAGTCGATCGTCTTGGGCACACCGACCACCGGGACGCCGTGGCGCTCGAACATCTGGCGCGCCAGCGCGAGGGTGCCGTCGCCACCGATGCAGAGGAGGGCGTCGAGGCCGCGGTCGCGGATGTGCTGGGCGGCCTCGGCGCTGCGGTCGCGGGTGAGGACCTTGCCGGCGGCGTCGCGCATGGGGCGACCGTGCTCGTCGCGCAGGATCATCTCGAAGGGGTTTCCCTTGTTGGCGGTGCCCAGGATGGTGCCGCCGTGCGCATGGATGTCCTGGACCTCGGCCTCGCCGAGGTTCATGAACGACGGCCCGATGGCGGGGCCGCCGTCGCCGAAGAGCGCGTTGAAGCCGTCGATGAGACCGACGACCTCACAGTGGTACTTGCGGATGGCGGTCAGCGTGGCGCCGCGGATGGCCGCGTTGAGCCCGGGCGAGTCACCGCCGCCGGTCAGGATGCCGATGCGCTTCACGGGCGCCTTCCTTGATGATCAGCCGGGCGGCACGTTGTCGTGATTCGCGGCGGGCGTCAACCGGTGCCCGCGTTGCGCGGCATGAGGCTGGCTGCTAGGTTGGGTGGCCCATGACGACCCCTCGCTGGAGCGAGCGCGCGCTGACCGTGTCCGAAGTCACGCGGCGCCTGCAGAGCGCGGTCGAGCCGAGCTTCCGCGGGATCGAGGTGCGCGGCGAGGTCGTCGGCGTGCGCACGACGGCCGCCGGACACACCTACTTCACGCTGAAGGACGCGAGCGCGCAGATGCCGTGCGTCTTCTGGCGCACCGCGCTGGCGCGACACCCGGGGCGCGTCGCCGACGGCATGCAGGTGGTCGCGCGCGGCGATCTGCAGATCTACCCGGCCCACGGGCGCTATCAGCTCGTCGTGCAGCGGCTGGCGGAGATCGGGCTCGGCGACCTGCTCGCGCGCCTCGAAGAGCTCAAGCAGAGGCTCTTCGCGGAGGGGCTCTTCGAGGCCGCGAAGAAGCGCGCCCTGCCGCTCGTGCCGCGGCGGGTCGGGCTGGTCACGGCGGCGACCGGAGCGGCGCTCTCGGACTTCGTCGTCACCGCGCGGCGGCGCATGCCGACCACGATCGTGCTCTGCGCGTGCCGGGTGCAGGGTGACATGGCGGCGCGCTCGATCGCGGGCGCGATCCGCGTGCTGGCGAGGCGGCCGGCCATCGACGTGATCGTCGTGGCGCGCGGCGGCGGGGCGGCGCTCGACCTCATCGCGTTCTCGGACGAGCGCGTGGTGCGCGCGATCGCCGACTGCCCGGTGCCGGTCGTCTCGGCGGTCGGCCACGAGATCGACACGACGCTGGCCGACCTCGCGGCGGACCGGCGCGCCGCCACCCCGACCGCGGCGGCGGAGCTGGTCGTGCCCTCGCGCGCGGAGCTCTTGGCCGAGCTGCGGCGCCGCGACGAGCGCCTGATGCGCGCGACCGAGCGGCGCCTGGCCGAGCGCCGGCAGGAGCTCGACGAGCGCGTGGTGCGCCTGGCGCGTGCGCTGGACGTGCGGCTCGAGCGGGCGCGGCGGGCGGTGGCGACGCGGCGCGAGCGGCTGGCGGCGCAACACCCCCGTACGCGCCTGGCGGGGCTCGGCGCGCGCCACGAGCGGAGCCATGCCCGGCTCGAGGCGGCGATGCGCAAGCTCTTGGCTGGCCTCGGCCAGCGCGCGGCGATGGCCACCGAGCGGCTGGCGTTGCTCTCGCCGCTGGCGAGCCTGGACCGCGGGTGGGCTCTCGTGCGAAGACAATCGGGCTCCGTCGTGCGGCAGGTGACCGAGGTCGCCGCCGGCGAGGAGGTCTCGATCCTCATGCGGGACGGCACGCTCGTCGCGCGCATCGTCGACGTCGCCCCCGCATCGAGCCCTGCAAGTGACCAGCCGCTGAGAACGCACCCCCTGCGAGAGGAACCATGAGCCCCACCCCACGCCTCCTGGTCGTCGATGACGAGCCGAAC
>WYBB01000068.1 GCA_011526585.1 Deltaproteobacteria bacterium
CGGCCGCAGCACGCGGTCAGAAGCGCCCGATGACGTACAACGAGGCGGCCGACGTGGTGCTCAACTCCACGCTCGACGTGCGCAAGGCCGCGCTCTTCGGCGAGGCGATCATCGTCATCGTCTACATCCCGATCCTCACCCTCGCGGGCATCGAGGGGAAGATGTTCAAGCCGATGGCCATCACGGTGCTGTTCGCGCTCCTCGGCGCGTTCGTCGCCTCGCTGACCTTCGTGCCGGTCTTGGTGGCTACGTTTCTGCGCCAACACACGGAGGAGAAGGAGCCCTTCATCGTGCGCCTGCTGCACCGCGTGTATCCGCGTCTGCTGGCTCCGCTCATGAAGGCCCCGAAGAAGGTCATCGCGGTTTCGCTCGTCCTGCTCGTCGCGAGCGGCGTGGTGGCCTCGCGCATGGGGGCCGAGTTCGTCCCACGTCTCGATGAGGGCGCCATCGCTATTCAGATTCTGAGGCTGCCCAGCGTTTCCCTCGAGGAGAGCGTGCAGGGCTCGACGCGCTTCGAGCGGGTCATCCGTGAGTTCCCGGAGGTCGTGACCGTGGTCTCGAAGACGGGGCGCGCCGAGATTGCGACCGACCCCATGGGCGTGGAGTTGTCGGACTGCATCGTCATCTTGAAGCCGCAGGACGAGTGGACCACCGCTCACACACGCGAGGAGCTGATTCAGCGGATGTCCGCGCGCTTCGCCGAGGCGCTGCCCGGGCTCGGCTTCTCCTTCTCGCAGCCCATCGAGCTGCGCATGGCCGAGCTGATCAGCGGCACGCGCTCGGACGTGGCGATCACGATCTATGGCGACGACCTCGCGACGCTCGAGCGGCTGAGCTTGCAGGTGCAAGGCGTCGTCCGCGCCATCCCGGGCGCGTCCGATGTGCGGGGAGAGCAACTCGCCGGGCTCCCGACCCTGGAGGTGACCGTCGACCGTGCCGCTGCCTCACGCTACGGCATCTCGGTGCGCGATGCCCTCGACGCCATCGAGGCGCTCGGCGGTCGCAACGTCGGCGAGGTCTACGAAGGCGAGCGTCGCTTCCGGCTCCAGGTGCGCGTGCCGTCGAGCCTGCGCGACGACATCGACCAGGTGCGGAACCTCCCGGTGAGCGGCCAGAGCGGTCCGCTGGTGCCGCTGGGGCAGATCGCGAGCATCCAGGTCGTGGACTCGCCGGCGAGTGTGAGCCGCGAGGCGGTCCGTCGCCGCACGAACGTCGAAGCCAACGTGCGCGGCCGTGACCTCGCCTCGTTTGTGAGCGAGGCGCAGACGCGCGTACGTGACCAGGTGCAGATGCCGCCTGGCTACGTCGTGCAATGGGGTGGTCAGTTCGAGAACCTCAGCGCCGCGTCGGAGCGGCTCGCGGTTGCCGTGCCCGTCGCGCTGGGCCTCATCTTCATCCTGCTCTACATGGCGTTCGGACAGCTCAAGCCGGCGTTGCTCATCTACCTCAACGTGCCGTTCGCCGCGGTGGGCGGTGTGTTCCTTCTGGCTGTGCGGGGCATGCCGTTCTCCATCAGTGCGGCGATTGGGTTCATCGCGCTCTTCGGCATCGCGGTGCTCAACGGCGTCGTGCTCCTCACAACCGTCAAAAAGCTACGGGAGCAAGGGAGGTCCCCGCTCGAAGCGGCGCGCGAGGGCGCCGAGTCTCGGTTGCGCGCCGTCGTGATGACGGCGACCGTCGCGGCGCTCGGCTTCATCCCCATGGCGCTCTCGTCCAGCGCGGGCGCGGAGGTGCAGCGGCCGCTCGCCACCGTGGTGATCGGCGGCCTGGTCAGCGCGACCTTCTTGACGCTGTTCGTCCTGCCCACCGTCTACGCCTTCGTTTTCCGCAAGGAAGAGCCCGCGCCGCCGAGCGATGGCGGTCAAGAGCCGGCCGCAGACATCGGCGGCGATGCTGCAGAGCCGCAGGGGGCAGCGTGAAGAAGCACAAGCTCGATCTGGAGCTCGCGCTGCCGAGCGACGCTGTAGCGTGCGATGCGTGCGTCGGGCGGATGGTCGAGGCTCTTGGAGCAACTCGAGGCATCACGCGGGTGCACGTCGATCGCGAGGACCCGGCGCGCCCGAAGCTGTGCCTTCACTACGAGCCCACCTCGGTGCGGATTGAAGAGGTGGAGGCCCTCGTTCAGAGCACCGGCGCCGCACTCAAGGGGCGCTATGAACACCTGTCGGCACCGGCGGTCGGCTTGCGCCACGAACGACAAGCCCGACTCGTCGAGGGCGTGTTCGCTCGCCAGCCCGGGGTGCTGCACGCCTCCGTCGCGTTCGGATCCCGTCGCCTCTACGTGGAGTTCGATCCCACCAAGACGAATCGAGAGGCGCTCCTCGCGGTCGCGTCCAAGGCGGGCATCGTCTCGTTTGTTGAGGCGGCGTCTCCCGCGGCGGCTGCCGCCGAGCGCGAGGAGCATGAGCATGAGCACGGAGGCCCCTTCGGCGAGCGCTCTGAGCTGGTCTTCAGCCTCGCGTGCGGCGCGCTGACGGGCATCGGTTGGGGCCTCGAGAAGGCGGGTGTGACCTCGCTCGTCACGACCAGCCTCTTCGTGGCCGCGTACGTCCTCGGGGCCTGGTTCACGGCCAAGGAGGTCGTCGTCGCGCTCCGTGCGCGCAGGTTCGAGATCGACTTCCTCATGCTGCTCGCCGCGATCGGCGCGGCCATCCTGGGCGAGTGGTTCGAGGGTGCTCTGCTGTTGTTTCTCTTCACCCTCGGTCACGGGCTCGAAGGCTACGCGATGCGCCGCGCTCGCAACGCCATCGGCGCGCTGGCGAAGCTCGTCCCAGAGACCGCGCTGCGGATCAACGACGACGGTCGCGAGGAAGAGGTGGCGGTAGCCGAGCTCGTGGCGGGCGACCGCATCCTGGTGAAGCCAAACACGCGCATCCCGGCAGACGGGTTCGTCAGCGCAGGTTCGAGCAGCGTGAATCAGGCGCCGATCACTGGAGAGAGCGTCCCCGTCGACAAGCGACCCGTCCCTGAGCCGGATGCTGCGCTCGTCGGCCCTGAGGCACTGGGCGCGGAACATCGCGTCTTCGCCGGCACCATCAACGGGACGGCGGCTCTCACCGTCGTCGTCACGAAGACCGCGAGCGAGAGCACCCTCGCCCGTGTCGTGAAGCTCGTTGCCGAGGCCGAGACGCAGAAGTCGCCGACCCAGCAGTTCACCGACCGCTTCGAGCGTGTGTTCGTCCCTGTCATCCTCGTGTTCGTCGTCGGCCTGCTCTTCGCCTGGGTCGTGGTCGACGAACCCTTCGCGCGGAGCTTCTACCGGGCCATGGCGGTACTCGTGGCCGCGAGTCCGTGCGCCCTCGCGATTGCGACACCGAGCGCGGTGTTGTCGGGCGTCGCGCGAGCAGCGCGTGGAGGCGTGCTCGTAAAGGGCGGCGCGCACCTCGAATCGCTCGGGTTGGTCCGTGCGATCGCGTTCGATAAGACCGGGACGCTCACCGAAGGCAAGCCTCGCCTCACCGACGTGATCGCCGTCGACGGCGGGCCCGAGGACGAGCTGCTCGCGGTCGCGGTCGCCGTCGAGAAGCAGTCGGACCATCCATTGGCGAGCGCGATCGTGGCGGGCGCGGACGCGCGGCGTCCTGGTCTCGCCGCAATGGAAGCCTCGGGCGTTGAGGCCGTGGTCGGTTACGGAGTTCGCGCGACGGTGGGCGGCGCCGACGTGGCGATCGGCAAGCCGGGCCTGTTCACGCGTGACGGGACGCTGCCGCAGAGCGTAGCCGACGCCGTGAGCAAGCTTCAGGGCGAAGGGCGGACGGTCATGATCGTGCGGTCGGGCGCTCGCTTCCTCGGCGTTCTTGGGGTGATGGACACCCC
>WYBB01000069.1 GCA_011526585.1 Deltaproteobacteria bacterium
AACGTCGCCGCCAACGGCCGGCACCTGGTGATCGAGCTCGTGGGCAAGGCCCCGCGCGACGCGACCGGCGCGCGCGTCACGCTCGCGACCAGCGCGGGGCGGCAGGTGCGCGAGCTCATCGGCGGCAGCGGCCACTACAATACGCAGCAGACACGGCGGCTGCACTTCGGCCTGGGCGGGGACTCGGGCGCGGAGGAGGTCACGATCCGCTGGCCCGATGGGGAGATCCAGGCGCTCGGCGCGGTGCGCGCGGACGTGTGGCTCGTCGTGGAGCAAGGCGGCGCGATCCGGATGCGCTGAACGGGGGCCTTGCACTTGTGGACCGCTCGGCTACCTTGGGACGCCGACGATTCTTGGAGCGCCCGATGAACATCATGAACCTTGCAAGCCAGGCGGCCGCGATGAAGGGCTGGCCGATGCGCCGCGAGGCCAACGGCGATCTGCGCATCGAGGTGGTGACCCAGCAGGGTCGCACGCAGGTCGTCAACGTGACGATGGCCTTCGACGGTGACCGCGATCCGTGCGCGTTCGTCTGGTCGAAGTGCGCCGACGTGCAGGCGAAGAACGACCCGTGGGCGCTCCTGCGCCTGAACATGCAGCTCAGCTACGGGCGCGTCGCGCTCAAGGGCAACGAGATCATCATCTTGCACTCGCTGCTCGATCGCACCTCGGACCTGACCGAGGTCGGCAAGACCTTGTTCTGGGTCGCCAAGGCCGCCGACGACATCGAGCAGCAGACCTACGGCGCGTACACCGACGTGCTGTGAAGCGACCACGACCCACTCTCTCGAGGAGACCCATGACCCGCGTCATCACCCCCACGTTCTCGATGATCCTCGCCGCGCTCCTCGCGCTCGCGCTCGTCGCCGGCTGCGGCGCGCCGACGATGGAGTCGCAGCTCTCGCGCTACAAGCAGATCGTCGACAAGCTCGACCAGCTCGCGATGAAGCAGCCGCAGTTCAAGGCGGACATCGAGAAGAAGAAGGTCGAGTTCGCCGCCGAGCTCGAGGAGGCCAAGGCCAAGCCCGGCGAGGAGGGCGCGCGCGCCGTGGCGAGCCTCTGCTATCGCATGGAGAAGTTCGAGCAGGGGCTCAACCCGCAGCCCGCGACGCAGACCCAGCCGGGCAGCAAGCTCAACACCCCCCCGGGCCAGCCGGCCCAGCCGGGCACGCAGCCCGGGCAGCCCCAGCCGGCCGGCAAGCTCGGCGGCACACCGGCGCCCGCACCGACCCCGAGCGGTGACAGCGGCTTTGGCACGCCCACGCCCGCGCCGGCCCCGACCCCCGCGCCGGCGCCGACGCCCGCGCCGGCCGGCAACACCGGGGGCAGCGGCTTCGGCACGCCCACGCCCGCGCCGGCTCCGACGCCCGCCCCGACGCCCGCGCCCGGCGGCAGCGACTTCGGCGGCAAGTGAGCGAGCGGGCGCGGCAGCCGCTGGACGCCGAGCGCAAGGCTGCGTTCGTCGCGGCGTTGCGCGCCAAGGCCAACGCGCTCTACGACGGGGTGGTGACGCCACATCGCTCGTGCGGGATCGCGATCGCCGAGGCGTTCGGGCGGCCGTCGCAGGCGTATCAGGCATTGCGGCGCGGCGGGATCACCGGGCAGGGCGAGTGCGGCGCCATCGTGGCGGGGAGGCTGGTGCTCGGCGAGCTGCTGGGCGATCCCGACCCGACCGGACAGGTGACCGCCGAGCTGCGCGAGGCGATGGAGCGCTACGAGGCGCGCTGGCGTGAGCGGGTCGACCGCGGCCAGGCGCCGGGTGAGGGGATCGTGTGCAACACGTTGGTCGGGCCGTTCCCGATCTTCCGTTCGCCGGAGCGACACGCGTTCTGCACCGCGCTGGCGACCGAGGTGGCGACCGCGGTGGCGGAGGTCCTGGCCGAGATGGGGATCGAGGTCGAGGTGATGCCGATCGCGGGTGAGGAGGCGAGGCGATGAAGCCGTCGGCGGGGGCGGTGGTGTGGCGGCGGGCCGCGGGCGGCGCGCTCGAGGTCCTGATCGTGCATCCGGGAGGGCCGTTCTTCGCGAAGAAGGACGCGGGGGCGTGGTCGATCCCCAAGGGCGAGTGCGAGGCGGCGATCGTCGACGAGGAGGCGCTGCGCGAGACCGCGCTGCGCGAGCTGATGGAGGAGACCGGGCTCCAACCGGAGACGCCGATCGTCGCGCTCGGCAGCATCAAGCAGAAGGGCGGCAAGGTGGTGCACGCCTACGCGCTGGAGGCCGACGCCGATCTGCCGCGGGGACATCGCCCGCCGCAGGTGCGGCTCGAGTGGCCGAAGGGGTCGATGCGCGAGCTGGCCTTCGACGAGGTGGATCAGGTGGCGTTCGTGCCCGTCGACGTGGCGCGGAGCAAGCTGAACCCGGCGCAGGTCGCGTTCCTCGACCGGCTCGGCGCCGCGCTCAGCCCATGAGGTCGAGGCGCACGCCGACGCCGCGCTCGGCGGCGCGCGCGTAGACGAGGCGCGCGGTGGCGAGGTCCTGCACGGCGAGGCCGGTAGAGTCGAAGAGCGTGATCGCGTCGTCGTGCGTGCGACCGGCGAGGCGACCGGCGAGCACGTCGCCGAGCTGACCGGCGATCGCGGCGGGCGTGAGCGCGCCGTCGTGCAGCGGCACGTTGACCTCGCCGGAGTGAAGGGCCTGCGCGGGGTCGTCGACGATGATGCGCGCCAGGGCGACGAGCGCGCTCTCGAGCTCCTGCTTGCCCTCGGCGTCGGCGCCCATCGCGTTGATGTGCGCGCCGGGGCGCACCATCTCGCGCGTGACCACCGGGCTCACGCCCGGGGTCGAGGTGTTGACGATGTCGCAGGCGGCGGCCTCGCTGACCGAGCCGACGCGGCCGCCGAAGCGCGCGACCAGCGCGGCCGCGGCGTCCTCGCGCAGGTCGGCGAAGACGAGATCGGTGAGGTCGGGGTGGGTCACGCGGTGCGCCAGCGCCATGGTGCGCGCCTGCACGCCGGCGCCGACGAAGCCGATCGAGCGCGCGTCCTTGCGCGCGAGGGCGCGGGATGCGACCGCCGCGGCGGCGCCGGTGCGCACCGCGGTGAGCCAGGTCGCGTCCATGACCGCCAGCGGCAGCGCGGTCTCCGGATCGGAGAGCAGGTAGAGCCCCATCACCGCCGGCAGCGCGTGACGCTTGGGGTTGTCGGGGTGGGAGTTGACCCACTTGACGCCCGCGATCCCGTCCATGAAGGACGGCATCGCCCTGAAATCACCTTTGTATTCAGGAAGATCGAGATAGACCTTGGGCGGCATGCGCGCGCGCCCGGCGGCGTGGGCGATGAAGGCGGCCTCGACCGCGGCGACCACGTCGCTCATCTCGGTCAGGGTCTCGACGTCGTGGCGGGTGAGGATCAGCGTCTGCATGGCCCTGTCGGAGCACAACGCCAGTCCGGATGCAATGGGGCACGCGAGGCCTCCGTTGCATGACGATGTGGATCACAGCTTGCCGAAGCGCGCCTCGTACGCCGCGAGCTTCGCGGCGAGCTCCTCGGCGCGCTGCGCTTCCTGCGAGGCGCGCTGCGCTTCCTGCGAGGCGCGCTGCGCTTCCTCGTCGGCCCGCCGCGTCTCCTGGGCGGCCCGCTCGCGGCCGGTCGGCACCAGCTCCCCGGCGCCGTCCCAGACGCGCATCCAGGTCGACTCCAGCGCACCGTACACGCCGGTCCACAGGCCGAAGGAACAGCCGGCGATCTCGCTGCGCAAGCGGCCGTGCTCGTCGGGCTGGATCGGCACGAAGACGCGGCGCGGGTCGAGGCGATAGCCCTCGAGCAGGCCGGTGTCGGGATCGAAGAGGTAGTACTCGGGCAGGCGCCAGAGCTGGGCGTAGATCCGCATCTTCTCGCCGCGATCGACGCGCTCGGTCGAGGGCGAGAGGAGTTCGATCACCAGGTCGGGGAGCTTTCCTTCCTGCCAACCCACCCACGACTTGCGCGCGCGCCGCTCGGTGTCGAACGCGACGTACACGTCGGGCGCCTTGAAGTCGTTCTTCTTGACCTGCAGCTCGCTGTAGTAGACCGCCATGTTGCCGGCGACGTAGGCGTCCTCGCGATCGCTCAAGTGGTCCTTGAGGACCTCGATGAGGAGCCACATCTGCTCGCGATGCAGATCGGATTCCATCGGTTCACCGTCATCGTACGGCAGCTCGTCCTCGCCCGGCGGCAGCGTCACACCGGGCGGGAGCTCGATCGCCGTCGCGTCTGTGGGCGTGGGGCTCATCGTTCGACCTGGCGGGAGGATGCCACGCTGGCCCTGGCGGGGGCAAGACGGGGGCGCTGCCGGCGCTGCGTGTCTGCCGTCAGGGATGGATCCTGATCGACGTGTCGTCGTTTTCCTCGCAGCGCGCGTCGATCGCGCAGACCTCACCGTCGCCGCAAGGCAGGCGCACGTCCTCGAGCGGCGCGCCATCGCGGTCGAAGGCGCCGCGCCAGCGCACGTGCAGGCGGTTGTCCGGCCCGTTCGCCGTGCTGCACGGGCCGACGTAGTCGAGGCTCAGCCGGTCGCCGAAGGTGGCGCTGCAGACCGATTCGCGGGCCCACATGCGCTCGCCGGCGCCGTCGTCGACCGCGATGTCGACGCAGAACTCGCCGAAGTCGCCGAGCTCTTCGAGGTGCGCGGCGCCGTCCCCAGGTGCGCGCAGCGAGATCTCGATATCGAAGAAGCCCTGCTCCGAGCGCGGCATGACGACGAACGTCCACTCGAGGTCGGTCGTGCCCTCCGGGTCGCAGTCGGCGCTCAGCGCGCAGCCGTCGTCGCCGCACGGGTTCTCCAGCGTCGGGTTGGCCCCCGCGCGCGGCAGGAGGTGCATCGTGACCGTCGCGGGTCCGCTGCAGGCGAAGACCAGGTGGTCGACCGCCTCGAGGGTGTCGCAGGTCGAGCGCGTCTCGGTCGCGCCGCGCTGGGTGACGGCGACCTCGGCGCAGTACTCTCCCTGGAGCTCCACCGGCAGCGGCACCCGCAGCGTCGGCACGAAGACGGCCGGCTCGGCGCCGTCGTCACACGCCAGCGTCGCGGCCCCGGCGCAGGCGACCAGGGCGAGCAGACCCGCAAACGAAAGGAATCGATAGGTGGTCGTCGTGCGACGTGGCACGCCTCATCCCCGGGCTCGTGACGTGAGCGTCGGCCCCGCGACCGACTCGGACGAACGTGTCATGGATCTCCGCCACCGGCAACCCACACGGCGGCGACGACGGATGCGGATCGGATGGCTGCCCCTCGATGCTGGCACGGGCAGGGCAAAGTGCCATCGCACGCGTGGCTCCGGCTCAGAAGCTCGTCGTCCCCTTCGCGCCCGTCAGCCCGAGCTCGCCCGCGTTCCCGCCGGGACCGGTGCCACCTCCGGGCCCGCCCGCCCCGCCCGCGCCGTCGTCGAAGAAGGTGTTGTCGGAGGCCCAGCTCGGCGATGAGCCGCCGCTGGCGTAGATCCCGAAGGACACGCCGCCGGTGCCGCCCGCGCCGCCGCCGCCCGGTCCGCCATCACCGCCCTCCCCGCCCTTCGAGCCGCGCTGCGCGCACCACGCGTCGGTCCCCGGCGCCGCCGCGCCGCCCAGACCGCCGTTGCCGCCGTTGCCCGCCGTGCCGCCTTCACCACCCCGTCCCCCGGGGCCGCCGAAACCGAGATGAACGTCGTTGTCCTCGATGATCGGCAGGTCGCCGCCACCCGACGACACGAAGATCCCGAAGGCACCGCCGCCGGGGCCGCCGCCGAGTCCGCCGGTCCCGCCACACCCGCCGGCGCCGCCGCCGCCACCGGAGCCGCCGTAGTCGCTGTAGGTGCTGCCGCTGCACCGGCCCGTGTCGTCGTCGAAGTAGCTCTCGACACCGCCACCGGCCCCGCCGCCGCCACCGCCGGAGCCGTGCTCGCCCGCGGCGCCCGCCCCGCCGGCGAAGCCGCGCCACTCGGCGTTGGCCACCTCACCCTGATTCGACGCGTTGCGGAGGCCTCTGGCGCCAGGGTCTCCGTCGTCGCCGTTCTGCCCGTCGCTCGAGAACTCGCCCAGCGGACAGTTGGCGATCGTCCCGGGCGGGCGACAGGTGCATTCCGTGATGAACGGGTCGATGAGCTGGTCACAGCCGCCGGTCCCGCCGATCCCTCCACCAGAGCCGCTCCCGGGTGCCCCGGACGGATTGGAGGACTGCGACACGGCGCTGTTGTTGCTCGAGCACAGGTTCACCGACTCGTTGAAGTCGGGGCACGGCGCATTCGCTCCGGCGCCGCCGGCGGTTCCGCTGCCGCAAGTCGAGTTCGTGCCGCCCGCTCCGCCCGGGTTCGAGCCCGAGCACTCCGCGAAACAGCTCGCGCCGTTGGTCGACTTCGCCATCTGCCCCGGGTTGCCCGGACCTCCGTCACCGCCATCGCTGCCGCGTCCCCCGACCGCACCCGGACCACCGGTCCCCGGCCAGAAGGTGTTGTTGCTCACCCTGAGGCGGCTGTTCGAGTTGCGGATCCACATCGCGTAGCTGTTCTCGGCGGTCCCGTTGGCGACCTGGCCATAGACCGCGAAGCCGTCGAAGACCGTCGTCTGGGACACGATGGCATCGGCGACGACCGTCTTGCGGTGACCCGACGACTGAACGCCGAAGATCGCCGTCAGGTTGGTGCTCGGCGAGCGGGTCCAGGTCACGTTGCTGAAGCCGCCATAGACGCTGATGCCATCGACCAGCGTGACGTTCTCGTAGTAGGCGCCGCTGGCGACGTTGATCCGGCTCTTGCCCGAGCCCGGCGCGGCGGCCTTGCTCAACGCGTAGCCGATCGAGTCGCAGGGATAGCGGCCACCGCCGGTCTGGCTCGGCCCGAGGCCGCAGCCCGCGTTGTCCGCGGCCGAGCTGTCGGACTCCGAGACGTAGATCGCGGTGTTGTCGAGGAAGAACTCGCAGCCGTCGTCGGGCACGCCGTTGAGGTCGTAGTAGCCGGCGTTGCAGACCATGCGGCAGACCGGTGTGGCCGGGCTGGTGTTGCAGGCGCCGGTCGCGTTGGGGCGCGCGAAGATCTGAAGACAATTGGTGAAACAGTTGCCGCAGGTCGTGTCGCCGACGTAGCGGCCGGCGCCGTCGGTGAAGCCGTTGTCGATGACGCCGTCGCAGTCGTTGTCGACCAGATCGCAGCTCTCGGCGCTGGCGGCGCCGGCGACCGCGCTGCAGGTGACCCCGCCGCCGTCGGCGTTGCACACGTTGGTGCCGAAGCCCTCGCACGCGCCGACGCCGGTCGAGCACACGGCGCCGAGGGTCGCGAAGTCTTCGTCGGTGTCGCCGTCGCAGTCGTTGTCGAGGCGGTCGCAGCGCTCGGCGCTCGGGCTGCCGGCGGTGGCGTTGCATCGGGTCGCGGCGCCGTCGGGCGTGCACTCGTGGAAGCCGAAGCGCTGGCAGGCGCCGACGCCGCTCGAGCAGCTCAGGTATAGGTTGGGGAAGCCTTCGTCGGTCTGACCGTCGCAGTCGTCGTCCTCGTAGTTGCACACGTCGGCGCTCGGGAACGGGCCGACGCAGACGAGGCCGCTCTGGCCGTCGACGCAGTCGCGCACGCCGGGGCAACTGCCCTGGGCGTTGTCGTTGGTGCAGGCGTTGCCACGCCCGATCACGTCGTCGATCCCCGAGCTGCAGTCGTCGTCGACGCCGTTGCACGTCTCCTCGGCCGGCACGCGCGCCGTGCAGCCGACCCAGCCGAGCGCGGCGTCGCAGGTCTCCTGGCCGTAGCAGGTGCCGGAGACGCTCGCGCGCACGCAGGTGCGGACCTGCCCGTCGGTCGTCGGGTTGCAGAGGCACGAGCCGGTGACCGGCACGCAGCGATCGGCGCCGTCGACCTGCTGGCAGCTATAGCCCTCCTGGCACGAGCCGCTATCCCCGCACGGCACGACGCAGACCTGTTGCTCGTCGAGCGTGATGCAGCTGCCGTCGTAGCACTCGTCGCCGCTGGCGCACGGCAGGCACGAGACGTCCGGCGGCAGCGCGCACTGGAAGCGGTTGAGCTCGACGTAGTCGGGGTCGCACGCGGCGACGACGCAGACCGGCGAGGCGCCGTCGACGACCTCGCAGCGGCCGGTGCCGTTGGCGATCTTCTCGCTGCAGTCGTTGTTGCAGGTGCCGCAGTGCTCGCCGAGTGTGAAGGCGCCGGTCTCGTCCTTGAAGTCCTCGTCGGTCTCGCCGTCGCAGTCGTTGTCCTGGAAGTCGCAGACCTCGACCTCGGGGGTGCGCGCCGTGCACACCATGCCCTGGGTGCCGACGCAGACCTCGACGCCCGCGCAGCTGCCGACGCCCGCCACGCTGACCTCGCACGGCTGGTTGCTGGCGAGGCCGTCGTCGACCAGGGCGTTGCAGTCGTTGTCGCGGCCGTCGCAGATCTCGGCGACGGCGACCGCCGCGGTACAGCCGACCCAGCCCTCGGCCGGGTCGCAGGTCTCGACGCCGTAGCAGGTGCCGAAGGCGTTTTCGTCGGCGCAGGTGCGCACGGCGCCCGCGAGCTCGGGCGTGCAGTCGCAGCCGCCGGACTTGGGCACGCAGAACGTGCCGGGGTGGGTGCCGCCCGGCGCGGCCACGCACCCGTAGCCGGTGGGGCAGTCGCTCTCGGCGTCGCAGGCGTAGCTGCATTGGCCGGAGGTGGCGCCGGCGCCCGTGAGCGTCAGGCAGGCGCCGTTGGGGCATTGGTAGTCGGCGTTGCACGGCACGCACACGCGCGCGACGCGCGGCACGCACAGAAAGACCGTGTCGGCGCTGCCCGACTGCACGCCGCGGCAGTCGTAGCCGCTCGGGCAGGTGCTCTCGCACTGCGACGTGCAGACGAAGCCCTCCGGGCCCTCGACGCAGTAGCCGTCGAGGCAGTCGAGGTTGCCCTGACACGGTGAGCCGAAGCCACCCGCGACCGTCTCGCCGCCGGCGTCGGGGGGCTGGCCCGTCGCGGTGTCCTGGGGCGGCGCGGTGTCGAAGCCGATCGTCTCGAAGCCGTCGGCGTCCCCGGCGGTGGCGTCGGGTTGTGTCGCGGTCTCGTCGGCGGGTGCGGTGTCGTCGGCGCCGGTGGTGGCTTCGTCGCCGCCGCACGAGAGCGCGGCGAGCGACACGAGGGTCATGAGGTGGACGCGGGCGGGCTTCATGAGTGAATCACTACCATAAGCGTACGCCTGCTTTCGAGGCGGGCGCGGACGATCCGCGCTGAACCCGGTCGGGAGCCCGATTCCTCGCGCTCCGCGAGCGGCGTTCGGGGGGCGATCGCGCTGTCGGGCGCGCGCCGCATGCATTGTGGCGGCGGCTGGTGTATGCCGACAGGCGGAGGCGGCCCGATGAAGACCTACCTCGATCTCTTGCGGCAGGTGCTCGATCACGGCGAGCGGCGGACCGATCGCACCGGCACCGGCACGCTCTCGCTCTTCGGACTGCAGGCGCGCTACGACCTGCGCGAGGGCTTCCCGCTGGTCACGACGAAGAAGGTGATCTTCGAGTCGGTCAAAAAGGAGCTCCTCTGGTTCTTGCGTGGCGAGACAAACACGAAGACGCTCGGCTGCGGGATCTGGGACGCGTGGGCCGACGCCGAGGGCGAGCTCGGGCCGATCTACGGGCACCAGTGGCGGCGCTGGGGAGCACCCGCGGGCGAGCGCGGCCTCGACCAGATCGCGCGCATCGTCACGCAGATCGGGCGCGACCCGAGCTCGCGGCGGCTGCTGGTCTCGGCATGGAACGTGAGTGATCTCGATAAGATGGCGCTGGCGCCCTGCCACGCGCTCTTCCAGTTCTACGCGACCGGGGACGGGCGGCTCGATCTGCAGCTCTACCAGCGCTCGGCGGATCTCGCGGTGGGCGTGCCGTTCAACATCGCCAGCTACGCGCTCCTGCTCGAGCTCGTCGCGGCGGCCACCGGGCGGGTCGCCGGCTTCTTCGTGCACACCTTCGGCGACGCGCACATCTACCTGAACCACGTCGACGGCGTGCGCGAGCAGCTCGAGCGCGAGCCGCTGCCGCTGCCGCGGGTCGAGCTCCTGAAGGTGCCCGACCTGAGCGCGCCCGAGCGCTTCGACCTCGCGCCCGAGGACATCGTGCTCGTCGGCTACCGCCACGCGCCGTTCATCAAGTTCCCGATCGCGGTCTGAGAAAACGCGCCATGAGCGACCCGAAGCCGATGCCGATCACCGCGATCCTCGCCGCCGACCAGGACGA
Source organism: Deltaproteobacteria bacterium (assembly GCA_011526585.1). Classification (GTDB taxonomy): domain Bacteria; phylum Myxococcota_A; class UBA9042; order PHBI01; family PHBI01; genus WYBB01. The sequence continues at coordinate 10,132 of WYBB01000069.1, forward strand.
GGGGATCGCCCTGGGCGGCGACCTGCCCTGGCACCTGCCGCCCGATCTGGCGCGCTTCAAGCGGCTGACCGTCGGCGCCGGGCGCTCGGCGGTGCTGATGGGGCGCGCGACCTGGGACACGCTGCCGCCGCGCTTCCAGCCGCTGCCCGAGCGGCGCAACATCGTCATGACGCGCGGTGCCGGGACCTTCCCGGGCGCGGTCGCGGTGCGCTCCTGGGAGGAGGCGCTCGCGGCGGCGGCCGGCTGCGATCACCTCTGGGTCGTCGGTGGCGCGCAAATCTATGCGCTGGCGCTGGCTCGCCCCGAGACGCGCGCCATCGAGCTCACGCGCATCGCGCGCGCCTTCGGCTGCGACACGCGCTGGTCGGGCGTGCCCGCGGACTTCGTGCTGGTGTGGCGGGAGGCGCACGAGCACGACGGCCTGCCGTTCGTGTTCGAGCGCTGGGAGCGGCGGCGGGCCGAGAGCGCGACGCAAGCCGTTACGTGAAGGTGGCGTCGGCCCAGACGCCGTAGTGGTCGGAGGCGAAGACGCCGTCGCGTGGACGATCGAAGGCGCGCCCGGCGCCGGCGAGCGCCAGACCGGGCGAGAGCAGCACGTGGTCGGGGCACTGGGGGATCGAGTCGAGCCAGGCGATGAGCTGGAGGATCGGCGACTTCTCGACGCCGTCGGGCCAGCGGTAGGTCGTGTCGAAGGCTATGTTCGGGTTGGCGGCGGGGTCCCAGGTGAGCGCGCCGGGCGCGACCTTCGGCAGCGCGTTGAGGTAGGAGGTGCGCTCGAGCAGGTGGCGGACCTGCGGTGTGTCGGGATCGAGGTTGAAGTCGGCGCCGACCAGGACCGGGGCGTGATGGCGCCGCTGGAGGGCGACGAGCCAACGGCCGAGGCGATGGAGCTCCTTGTCGCGCACCTCGTCGTTGTCCTTGGCCATGCGCACGAGCCAGCGCGGGGGGTGGCGGTGGCGCGCGACGCCGCGATCGTGCAGCTCGGCCCAGCCGGTGTGGAAGGCCTCGCGGCTCGGGAAGGCGTAGCTGACGTGGGTGGTGACGACGATGAGCGGGCGCCCGTGCACGGTGACCCCGGCGGCCAGCGCCCAGCGCATGGGGCCGGCGTGAAAGGCGCCCCAGTTGCCGACCACGCCGAGACCGGAGAGGCGAGTCGCCGCGAGGCGGCGCAGGCCGAGCCCGCGGCGCGCCAGGATCGCCAGGCCCTCGCCGCGGCCGACCCCGAGCGGCAGGCCGAGCCCGAAGAGGCGGATGCCGCTGTTGGCGACGCGCCAGATCACGTCGTAGTCGATCGCGCGCGCCAGCCTCTTGGCGAAGCTCGGCAGCGGCAGGCACTCCTGCAGCGTGATGACGTCGGGGGCGCGCTCGGAGAGCTCGGCGACGAGCGCGGCGAAACGCCGGTCCTTGTGACCTTCGGGCTCGACGGCGAGCACCTTGAAGAGGGTGCGCGGCAGGCAGCCGATCCAGGTGTTGAGGCTGACGATGCGGATCGCGTCGGTCGCGCGCGCGGTGACGCCGGAGGTGGCGAGGAGGCTCGCGCCGCCGGCGCTGGCCTCGTCGTTGCGCTGGTCGGTGTAGATGCGGTCGCCGCTCATCCGAGCGCGCTCCGATCGTGGGCGTAATGCCAGCGGATCTGCGCGTCGCCGTAGCGGTGCTCACGCCCGACGGGGCACGCGTCGCGCACGGCGAGCCACGCGCGCCAGCGCTCGCGCACGGCGTGATGCGCGACGGCGGCCGCGGGCGCGGCGGGGGTCTCGGCGCCCGCCCCGCGAAAGGCGTCGCTGGATCGGGCGCCCATGGCGGCGGCGAGCGCGCTCATGCAGGGCTTGTCGAGGCAGCGCTCGCAGACCGGATCGGGCCGGCGCGCGGCGCGGCCGGGGGTGTCGATGACGATGGCCGCGCGCAGCGCGAGCCAGGGGCCGAGCTCGGGGTGGATGGCGAGGCCGGCGGGGCCGCGGTGTGCGAGGCCGGCGGCGGCCGCGAGGTGGGTCGCCGAGAACGCGCGTGACCCGCCTTCGAAGGCGAAGCGCAGGTCGAAGGCGAAGCGCGGGCCGACGACCAGCAGCGCGACGCGCGAGAGCACCTCCGAGGTGAAGCGGTCGAACGGGTGCGCTTCGCGGCGGCGCTCGGGCTGGGCCTCGAGCACGGCCATGAAGTGCGGCCAGATCGCGCGGCTGTTGCCGACGAGGACGACGGCACGGCTCGGACGATGGCCGAGCGCGTCGGGCGTAGGCGTCGGGAAATCGGGCAGGCGGAATGCGGCGTCGTCGCCGCGATCGCCGAGCGCCTCGTGATAGGCGGCGACGGTCGTGTGCGCCAGGAGGTCGAAGCCCTGGGCCGCGAGATCCTCGCCGAGCTCGTCGAGGATCACGTCGAGCGAAGCTGGCGTCTCGATCTCTTCACTCATGGTGCGAGGATCTTTGTCCCGGCTCGGCCTCGATGGCAAGCTCGCCCGCCATGAGCGTCGCGCCGGTCGATCCCCGCACCCCGCCCCTCCAGCCGCCCCCGTCGCGGCCGGGCCCGCTCGCGCTGGTGCTGCGCCTCGCGCTCGGGCTCCTGGCGCTGGCGATCCCGCTCTTGTCGGTGTGGCTCGTCACCTCGCTGGTGCTCGCGACCGGCGCGCCGCTGGCGCTCGCGTTGCCGCTCGGGATCGCCGTGCCGCTCGTCCTGCCGATCGCCTGGGACTTCTGGGCCGAGGCGCGCTGGCGCAAGAAGCAGAACCCGCCGGCGCGCATCCTCTCGCGCGCCGATCGCATCCGCCTGCGCATCCTCGCGACCTGCCTCCTCATCATCGGCGTCGGCGTCTTCGCGCTCGGCCGCACCTCGGGTAACGCCCTCGCGGCGCATGGCCACTGGTTCCTCTTCGGCAGCCAGGGCCCCTTCGCCGAGGACGTGCGCGCCGGGATCCGCGGCTTCGCCGGCACGCTCGCCGGGCTGACCGGCCAGCACCTCGACGCCCCCCCGCCCGAACCGACGCTGGCGCGTGCGCCGACACCCACACCGACGCCCGCTCCGACGCCCGCACCCGCGCCCGCGCCTGCGCCCACGCCCAGGTCCCTCGGTGAGGCTCCGATCTGGCCGCTGCCCGCCGAGCCGCACCCGGTGATCCGCGCGATGAGCGACGACGACGCGCGCGACCTCGACACGGTCGCCGAGCGCATCCGCACGCACGAGGCCGACCCGTATCAGCAGGTCAAGGCGATCCACGACTTCGTCGTGCGCTGGGTCAGCTACGACGGCCAGGCCCTGCGCCGCGACTACGTCGTCCCGCCCCAGGACGCGGCCTCGACCTTCGCGCGCAAGACCGGCACCTGCGACGGCTACGTGAACCTCATGCTGGCGCTCGGCGAGCGCCTCGGTTTCGAGATGACACGCGTGCTCGGGCGCTCGCGCGCCTCCGGCGTCAAGCCCGGCGGCTTCTATCACGCCTGGCTCATCGTCACGATCGAGGGTCGCCCCTGGCTCGTCGATCCGACCTGGGACGCCGGCGGCCTCTTCGGCCTCGAGTTCCGCCCGCGCTACGCGACGAGCTACCTCTTCACGCCGCCCGAGATCTTCGCCTACGACCACCTGCCCGACGACCCGAGCCTGTCGCTGACCGAGCCTGCGCTCACCGAGAGCGCCTTCCTCGAGCGCCCGGTGCTCTCCGCGCACTTCTTCGCATGGGGCCTCTCGCTCCAAGGGATCGCGCGCGCGGTCACCGAGGTCGAGACCGGCCGCGTCGACTTCCGCATCATGAACCCCAAGGGCGCCTGGGTGCTGGTGCTCGCGCAGCCGCTGCGGCCCGACCGCGACGAGCCCGACCTCGACGGCGCGCGCAAGCCCTTCAACTGCGTCGTGCCCTCGCAGGCCAACCCGATCGAGGCCGGCTGCGTGCTGAGCGAAGGTCCGTGGCTGCTCGAGCTCTACGCCAACGACAAGGCGAGCGGGAGCTTCCCGGCCGTAGGCTTCCTCAAGGTCGTATCGCGCTGACCGGGCCTCACGGGTTCGCGGGTCGGCTACCGCGCGGCCCCGATCTCAGCCGGCGACCGCGGCCTCACACAGTCCGAGCACCCACGCAGCGTCCGCGAGCGCGCCCTGCGCGTCATCGGCGGAGTAGAGCGCGGTACCGAAGAGGCCCGTCTCGTCATCGCCGTAGAACGAAGTCTCGCGTTCGCGACGAAGCCCCCGCGAGACGCTGACGAGGCGGTCGAGCTCGACGCGTAACGTCTCGGGCAGGACATCCGCCTTGTCGCGCAACACGCCCCCGACGTCGTGCACGCGCGGGACCTCGATGCCGGCGCGTCTCAGGACCGCCTTGAGGGCGAGCTCGACGACCTCTTGCGAGCGGCGCACCGCGAGGTGATGCAACCCCTGCGCGGCGAAGCGCCGGGCCTCGTCAAGGATCGGGGCGGCGGTCGCCAGGTACGCACGCGCGAGGTCGCCGCCGGTCACAGCTCGAAGTCCTCACCCCACGCGAGGTCGGGCTTGAGATGCCAGATCCGAGCCGCGCCGATGCGCTCCCGCCTCGCGCCGAGCGCCGTCATGCGCTCGCGCAGCGCGGCGAGCGTGCGCCCGAGGAGGCCGTCGGGATCGAAGAGGATCAGCGCGTCCTCGGTCATATCGAAATAGAGCGGCGTCGGCGTCGCGGCCTCCTCCGGCGTTCGCCAGATCGCATTGATCTCGACGTGCCAGCCCGCGTCGCGCAAGACCTTGAGGCGCGGCTCGATCAGCTCGTCGATCGCGTCGACCTCTCTGGCCCGCGCCATTCGCCCCGGCGCCAGCCCGCGCGCCACCAGCAGGATATCGATGTCGGAGCCGCGATGCGCCTCGCCCCGTGCGACGGAGCCGAAGATCAACGCTCCGCGCAAGCGCTCACCAAACGCCTGTCGGGCGAGGTCGACGTAGACCGCAGCCAGCTCGCGCAGCGTTTGATCCGTCGACGCCATGACCCGGCTCTAAGCCGGGCCTCCGATGACGTCAAGCGCGCGGCCCGCCATAGGTCTCGCGCAGGTAGGCGACGATCGCGTCGGACTCGTACATCGCGACGCCGGTGTTGGGGTCGACGAGGTAGGGCACCTGCATCTTGCCGCCGCGCGCGACGAGCTCGGGGCGGCGGCGCCCGCGCTTGCCGACGTTGTGCACGAGCACGTCGAGGCCGAGCGCGTTGAGCTCCTCGCGCACCTTGCGGCAGTACGGCGAGCCCTCGAAGTTCCAGAGCTCGAGGCGCGCCGGCGGCTGGGGGCGACCGACGAGCTGGGGCCTGACGTGGCGACTCGTCGGGCGGAGCCCGCTGGCGATGGCGCTGCCGGCGTCATCGAGCGGCGTCAGCCAGCGGCGCCAGCGCGGGCGCTTGCCGGTCGCGCCGTAGGTCGCGTGCAGGTAGTCGACGATGTCCTCGGACTCGTAGAGCGTGACCCCGGTGTTGGGATCGTGGAGCCACGGGAACTGGCGCTTGCCGCCCCGCGCGACCGCCTCGTCGCGCGAGGCGGACCCGCGCGCGGCCGTGCGCGAGACGTAGTCGAGGTCGAGCTCCGAGAGGGTCTCGCGCACTTTGCGGCAATAAGGACAGACCTCGAACTCGAAGAGCTCGACGGGCAACGCGGGCTCGCGCGCAGGGGCGAGCGCGACGATGCCGCGGCCCAGGCGCGCGACGCTGACCGCGAGTGACTGGATGTCATTGAGCTTTTTCATCACGACCTCACGCGTGGCTCGGCACGAGCACGAGCTTGCCGGTGGTCATGCCGGACTCGATGGCGCGGTGCGCGTCGGCCGCGGCCGAGAACGGATAGGCGCGCGGCTCGCTCGGCGGGATCCGGCCCTCGGCGACCCAGCCGAAGAGATCGCGCATGGCGATGACGAGGAGGTCCTTGCGCTCGAAGAGATCGGACAGGTTGAAGGCGAGCACGCTGCGGTTCCTGTCGGTCAGGTCGAAGGCGGAAAAGCGCGGCGTGCGCAGGAAGTCGACGGCGAGCTTGAGCCAGTTGGTGCGCCCGCTCTTCGTCTTGGGGATCATCGTCGAGAAGCCGTAGACGACGAGGCGCCCGACGGGCGCGAGGTGCGCGTAGCTCTGGCCGAGCGTGGCGACGCCGTTGGCGTCGAGCACGACGTCGTAGCCCTTGGGCGCGTGGCGCTCGGCCTCCTTCCACAGGTCCTGCGTCGACTTGTCGATCACGTGATCGCAGCCGGCCGCCTTGGCGACCTCGACCTTGTGCGACGAGCCGACGACGCCGACGACCTCGAGGCCGAGGATCTTGCCGAGGCGCACGAGCGCGGTGCCGACCCCGCCGGCGGCCGAGTGCACCAGGATCCTCGCGCCCGGGCGCGGGTGCGCGAGCTCGCAGAGCGCCATCCACGCCGTCATGTAGACCGCGGGGAAGGCCGCGCCCTGCGCGTAGCTCCACCCCTCGGGCAGCGCGAAGGCGAAGCTCTCGTGCACGTTGAGCTCGCTCGTGTAGCCGCCGAAGAGGGTGACGGCGATGACCCGGTCGCCGACCGCGAAGCGCGTTGCGCCTTCGCCGACCTCGACGACGTCACCGGCGACCTCGAAGCCGGGCGCGAGCGGGTAGCCGACGTACTTCTTGGCGGTCTTGTAGAGTCCGCGACGCACCATGGCGTCGGCGTAGTTGACGCCGGCGGCGTGCACGCGCACGCGGAGCTCCCCCGCGGCGAGCGGTCTCGGCGCCTCGCGGCTGAGCTCGAGGCGGTCGAAGCCGCCGGGCTTCTTGACGATGAGACGATCGACGGTCTGGGTGGCGGTCTGGGCGGTGGTCATGCGTGTGTTCCTTTTTGGGGAGTGGGTCGATAGACTGAGTCGTGACTGAATCGAAAAACCGGTCATCGTCGAACAGAAGAATGGCCCGCAGCGCGGGCCGTTCGGGGGTTCAGGCGCTGAGGCGCGCGGGCGACGCCAGCGTGACCGGGCGACGCAGTCCGCGCACCACCAGGCCGAGGGTCTTGCGCCAGTCGATCGCCGCCAACGCGAGTTCGGGGTCCTGGCGCCGCTCGCTCCGCATGAGGGCCGCGATCTCGAGATCCTGGAGCAGGCGCGCGCCGAGCTCGGGCTCGAGATCGTCGCGCAGGACGGCGGCGTCGCGCAGGCGCTCGAGCGCCGAGAGGAGGTTGTCGCGGCATAGCGCGCTCAGGCGGTCGACCTCGCGCTCGGCCTGTGGCACGGTCGCCAGCGTCTGGCCGACGAGGAGCCCGCGCACCAGCGGCCGCTCGAGGGCTTCGCGCAGCTCGGCCTGGACCAGCGCCGCGAGCAGCTCGGTCGCGTCGTCGAAGCTCGGCAGGAGCGCCCGCCCCCTGGCGAGGAAGCCTCGCACCTCGCGCTCGACCGCGGAGAGGAAGAGCTCGTCCTTCGAGCTCACCGCGAGATAGATCGTGCCCTTGCCGACGCCGGCGGCCTGCGCGACCTCGTCGATCGAGGTCTTGCGGAAGCCCATGCGCGAGAACGCGCGGACCGCCGCCTTGAGGATGCACTCTTTCTTGTCTTCATCCATCCCACGCCACCACGCCCGACATGTGCGCCCTGCTCTCGCGGGCGGTCAGCAGGGCCGCCTCTACCCCTTGCAGATCAAGGCTTCGACCGACTGACTGGTTTCGTGTTTTAGTCACACCCCCACCGCACGTCAAGCGAAAGGTTGTGTCCGCCCGCACGGGTCGGTAGATGGGCACCTCCCAGCTGGCCGCTGGAGAGGAGGCGTCATGGAACCGGCGATTCGTGAAGCGAAGCTCGACGCGGTGAGCGAGCTCGTCAGGCTCGCCATCCGCTCCGCCGAGACCGGCCACTGGGACGGCGCCTCGCAGCACCTCGACGAGGCGAGCGCGGCCTACCAGGCGATCCCGCCCGCGGCCGGCGCCAGGGAGGCGCGCTACCTCGCGGTCGGCGCCGCGATCGCCGAAGGCAAGGGGCAGCTCGCGCTGCGCGCCGCCCATGTCGAGGAGGGGGTCTACCACCTCGAGCAGGCGGTCGCGCTGCGCGCCGCCGAGGAAGAGGCCGGCGGCTCGCCGCAGCCCCTGCCGCTGTCGGTGAGCCTCATCAACCTCACCGGCGCCTGCCATCGCCTCGGCCGCTTCGACGACGCGCTGCGCTACAACCAGCTCGCGCTCGAGCGCCTGCGCCCGCTCGACCAGCCGCCGGCGCGCATCTTCCTCGCCGCCGCCATCGAAGCGCGCGGCAACCTGCTCTCGCTGATGGACCGCCACGCCGACGCCCTGGCCACCCTCGCCGAGTCCGGCGCGCTCGCGGCCGAGCTCGCCGCCCAGGGCCTGCCCGGCGCGCCCCAGCTCCTCACGGAGATCCTGGTCGCGCACGCCCGCGCCGCGGCCAAGGCCGGCGATCCCCTCGACGCGCTGCGCCTGTCGCAGGCGGCCGCCGACGCCGCCTGGGAGCGCTTCGAGAAGGATCCGCAGGCCGACAAGGACGCGCTCTCGCACTTCGTCGCCGCGCAGATGAACCTCGTCACCTTCGCCGAGCAGGCCGGCCGCTTCGCCCAGGGCGAGGACGCGCTCTTCAAGGTGCTGCGCCTGGCCGGCCCCGATCCGCGCGTCATCGCGCGCGGCATGGCCTTCTACGACAAGCTCCTCGCGCTCGGCGACGAGCACCTCGAGGCCGGCAACCTGCCGCGCGACGAGGTCGAGGAGAGCCGCGCCCAGCTCCTCGAGCTGGCGGCGGCCGTGCGCCAGAACCGCCCGACCGCGAGCGCTTGATGGGCGCGCCATGAGCACCGCCATCGCGAGCCCGCCGCCCGCGTCCACGCTGCGCGCCGAGCTCGGGGAGATGCGCCGCCTGGCGACGCCGCTCGCGCTCGCGCAGATGGGCACGATGCTGATGGGCGTCGTCGACACCGCCGTCGTCTCCCGCTACGACGAGGTGCACGCCGCCGGCGCGACGCTCGGCAACA
>WYBB01000070.1 GCA_011526585.1 Deltaproteobacteria bacterium
CCCATCCCGAACTCGGAAGTTAAGCCCTCCAGGGCCGATGGTACTGCGGAGTTACCTCCGTGGGAGAGTAGGTCGCCGCCGGAATCCCCTCAAACCCCGCTCGAGCGATCGAGCGGGGTTTTTTTTTTGGCGCAATTCGGGCGCGATACACGCCCGTCTGCTTCGTTGCTCGGTCGGTCGTGCGGCGTGGTCGGTCGTGCGGCGTACCCGAGCACGCCTTCTCCCTTCGCTCGCGCCTCGCATGCGGACCCGTCTCGTCCCCGACTTGCGCAAAAGAACGACTCTGTCTCCCACCCGAGTCCAGGTGTCGCAGGAGGCGCGCGCACCGGAAGGGGTCACCTGGCCCCGAAGACGGGTGACAAGAGACCCCGGCGCGGGCCCGGACCGAAACCCACCGGGATCACACGGGACGTACCCCGCGCTCCCGATCCCGATGCGCGTGGCCGACCGCGCTCACCGAGCCCTGGGGCGGCCCTCGCGCAGGCGCTGAACGCATGATCATGAGGCCATGATCCCCCAGCGAGCTCCACCGGACCGAGCTATTGCTCGGTCCTGGTGTCGGCACACACCTTGCGTTGGCTCGTCGCGAACGCGTCGCTCGGGGGGAACCACAAACGGAGCGGCGCACCGCCACACGAGGTGAGTGCATGCACGCAAAGAGTCTCATGGTCCTCCTCGCGCGCCCGCGGATGCAGGCGTTCGGCCGGGCGTTCGCGCGGCGTTATCGCGACCTGCTCGACCGCGACGAGGTGACGAGCGCGATCGATCTCGGCCTGCTCAACGCCGCTGATCGCTTCGACGGCGCGCGCGGCCCGTTCTTCGGCTTCGCCACGATCTGGGTGCGACGCGAGATCATGGCGCTCGTGCGGCGCGAGCTGCGCTGGGCCAAACACCGTGTCTCGGACGACGGCCTCGAGGTGGCGACGAGCGCCGACAGCCCCCACGAGGTGGCCGAGCGGCGCCAGCTCGAGCGCCTGATCGAGCGCGAGGGTCACTCGCTCTGGCGCGCTCACCTCAGCGACGGGCTCTCGCTGCGCGAGCTCGCCCGGCGCTACGGGCTGTCGCTGCGCCAGATCCAGGCGCGTCTGTCGGACTCGCGCAAGCGGCTGACGAAGCTGGTCACCCCGTCGGCGCGAGCAACCCCGGGTCGCGCGCGCAAGCTCAGGACATGATCTCGCAGCATTCGGGGGCTCGGTAGAGGCCTCCTGCCTTCCTCTCCTGCCTTCCTCTCTTCCTGGGTTCTTCAGCGATCTTCCCACTTGAGGAAGGCAAGCGGTGAGGAGAGCAGGAGCGCCGCTACCCGCGCAGGAAGTCGGCGATCCGGTCGAGCCCCTCTTCCAGGGTCTCGTCGCCGCAGGCATAGCTCAGGCGCACATGCCCCGGGGCGGCGAAGGCCGAGCCCGGCACGACGGCGACGCCGGCCTGATCGAGCAGGCGGGTCGCCCACGCGAGATCGTCCTCGCCCTGCAGGCAAGGCGTCACGTCGATGAGCGCGTAGAACGCGCCTTCGGGGCGCGCCACCGTGAGGCCGAGCTCCCGCATGCGCGTCACCACGCGCTCGCTCCGCCGCCGATAGCTCGCCACCCAGCCGGCGAGGAAGGTGTCGTCGCCTTCGAGCGCGGCGATGGCGCCGTGCTGCACGAAGGTCGTCACGCCCGTGGCGGTCTGGCCGATCAGCCCGCCGAGCGCGGGCACCAGCCGCTTCGGCGCGATCGCATAGCCCACGCGCCAGCCGGTCATCGCGTGCGACTTCGAGAGCCCGTCGATCACCACGACGCGCTCGGCGAGCTCGGGCCGTTCGCGCAGCGGCGAAGGGTAGGGCCCGGCCACGAAACGCAGCTCGGCGTAGATGTCGTCGCTGACGATCCACAGGTCGCGCTCGAGCGCGAGCTCGCCGAGCGCGCGCATCGCCTCGTCGCTCGCCATGGCGCCGGTCGGGTTGTTCGGAAGGTTGATCACGATCGCGACGGTCCTGTCGGTGAGCGCCCGGCGCAGCCGCTCGACGTCGAGGCGGAAGCCGTCCTCCGGCGCCATCGGTACCGGGATCATGCGCCCACCCGCGTGCGCGATCTGCGGCGCATAGCTCACCCAGCACGGCGTGGGCACGAGGACCTCGTCGCCCGGATCGATCAGCACCTGGAAGGCCGCCCAGAGCGCGAGCTTCGCGCCCGGCGTCACCACGACCTGCCCACCGTCGATCGGCACGCGATAGCGCGCGCTCGCCGTCTTCGCCACGGCCTCGCGCAGGGCCGGCAGCCCCAGCGCTGGCGGGTAGCGCGTGGCACCTCCGCGCGCCGCCTCGACCATCGCCTCGACGATGTGGCCCGGCGTGGCGAAGTCGGGCTCACCCGCGGCCAGGCTCACGATCCGGCGGCCCGAGCGCGCCAGCTCCGCCGCGCGCGCCGAGAACGCCATCGTCGCCGAGGTCGTCAGCGTCGCCGTGCGCGCCGCGAGCTTCACGAGCGACCCTCTCGCGGCGGGCGCGGCGGGCGCGCCAGGCGCTCGTGCAGCGCCGCGTGAACGTGCGCCGGCACGAGCGCGCTCACGTCGCCGCCGAGCGCGGCGACCTCCTTGACCAGGGACGAGCTCACGTAGCTGCCCGCGGCCTCCGTCGGCAGGAAGAGCGTGTCGAGCTCGGGGTTCAGGTGGCGGTTCATCTGCGCCATCTGCAGCTCGTACTCGAAGTCGCTCGCCGCGCGCAGGCCCTTGACGATCGCGACCGCGCCACGCGCGCGCGCCCACTCGGCCAGGAGCCCGGAGAGCTCGGCGACCTCGATGCGGGTCTCGCTGGGGAAGCTCTGCCGGATGAGCGCCGCGCGCTCTTCCATCGTGAAGAGCGGCTGCTTGCGGATGTTGACCGAGACCGCGATCACCACGCGCTCGAAGAGGCGCAAGGCGCGCTCGATGATCGCAACGTGGCCGTTGGTCAGCGGGTCGAAGGAGCCGGGGCAGATCGCGGTTCGGGTCATCGGTGGGGCCTCACGGTTCGGGCTCGGCGGGGAGCGCTTCAGGGAGCTCCGGTGCGCGCGCGAAGAAGCGCAGCTCGGTGTCACCATAGCGGCGGCGATCGTCGAGGGTGAGGCCGAGCTCGGCGAAGGTCGCTTCGGCCAGCGGCTCGGCGCGCGGGCTCTCGATCACCAGGGTCCCGCCCGGCCGCAGCCGCTGCCGGGCGACGATGCGCGCCGCGACCTTGAGCTCGTGACCGAGGCGCCACGGCGGATCCATCAGGATCAGATCGTAGGGCTCGCCCACGCCGAGCGAGTCCGGGAGCTGGCCGCTGATCACGCGAGCCTGTGCGCTCGCGCCGAGCGCCGCGATGTTCTTCTGCAGCACCGCGAGCGCGCGCCGATGCGACTCGTAGAAGTCGACACGCCGCGCGCCGCGCGAGAGGGCCTCGAGCCCGAGCGCGCCGGTGCCCGCGAACAGGTCGGCGACGTAGGCGCCCTCGAGCGCGCCGCGCAGGATCTCGAAGAGCGCGCCGCGCGCCAGCGCCGAGGTCGGCCGCGTGTCGAGGCCGCTCGGCGCCGCCAGCACCCGGCCGCGAAAGCGTCCGGCGATGATCCTCATCGCGACAGCCCTTCAGCTTGCCGGGTAGCCGAGGTTGACCGAGCTCGCGTGTAGACCGTGGAAGAAGACCGTGACGAGCTCGCCGCCCTCGAGCACGAGCTCGGCGTCCCAGCGCCCGAAGCTGCGCAGGCGCCCGAGGATCTGCTCGCCATCGCGCATGGTGAAGCGCACGATCCGCTGCTCGTCGATGGCGCGCAGCATGATGTCGTCCGAAGGCCGCACCCGCTCGCTGCGATCCTCGGTCTGCGCCAGGCCGAGCTTCTTGACCGCCGCATCGACATCGCACGCCTTCTGCGCCGCCTCGAAGTCCTCAGCCGTGCACACCGCCTTGACGTCGTGCTTGAAGAGCTTGTCGACCTTCTCGGCTCCATCCGGCAGGAAGTCGAAGTCGTAGGGGCGCGCGGCGCGCACGCGCCCGAGCATCCAGCCCCTGCCGAAGAGATCGACGCCGATCTTCTTCTTCTCGACCTCGGCCGCCTTGATGCCGTCGATGTGAAGCTTCTGCTTGCGCAGCGTGCGCATGCGCGTGAGCAGCACCGCGCGCTGCTTGGGCAGGTGACCCGAGGCGACCTGGCCGGCGAGCTCGCGATCGACGCCCTCGCGCGTGACGAGCTGCTCGAAGCGCTCCTTGCGCATCATGCCCTTGAGCACGTCGTTGAGCGTCGTCTGCCCTTTGAGGATCCGGTACGCGTGCACGAGCGGCACGCCCTTTTCCTTGGCCAGCTTCTGCGCCTGCGCCTTGAGCTCGGTCTTCTCGTCGGAGACCAACGGGCGCCCCGCGGGTGCGCGCCTGGCGCCCTTGCCGTCCTTGGGGCTGCCGCTCACCGCGGGGGCGGGACCGCCGCCGCGATCGGCTCTCGGATCGTAGAGGCGGCGCCCCGGCGTCGCCGGTCGCGCGCCCGCGCTCTCACCGCGCCCACCCGAGGTCGCAGCGCCGCCGCGCGGCTCGAAGTCGCGCACCACGCGCCCGCCCCCCTCACGTCGGGGCGGCGTGCGCTCACGACCCGGAGGCGCAGTGCCCGCCTTGGCCGGCTGCGGGGCGGCGCCCGACTCGGCGCCGGCGGAACGTTCGTCGCGCGCCGGAGGCGTCGGCGGGGCCGCGGGCGGCGTGCCCTCCTGAGGCGTGCCTTCGCGCGGAGGCTGATTGCCGCGCTTGCGCAGGATCGGTCCACGTTCGGTGCTCATGCTCGGCCCTCGGCGTCGACCTGGCGACGCAAGCCACACGCCTCACACGGGCACTCCTCACGCAGGAGCGCCCAGGTGTAGATCCCCTCGCGGTGTCCATCCCCCCAGGTGAACGCGATCGCGTAGTTGCCGACCGGCTCGACCCGCTCGACGACGATCTGCTTCGGGGCGCTCTGGAGCTGCTTCGGGGTCAAGATCGTAAACGCCTTGGGAGGTGTTCCATGGGTCCCGCGACACTCCGCGCAAGGGCATATCTTGCGCAGCGTGGCGGGCGCATAGGTCGAAACGTGTCCGTCGGACCACACGATGTGCGCGTGTCCGTCCTCTGTCCAGCCCAATTCGTTGGGCTCGATGTCCCTGTACTCCGATCGCACGGTCCCCCCAAATGGACGGCGGATCCACGGCTAAGCGCAGGCTAACACGGTCGATTCCATCTTGCGAGCAACTATTTTCGGGCCGCGCGGGGCTCGACGCGCGGGTGGGCTGGCTTGAACCGGGGCACTTGGTGCACCATAGCTTGACATCTGCGAGGTTGCCCATGCCGACGTTGCCCGAGAATCGATATCCCCCCCTCCCGCCCGCACGGTTCGTGCACGCCGCCACGCCGTCCGCGTGGGCCGCCCCCGGGGAGCCGGACGAACCGGAGCGAGGCGGGCGCGGCGGTGCGTCGCGCGACGGCGACGACACGCAACCGGGCGGCGCGCTCGACCAGGTGCTGCCGGTCCTACCGCTACGCAACTCGGTGCTCTACCCGGGGGCCTTGATGCCGCTCGCGGTGGGGCGTCCCAAGACCTTGCGCTTGCTCAACGCGGTCGGCACGGGCGGCACCATCGCCGTCGTCTCCCAGCGCGACAAGGACAGCGACAACCCGCAGCCGGACGAGCTCTACTGGACCGGGACCTCGGCCAAGATCCTGCGCGTGCACCACGAAGATGAGAACACGCTGCACGTCGTGGTGCAGGGGGTCGAGCGCATCCGCATCAAGGACGTCGTGCAGACCGAGCCCTACCTCATCGCGCGCGTCGACGTGGTGCCGGTCGAGGACGACGACAGCGTGGAGATCCAGGCGCTCGTGCGCTCGCTCAAGGAGATGGCCGCCGAGATCATCGAGCTCATCCCCGAGCTGCCAAGCGGCGCCGTCGATCTGGTCAACCACATCGAGTCGCCGTCGCGCCTCGCCTACATGGTGATGACGCACCTGGCGGTGCCGGTCGAGGAGAAGCAGGAGGTCCTGCAGGAGGACGACGTCAAGATGGCCCTGCGCAAGGCGCTCGGCGTGCTCAACGAGCAGCTCGAGGTCCTGCGCGTCTCGCAGCGCATCAACAGCGAGGTCAAGGGCGAGATGAACAAGAACCAGCGCGAGTTCTTCCTGCGCCAGCAGCTCAAGGCGATCCGGAAGGAGCTCGGCGAGGACGACGAGGAGGAGGATTTCGTCGAGCAGCTGCGCGAGCGCCTGATCCAGGCCGGCCTGCCCGACGACGCGCAGAAGGTCGCCAACAAGGAGCTCAACCGTCTGCGCTCGATCCAGCCCTCGAGCCCGGAGTACACCGTCTCGCGCACCTACCTCGAGTGGCTCGCCGACCTGCCGTGGCAGAAGCTCACGCGCGACTCGCACGACATCAACCGCGCACGCGAGATCCTGGAGCGCGATCACTTCGGCCTCGACAAGGTCAAGGGGCGCATCCTCGAATATCTCGCGGTCAACGCGCTCAGGAAGGACGGCAAGAGCCCGATCCTCTGTCTGGTCGGGCCGCCCGGCGTCGGCAAGACCTCGCTCGGTCGCTCGGTCGCCGAGGCGCTTGGCCGCAAGTACCAGCGTATCTCGCTCGGCGGCGTGCGCGACGAGGCAGAGATCCGCGGCCACCGCCGCACCTACATCGGTGCGATGCCGGGCAAGTTCATCCAGACGATGAAGCGCGCCGAGTCGAAGAACCCGGTGATCATCCTCGACGAGATCGACAAGGTCGGGCGCGACTGGCGCGGCGACCCGACCTCGGCGCTGCTCGAGGTGCTCGATCCCGAGCAGAACCACACCTTCATGGATCACTACCTCGACGTGCCCTTCGATCTGTCGAAGGTGATGTTCATCGCGACCGCGAACCAGGCCGACACCATCCCCGGCCCGCTGCTCGACCGCATGGAGGTGATCGAGGTGCCGGGCTACACGCTCCAGGAGAAGAAGGAGATCGCCAAGCGCCACCTCCTGCCCAAGCTCCTCGAAGAGCACGGGCTCGATCAGCACCAGATCACCTTCAGCGATCCGGCGCTCGAGACGGTGATCGTCAGCTACACGCGCGAGGCCGGCGTGCGCGGGCTCGAACGCAGGCTGGCGGCGTTGCACCGCGGCGTCGCCGTCGGCATCGTCGAGCGCAAGTGGGAGACGCGCGCGCTCGAGGCCGACAACATCGCCGAGTTCCTCGGGCCCGAGGTCTTCATCCCCGACGCCGCCGAGCGCACGGAGCTGCCGGGGATCGCGACCGGCATGGCGTGGACCGCCACCGGCGGCGACATCCTCTTCATCGAGGCCTCGAAGATGCCGGGGCAGGGCAAGCTGCGCCTTACCGGCAGCCTCGGCGAGGTGATGAAGGAGTCGGCGGAGCTGGCGCTCTCGTTCCTGCGCGCCAACGCCGCCAACTACGGGATCGACACCGCGGTCTTCAAGGAGTTCGACCTGCACCTGCACGTGC
>WYBB01000071.1 GCA_011526585.1 Deltaproteobacteria bacterium
AGGTGCAGGACCACCGGCAGCTCGAAGCGCCTCGCCATGCGCAGCTGCTCGCGGAAGACGTCGATCTGCCGCGGCAGCGCGGCCTTCGTCGCCTCGCTCAGCCGATCGAGCCCGAGCTCGCCGAGCGCCACCGGACGCTCGCGCACGATCATCTCCTCGAGCGCGACGTACGCCTCCTCGAGTCGCTCGCACCCGAGCTCGGGCACGACCTGCGGGTGGATCCCGAAGACGGGATGCACACCGGCATGGCGCGCCGCGATCGCCTGCTGGCGCCGCCAGCCCGCCGGGTCGACGCCGGCCATGACGATCGCGCTCACCCCCGCCGCGCGCGCCTCGGCGACGACCTCGTCGACCGGCGCCCCGAGCCGCTCGCTGTCGAGGTGGCAGTGCGCGTCGATCATCAGCGCGGGCTCTCCTGGTGGGTTCGCCACCACTTGATCGCCAGGTCGAGCCCCTCACCGATGCGCACGAGCCCCTCGCGCTCGCCCGCCAGCGAGCCGCCGCGCCGCCCGTCGGCCGCGCGCCGGAGCCCATCGCGCAGCGTGGCCATCGCGCGATCGAGCTCGGGCTCGACCGGCCCGACCTCGTTGATGCACTGGATCGCGCGCTCGGCGACCTCCGGCGCGATCGTCGACGCGCCCTGATCGAGCGCCATCGCCACGTCGCGCGCACAGCTCATCACCGCCCGCGCGCGCACGTCGCGCGAGGATGGATCGAAGAGGCCGGGCGGCGCCTCCCAGCGCAACATCGCCACGACCGCGGCGAGCACCACCGCCGCCGCGATCGCCGCGCCCGCGAGCCAGAGCTTGCGCGCGAAGGCGCGCCCCTGCCAGAGCGCCAGCGCCACCCCGAGCCCGGCACCGGTGAGGAGCCCTCCGAGGTGCGCCACGTTGTTCACCTTCGACACGAAGAGTCCGAAGAGCGCGTTGAGCACGACGAGCTGGATCGCCTGCTGCGTGACCGGGTCGCGGAAGTGTCCGTCGGACAGCCGCCGCTTGACGATGGTGGCGCCGAGCACCCCGGCCACCGCGCCCGACGCGCCGCCGCCGCCGATCCCCGCGAACTGCGACGCGACGAAGCCGACGACCCCGGCCGTGATGTACATGAAGAAGAAGGCCGTGCCGCCGATGTCCGCCTCGAGGTGGCGCCCGGTCACCCAGAGCACGAGCGTGTTCATCACCAGATGCAGGAGCCCCAGGTGTAGGAAGATCGGCATGACGATCCGCCACCACTCGCCGTACTCGGAGACCAGCGGCGGCACCTGCAGCCCGAGCCTCACCAGCGTCAGCCGATCGGGCACCAGGATCTCGAGCCCGCCCTCGGCCGGCTCCTGCCCGCCGACCGCGATGATGAGCAGGTAGACCAGCAGGTTCGCCACGACGAGCCCGATCGTCACCGCGTGGCCGCCGCGCCCCGCGCGCCCGAGGCGCCCGACCCGCGCCGCGACCGAGCCGGTGTCCTTGCCGCAGTACGGGCAGACGCGATCCAATCCGACGAGCTTGCCGCAGCTCGGACACATCTTCGGGCGCTGACTCAACGAGACCTCCAGCCAGGGCGATCCACCCCTGCGCGAAGCATCAAGCGGTATCCACCCTGGCGCCGATCTTCAAGCGCAGGAAGGAGACGGCCGACGGCTCACGCGACCCACGGCCTCCGGATCGCCGCCTCGCGCGCCGCGCCGAGGAGCTTCGTCGCCAGCGGCTCGACCGCGCTCCACGCGTCCTGTCGCGCGAGGCTCGCCTCGACCAGACGCCCGAGCTCGGTCAGCTCCGGGTGCCCCAGCGCGCTGCCCGAGCCGGCGAGCCGGTGCGCGACGTCCTTGAGACGCACGCGATCCTCGAGGCGCAGCGCGTCCTCGATCGCGTAGACCCGCTCGGCCAGGACCCCATAGAACTTCTGCAGGAGCTCGATCGGCACGTCGGGCGGCGGCCCCTGCCCCGGCCGCGTCTGTGGCGCGGTCTTCGAGCTCGACTTCGCTCCGCCTCCGGCCTCCACCCGCGGTGGCACCGCCGCGGCCGCGATCGGTCTCTCGCCGGCCCCCGTCGTCATCACCCCGGGCGTCGGGCGCGTCGCCGGCCTGGGCACACGCCTCACGCTCGCCGGCGCGCCCGACCCGGTCCGCGGCGTCGCCTGCGGTTCGACCGCCTTGCCGGCGCGCTGCATCAGCGCCGCGACGCGCGCGACCAGGCGATGCCCGACGATCGGCTTGACGAAGAAGTCGTCGACCCCGGCGATGATCGCGTCCATGCGCGTCTCGAGCAGCGCGTCCGCCGTCAGCGCGACGATCGGCCGCCGGTCGCCGCGCTCGCGCATCGCGCGCACCAGCTCGAGGCCTTCGCCGTCGGGCAGTCGGAGATCGGTCAGCACCAGCGCGATCTCACCCGCGCTCGGCCCGCGCATCACGCCGATCGCCGCCGCCAGCGTGGCCGCCTCGATCACGCGCGCCCCCGCCTGGCCGAGGAAGTGCGCCACGATGCGCCGGTTGTCCTCGGTGTCGTCGACCAGCAGGATGACCCGCCCGTCCAGCCGCGTCGTATCGGCCTCCTCGGGGCGCATGACCCCGCTGCGCGTCACCAGCCGCGGCGGGGTCGTCGCCTGGCCGAGTTCGGGATCGACGGGCAGGGTCAGCGTGAAGGTGCTGCCGGCGCCCACCTCCGAGCGCACCGCGATGTCGCCGCCCAACATCTGCGCGAGCCGCCGCGCGATGTCGAGCCCGAGCCCCACCCCGCCGCGCCCCGAGCGCGCCTGCCGGCCCTGCTCGAACGGCAGGAAGAGGCGCGCGAGGTCACCCTCCGCGATCCCGACGCCGGTGTCGATCACGTCCATCACCAGCTCGCGCCGCCCCGCGCCGCCGGCCTCGTCGAGGCGCGCGCGCAGCGCCACCTGCCCACGCTCGGTGTACTTGATCGCGTTGCCGACGAGGTTGACCAGGATCTGCCTCGCCCGCAGCGGGTCGGTGCGGATCCTCGCCGGCAGCTCGGTCTCGCAGGTCACGAGCAGGTCGAGCCCCCGCTCGACCGCGCGCGGCTCCATCAGGACCCCGACCTCCTCGAGCAGCGTCGTCGGCTCGCACGGCACGAGGTGCAGATCCAGCCTCCCGACCTCGATCTTGGCGAGGTCGAGCACGTCGTCGAGCAGCGCCAGCAGGTGCTCCGCCGAGCGCTGCAGCCGCCGCGACCAGTCGCGCGTCTCGCCGCTGCCCTGCTCGGTCGCCGCGATGAGGTTGGCGTAGCCCATCACCGCCGCCAGCGGCGTGCGGATCTCGTGGCTCATATTGGCGAGGAACGCCGTCTTGGCCGCGCCCGCCCGCTCGGCCTGAGCCCGGGCCTCGGCCAGCTCACGCTCGCGCGCTTGCGCGACCCGGGCGAGCTCTGCGTGGAGCTCGCGCACCTCGGCCTCGAGCACAGCGACCCGATCGAGCTCCGCGGCGATGGCGCCGACGGGGCCCGCGTGCTCCTCGCCACGGTCCCCCGACCGTTGCTCTTCGCGTTCAGTTCCCATGCGCGCGGGCCCATCCCACGCCCGCTCGCCGAGCGTAACCCGCGGCACGCGACGGGGGAAGGATGGGCTCCTTCCGCCCGGCGGATTCCCCACACTCCCCGGCGGACCCGCCACGCCGGGGAGGGGGGAGGCGAGCTCGGATCGCCGCAGAAAACCGGATCGAGGAGATGACCCGTCGTCCTGTAACCGGGGGGCCGCGACGACCCGAGCGCTGACGTTCGGACCCCAAAGCGAGAGTCGTGCCAGCCGCGCGAAGCTGCTCCACGGCGTGCCGGAGCAATGCGCCCGTGCCAATCCGAAACACCTGTGCCAAGATGGGTGTGCCATGACGAATCACCTGGCCTCACCCCGTGCTCCTGCCCCGACCGTGCTCGTCGTCGACGACGACCCGCTCATCTACGAGCTCACCTCGCACTGGCTCAGCGAATCGGGCTATCGCGCCGAGGTCGCGGTCGATGGCGAGAGTGCGCTCACCGCGCTCGGCCGCGTCCTGCCCGACGTGGTCGTGCTCGACCTCTCGCTGCCGGGGCTCGACGGGCTCGAGGTGCTCCTGCGCATCCGCAGCGCCATGCCGCGCACACCGATCGTCATCCTCTCGGGCACGACCGACGTGGCCACCGTCGTCCTCGCCATGCAGCGCGGCGCGCACGACTACCTGCTCAAGCCGGTCGACCGTGACAAGCTCCTCACCACCGTCGGCAACGCCTACGAGCACAGCCACCTCACGCAGCAGGCCGCCGAGCGCGAGCGCGAGCGCCTGCGCGACGGCGGCGCGACGGGGTTTTCCGGGATCGTCGGGCGCTCCCCGCCGATGCGCCACCTCTTCCGCGAGATGGAGCGCGCCGCCACCTCCGACGTCACCGTGCTCGTGCGCGGCGAGAGCGGCACCGGCAAGGAGCTCGTCGCGCGCGCCCTGCACGACCACTCGGCGCGCAAGAAGGGCCCCTTCGTCGCGATCAACTGCGCGGCCATCCCCGAAAGTCTCCAGGAATCCGAGCTCTTCGGCCACGAGAAGGGCGCCTTCACCGGCGCGGTCGCCCGCCACTCCGGCCGCTTCGAGCAGGCCCACGGCGGCACGCTCTTCCTCGACGAGATCGGCGAGATCGCGCCCTCGCTCCAGGCCAAGCTCCTGCGCGTCTTCCAGGAGCGCCGCTTCCACCGCGTCGGCGGCACCCAGGAGGTCAGCGTCGACGTGCGCATCGTCGCCGCCACCCACCGCGACCTCATCGCCGAGGTCCAAGCCGGCCGCTTCCGCGAGGACCTCTTCTACCGCCTCGCGGTCTTCGAGCTCGAGGTCCCACCGCTACGCGACCGCGCCGGCGACCTGCCGCTCATCGTCTCGCACCTGCAGGCCGAGCTCGAGAAGAAGCACGCCCTCGCCCCGCGCGCCCTCGACCCCGCCACCCTCGAGGCGCTCGGCCGCTACGACTGGCCCGGCAACGTGCGCGAGCTGCAGAACGCCCTCGAGCGCGCCGTCGTCGTCGCGCGCGGCGAGCGCGTGCGCCCCGAGGACCTACCGCGCCGCATCGTCGAGGCCCGCCGCCCGAGCGCGCCCGCGCCCGTCGCCTCGCCGCCGCCCCGAGGCGCCGCGCCCCCTGCCCCGCCCCCGACGCCGCTGCAGCCGCCCGGGACGCGGCCACCGGCGCAGGGATCGATGTCGGAGATCGAGCGCGCCGCCATCACCGACGCGCTCGCGCGCACCGGCCACAACATCAGCGAGGCCTGCCGCCTGCTGGGGATCCCGCGCACGACGATGTACCGCAAGCTCAAGCGCCACGGCATCGCGTGATCGAGGGAGAAAGGAAGGAGGACGGAGGACGGAGGACGGAGAAAAAGGTTCGGCGAGCGATCGCAGCCAGAGGTTCAGGGGGGCCCGGTCTGGATCGCTCGCCGATGGGTCGGCGCGCCGCACATGCTCAACGTGTGCGCTCGCCGTTTGCGCGAAGCTTCAATCGACTCCGCCTGGTAGGGCTCACCACCGCGTGGGCGGCGCGCCCGGTCTCGTCATCCGCGGGCGCGGCCTCGGCCGCGTGTCCGCTCTGGGGTCGGGGCTGGCACGCCGTCTCGACGAAGGCGCGCGCCTCGTGGCTCTTGAGGCGCGTGTAGACCGGGCTCAGCCAGTCCACCGCGCGCGGCGTGCGCTTGCCGGCCTCCTGCGCGGCCGCTGCGCCGTAATCGGCGGTCGGCGCGGGCTTTCGCGCCTCGGCGCGCGGCGGTGCCAGCGGTGCCGACGCGACCGCGTCGATCGCCACCAGCGCCGTGCCGTCGGACGGACAGAAGTTGTAGCTCTTGGCCCAAACCCCGCCACACATCGCGCACAGCCGCTCGATCATCGACGCTCTCCGACCGTGAGGGACCAGAGCCGCCCGCCCCATGCGCGCGACCGTCATCCCCACCGAGCGTCTTTGCAGATCTCAGGCCAACTTGACCAACCGGTTAAAACCCGGCCGTGCCCGTCCCGCTCAGGGGGCGAGACACGCCGGCAACGGCGCCCCGTTGATGCACGCGCCCGGCGACGCCACCGCGCCGCCGCCGACGTCCTTGTGGTTGGCGAACGCTCCGGTCAGGTCCGGCGAGCGCGTCGTCGACTGATCGGCGGGCACCGGCTGGAAGAGCTGGTCGATGAGCCCCTCGCCGCCGACCCCGGTCACGCGCACCGTGTCGCCGTCGTTGTTGAGGTTGAGCGCGTGCGTCGCGTCATCCACGACGATCAGCCCGCCCGCCGTCGCGACCTTGGCCCCCTTGCCGAAGACGACCAGCGCCTCGCCCGGCTGCAGGCAGACCGCGCCGACGGTGTAGCGCGTCGCGCTCTGCGCGTCGCCGATCTGGAGGCCCTGCAGGTTCAGCGCGCCCCCGCTGGCGTTGATCAGCTCGATGAACTCGTCCTGGGTCGTGCTCGCCGTGCCGTCGCCGTTGGCGTCGTAGTCGCTTGGCGGGTCGAAGAGCACCTCGTTCAACACGAGCTCCCCCGCGGCCGGCGCCGGCCCGCAGCTCGGCCCGACGTCCTCGGGGCCGTCGGTGTCGTGGATCTCCACCTCGCTCGTGTCGACGACCTCGGCGACCTCCTCGATCGTCTCGCCGCCCTCGACGTCGGCCTCGACCACCTCGACGACCTCGACCTCGGTCTCGGTCTCGGGGGCGGCCGCGCACTCGGGGAAGGCGTTGCCGTTCTGGCAGGTGCCCGGGCTCATCTTGCGGCCGCCCGCGTTGGGCGCCTGGCCGTGGCGCACGAAAGGCGCCGTCGGATCGAGATCGACCTGGCGCACGATCGCCTGGTCGCCGTCGGCCTCGCCGCCGTAGTCGACGCGCGCCAGCTCGGCGCCGCCGCCGTCGCGCAGGATCACCGAGTCGCCGCCGTTATTGAGCGAGAGGCCGCCGCCCGAGAGCGTGATCACCCCGGGGAAGCTGCCCGTGCCCTTGTAGTCGCCGAAGAGCACGAGCGCCTGGTCGGGCTCGAGGCAGAAGGTCGGCAACGCGTAGGTCTTCGTACCGCCGTCGTGGAAGGTCACGCCCGAAAAGAGCAGCGTCGCCCCGGCCACGTTGACGATCTCGACGAACTCGTCGCCGGTCGAGTCGACCACACCGTCCCCGTTCGCGTCGTTGCCGTTGGCGCCCGAGCCGGGATCGGCCATGATCTCGTTCACGACCAGATCGCCCGCGATCGGCGCCTGCGTGCAGTCGACGACGACCTCGCCGCCGCCGTCGCCCACCTCGGCGTCGGGCTCTACGACGCCGCCCTCGCAGTCGGGGAAGGCGTTGCCGTTGGCGCAGGTCCCGGCCGAGTAGGGCGCGCCCCAGACGTCTTCGTGCAACACCCAGTCCGACGTGGGGTCGAGCTGCCGCGCCAGGGTCAAGGACGAGTCGCGCCCGCCCTCGCTCCCGTAGGTGTGGTTCTGCACGACGGTGCCGTCGATCACCAGCGAGACCGAGCCCGAGGTGTTGGTCAGGCTCGGCAGCCCGCCCGAGCCGAAGACGACCCGCGCCGAGTTCGGCCCGAGGCACAGGTGCCCGGCCGCGATACGCTTGCCGTTGACGTCGATCTCGACGTTGCTCAGCGCCACCTCGCGCGTGCCGACGTTGACGATCTCGACGAACTCGTCCTCGGTCGCCGACGGGATCCCGTTGCCGTCGATGTCCGCGCCGGCCGGTGGGTCGGCGAGGATCTCGTTGAGCACGAGCTCGCCGTTGACCGCGGGCTCGCAGTTGAGCGGCACGTCCGAGAGCACCTCACCGTCGGCGACCCCGTCGCCCATGTTCGGATCGAGCGCGCACAGGCCGAGCCGGCAGATGCGCCCGCTCGGGCAGTCGGCGTTGGTCGTGCAGTCCTTGTCGTCACCGCACGCCGCGATCCCCGCGCTCGACGCGGCGATGAGCGAAATGAAGGCGGCGTGGTGCAGAAGACGGGTCGGACGCGATCGGCGCATCGAGGGCTCCAGGAAGCGGCGGGCCCTCAACCTACAAGCGTCGGCACCGCGGGGTCAACGTCGCATAATCCGCCGCAACCCACCGCCACGGCCCGCTGCAGAGGCCGCGAGCGCCTACCCTCCGTGGGCGATCGCGCGCTCCGTCCCCCAGTGCTCGACCTCGGCCAGCCCGAGGCCCGCGCCGAGGCCGATCGCGCGATCCCACAGATCGATCGCGCCCCAGCGATCGCCGGCCCGCAAGGACCACGCCGCGGCCTTCGCCAGCGTGCGCGCGCCGTCGGCCGGGCGCCCCTCGGAGAGCAGCTTGTCCGCCTCCATCTCCGCGATCTCACGAGCGTAACCGTCGAGCCCGCGCTTGGCCAGCGCCTCGGCGGTCTCCAGCGCCTCGCCCGGCCCGAGCGCCTCGGTCCCGACCTGGCGCAGGCTCTCCATGAGCTCGGACGCGACAGGTACCGGGTCCATGCCGGGCACCGCCAGCGTCACGGACAGCGCCGCCCGCAGCGCGGCGATCTCGCCGAAGCGCTCGCCGAGGCGGCCGCGCGTGCGCGCCAGGACGAGCAGCCGCTCGAGCGCCAGCCGTCCCTGCGCAAGCTTCATCGCGATCTTCACGCCGAGCTCGGTGCAGCGCCCGAGCCCTTCGAGATCACCCGCATTCTGGACCACGTTCAGCGCCTTGGCGATCACGTCGTCCGCGCGCACCCACTCGCCCAGGCGCATGTAGCACCGCGCGAGCGCGTAGCCGATCGGCGCGAGCCTCAGCTCGTCGCCCGCGCCCTGCGCCAGGGCCCACGCGCGCTCGTAGTGCACGCGCGCGTCCTCGGCCCCGGTGAGATCCTCGACGCGGCGCGCCGTCGCCACGTGCAGGCGCGCCCGCCGCAGCGTCGCGCCCGCGGCCTCGTACCACGCGTGCGCCTGCCGGAGCGGCTCCGTCGCCTCGGCGACCTTGCCGAGCTCGAGGTTGACGAGCCCGAACAAGGCCATGCCGCGCCCGCGCGTCTCGGCCGAGTCGTGGCTCTCGACCAGGTCCTCGACCGCCTCGTAGGCGGTCACCGCCTGCAGGACCTGCCCGCTCTCGAGCAGCGCCTCCGCCAGCGCCACGGTGGCGCGCACCTCGTCGGACGAGCGCCCCTCGGCCACGCCTTCCGCCAGGCGCGCGCGCTCGTGCTGCCTCACCGCCTCGCGCAGGGACGCGATCGCCTCCTCGTGCAGTCCCAGGTCGAGCGCCACCTCGCCGCTGAGCTCGAGGGCCTCACCCAAGAGGTTGTGCGCCCGTCGCGCCTCGCCCTCGCCGCTGTCGGCCGCGAGCTGCGCCACCGCCTCGCGCACCGCCAGGACCGCCTCGCGCGCGTGCTGGCGCGCCTCGCCGCCGCCGCGCAGGTGGAAGGTCACACGCGCCAGCGCCATGCGCGCCAGCGCCTCGTCCTGGAGCGCCCCCTCGCGCCGCAGCACCTCGGCCGCCCGCTCGTACCAGCTCGTCGCCTCGCTCAAGTTGGAGAGCCCCTCCCCGAGCGCGCCCAGGCGCCAGTAGAGCCCGGCGGCCTGCGCGCGCGCCGCCGCGCTCTTGTCGACCAGCGCCAGCGCGCGATCCCACGCCAGGCGCACGCGATCCCAACGCTCCATGAGCGCCAGCGCGTCGCCGACCTCGATCCACAGCGCCATCCGCGCCGCGTCATCGGCGGCGCGCTCGAGCGCGATCAGGTAGTGCGGCGCGCGCATGCCCAGCGTCGAGACGATCGCCGCGTCGTTGAGGACCGCCGGCGTGGTGATCGGCGGCCCGACGCGGCCCGGCCTGATCGGCCGGCGCGGGCGCAGCTCCTCGGGCGGTCGCGAGGACCCGCTCATCGAGGTCAGACTTCGTCGCGGTTCTGGATGATGCGCGCGATGAGGCCGTACTCGAGGGCCTCCTCGGCGTTCATCCAGAAGTCGCGCTCGGTGTGGCGCGAGACGATCTCGATCGGCTGTCCGGTCTCGCGCGCGAGCATCTCGTTGATCAGCTCGCGCGTCTTGAGGATCTGGCGCGCGGTGATCTCGAGGTCGCTGGCGACGCCGAAGACGCTGCCCGGGATGAGCGGCTGATGGATCAGGAACTCGGTGTTGGGCAGGCTCAGGCGGTTCTCCTTCTTGGCGCCGAGCAGCGTGATGGTGGCGATCGATGCCGTGATGCCGAGGCAGACGATCTTGATCTCCGGCTTGACGAAGCGCATGGCATCATAGATGGCGAAGCCATCGGTGACCGAGCCGCCGGGGCTGTTCTGAAGGATGGTGATCGGGCGCTCGGCGTCGTCGCTCTCGAGGAAGAGCAGTTGCGAGATCACCCGGCGCGCGAGCGCGGTGTTGACCGCGCCGAACATCTCGATGGTGCGCGTCTTCTTCAGCGCCTCCAGGGCAGCGCCGCGCGGCGTGTTCTTGTCGTCGTCGTCGTTGGCGTTCACGAAACTCATGATGGGCTCCCTGGGACGGAGGTCGTTTTCGCTCCGTGCGAGCGGCAATCCTAATGGTGGGATCCGCCCGCGGCAATGGCATTGCAGGCCGTCCAACCGCGTCCCAGCCACACCATTGACAATGGCATACCCGATGTGTAGGGTCCGCCGCCCTTCGTGGGGACGGCTCGCGTCGCGAGCGCCCTACGAACCAACGCCGGTGCCTTCGGGCACACCTCTTCGCGCGGCGCACGTGACGCAACGCAAGAGCCGGCCCAGCCCCATCTCCTGGACTCAACTTGGCCACGCAAGCCCAAACCGCAACCAACGACATCGAGAACTTCGAGGCCCTCCTCGCCGAATACGAGGCGAAGAGCGGCACCAAAGAGGGTGAAATCGTCAAGGGCACGGTCATCGCCGTGTCGAAGGACTATGTCACCGTCGACATCGGCTACAAGTCCGAAGGCCAGATCCCCATCGAGGAGTTCGTCAACGTCGACGGCTCGGTGACGGTCAAGGCCGGCGACCTGATCGACGTCTACCTCGAGTCGCAGGAAAACGAGCACGGCCAGATCGAGCTCTCGAAGGAGAAGGCCGACAAGCTCAAGATCTGGGACGAGATCAACGACGCGGTCGAGCGTGACGAGCTGGTCGAGGGCGTCATCACCGGGCGCGTCAAGGGCGGCCTGACCGTCGACATCGGCGTCAAGGCGTTCCTGCCGGGTTCCCAGGTGGACCTGCGCCCCGTGCGCAACCTCGAGAAGTACATCGGCGAGTCGCACAAGTTCAAGGTCATCAAGTTCAACAAGCGCCGCGGCAACATCGTGCTGTCGCGCCGCGCCCTCCTCGAGTACGAGCGCGAGCACCTCAAGAGCAAGACGCTCGAGACGCTCGAGGTCGGCCAGACCCTCAAGGGCGTCGTCAAGAACATCACCGAGTACGGCTGCTTCGTCGACCTCGGCGGCATCGACGGCCTCCTGCACATCACCGACATGAGCTGGGGCCGCGTCTCGCACCCGACCGAGATGTTCGAGGTCGGCGACGAGGTCGAGGTGATGGTGCTCAAGTTCGACCCGAAGAGCGAGCGCGTGAGCCTCGGCCTCAAGCAGGTCTCGGACGACCCGTGGATCACCGTGCCCGACCGCTTCCGCATCGGCGATCGCGTCAAGGGCAAGGTCGTCTCGCTGACCGACTACGGCGCCTTCGTCGAGCTCGAGCCGGGCGTCGAGGGCCTCATCCACGTCTCCGAGATGAGCTGGACCAAGCGCGTCAAGCACCCGAGCAAGGTCGTCAACCAGGGCGATCCGGTCGAGGCGGTGATCCTCGACGTCGACATGGAGAACAAGCGCATCTCGCTCGGCATGAAGCAGACCGAGGACAACCCCTGGGAGGTCCTGAAGGAGCGCTACCCGGTCGGCACCGTCGTGCGCGGCAAGATCCGCAACATCACGAACTTCGGCCTCTTCGTCGGCATCGAGGAGGGCATCGACGGCCTCGTGCACGTCTCGGACATCACCTGGTCGAACAAGGTCAAGAACCCGGCCGACCACTTCCAGAAGGGCGACGAGATCGAGGCGGTCGTGCTGCACATCGACGCCGACAAGGAGCGCTTCAGCCTCGGCATCAAGCAGCTCACCCGCGACCCGTGGGACGTCGTCGAGGAGAAGTACCCGCCCGGCTCGGTCGTGCGCGGCAAGGTGACCAAGGTCCTGGACTTCGGCGCCATCGTCGAGATCGAGGACGCGA
The DNA here is from genome assembly GCA_011526585.1 of Deltaproteobacteria bacterium. Lineage (GTDB taxonomy): Bacteria > Myxococcota_A > UBA9042 > PHBI01 > PHBI01 > WYBB01. The sequence continues at coordinate 12,092 of WYBB01000071.1, forward strand.
TCGAGGGCCTCGTGCACATCTCCGAGCTCTCGCACGAGAAGGTCTCGGCCGTGACCGACGTCGTGCGCGAGGGCCAGGACGTCACCGCCAAGGTGATCTCGCTCATCCCCGAGGAGCGCAAGATCGGCCTGTCGCTCAAGCGCCTCTCGTCGGAGGAGAACGACCCCGACTACGCCCGCTTCCTCGCGGACCAGCGCGCCGAGAGCTCGACCAAGCTGGGCGACGTGTTCGCCTCGAAGCTCGCCAACCTCAAGGTCGCCGACTGAAATCGGGCCGATACGGGCCCATCTCCGGCGTTGGTCGGGTGCTCGACGCGGGGCTCGGGGCCGCAGGTCCCGGGTACGAAAGTACGGCTCCGCGCTCCCGCCCTCCCGCCTTGGATATGGACCCGTCTCGACCCGATTTCCGCTTTCCGCTGCGACTCCCGGGGCCGGCGTCGCTTCGCTTGGTCAGCGCGGGGCTCGGGGACGCCAGTCCCCGGGTCCACGCGAGTCTCGCTGGTGAACTCGAATCGGGCTGGTTGACGGCGTAGGGGCGGCCCTTGTGGCCGCCCGCCGAGGCGTCCTACGCCTCTGCGCGAGACCTTGCGGGAGGGCAGCCCTCGTGGCCGCCCGCGCTAGGCGTCGGAGCCCCGAGGAGCGAGGCCTACTGGTGGTAGGTCGCAGCGGCGAGGGGTTCCGACAACGACGCAGACACGCGGCGCAGCCAATATCAAAACACCATCTCAGCGCGCTTCGCCGGCGCGTTCCAGCTTCAACCGCGGGTCCGGCGGCTCCGACGGCCACACGACCGCGGCGGCCAACCCGGCGACCACCCCGATGACGCCGATCGCGAGGCCGGCCTGCTGCGCGCTCGGACCGGGCGCGTGGTCCGCCAGCGGGTTGAGGCCGATCCCGACGCCCGACGAGACGCCGAGCGCGGAGACCACCGTCAGGATCTTCGCCGCGGTGAGCTCGGTCTCGTAGCGCTCGAAGCGTCGACTCACCTCGGCGACGGCCAGGCGCCCCTCGTACTCCTCGGTCGGCTCCCAGAAGGTGGGCACCATCGGCACCACGCGCGCGAGGATCGGCCCATCGGCCGCGCGCGCCTCGCTCGTCGGCAAGAGCCCCGAGCGCTTCTTGCGCATGAGATCGATCGCGATGAGGTCGTTCTTGCGCTCCAGCGCCAGGCGCTCGGCCTCGGCCTTGGCGCGCGCCTGCTGCTCCTCCTCGAGCTGCTTGTTCAGGCGCTCGCGCTCGAGCTCGCCCTTCATGTCGTTGATGAAGGCCGCGATCTCGGTGCGGTACTTGGCCACCTCGGGGCGCTCCAGGATCGCCTCGAACTCGGCGATCGCCTCGTCGCGCCGCTCCAGCCCGCGCAGCGACTTCGCCCGGAAATACCGGATCTTCGGATGGTCCGTCTCGGTCAGCGCCGCGTCGAAGAGCCTCAGCGCCGCGTCGTGCTCGCCCTTCTGCTGGAGCTCGATGCCGCGATCGGTGAGCTGGCGCGCCAGCATCGCGTCACCCGCCCGCGCGACGTCCACCTGCGACGCGCCCAGGCTCACGCTCGCGACGACGATTAGACGTGTGACCCAGCCCATGCCGCCTCACAGATCCTTGAACGGATCCCCTCCGAAGACCTTCTTGCGCGTCAACGTGTGGTTGACGACGACCGCCTGACCGCCGAGCTCCGGCCCGATCGACAGCGCGACCGGCAGGTCCTCGAAGCGATCCTTCTTGAGCACGAGCTCGATCTGCCGCTTCTCGCCGGCGTCCAGGCTCACGTTCATCGGCGTGACCCCCTCGAGCGGCTCGCCATCGATGAAGATCCGCGCCCCCGGCGGGCGCGTCGTCACCATCAGCGCGACCTTCGACTCCGCCCTCGGCGGCGCGATCTCGGGCGCCGGTGCGCCCGGCGCGGTCGCCGTCGGGGTGCTCGCGGCGCCGCCCGCGGCCTCGGTTCCGGGCGCCGGCGCGCTCGCCACGCCCGGCGCGCCTCGATACTCCGCCCCATGGGGCGCATGGGGCGAGGCGGCCGGCGGCGGGACGGTCGGGCGCGCCGCCGCGGCGGTCATCGTCGGCTCCTCGCCGGTCGGCGCGGGCTCGGTCGGCACCGTCGCCAGCCCCTCTCCCGCGACCTCGGGAGCTGCGGCCGAGAACGCGATCACCGCCGCGACCGCGCCGACCCCGAGCGCCATGAGCGGCGCCCAGAGCGAGCGAGCGCGCGGCGGCGGGTCGAGCTTGAGCCGCGGTTGCGTGTCGATCGGGACGGCGTCGATCGGCAGCGCCACCTCCTCGCCGAGCGTCGGCAGGTCGTGCGGGTCCGGCGCGGGCTGCGCCATCGCGTCGCTCCACGAGCGCACCGGCTTGAGCTCGCAGTCCTTGATCGCCGCCAGGCACTCCTTGGCGGACTGTGGGCGCTCCTTGGGGTCCTTGGAGAGGCAGCGCATCACCAGGTCCGAGAACTCGCGCGGCACCGCGACCCCGACCATGCGGTCGAGCGGCATCGGCTTGGTCAGCCGGTGCGCGACGACGATCTCGTGCGCGTCGCCGGAGAACGGTCGCCGCCCGGCGCACATCTCGTAGAGGATCACCCCCATCGAGTAGACGTCGCTGCGCGCGTCGACGTCGACCCCGAGCCGCTCGCGATCGGCGCGCATGTAGGTCTGCTCGGGGCTCATGTAGGGCGGCGTGCCGAGCACCATGCGCGCGCCGGTGAGCTCGATGTCGCGCTTGTCCTCCTCGGGGGACTTGAGCGACGCGATCCCGAAGTCGAGCACCTTGACCAGCTCGTCGAGGCTCGAGCGCTCGACCATCATGATGTTCTGCGGCTTGAGATCGCGGTGCACGATCCCGGCGGCGTGGATGGCGTGCAGCGCGCGCGAGAGCTGGCTCGCCACGCGGTAGACGAAGGCCCACGGCAGCGGGTCGCCGTTGAGGTAGTCCTTGAGCGAGGTGCCGCGCACCAGCTCCATGACATAGTAGAGGCCGAGGTTGGGGTCCTCGCCGATGTCGAAGACCGCGACGACGTTCTCGTGCGAGACACGACAGGCCGCCTCGAGCTCGCGCCGGAAGCGCGCGCGCACCGTCGGGTTCTCGGCGTGCTGCGGGTGCAGGATCTTCACCGCGACGCGGCGCGGCATGCGCTGGTCGTCCGCCACGAAGACCGAGCCGAAGCTGCCGGTGCTGAGCGGAGCGGAGAGCAGCTTGTAGCGACCGCCTAGGAGCATCCCTGAAACGTACCTCTGAACGGGTTCATGCCTCGCGCGGGCCTGGGTCAGACACGCCGTCGCGACGCTACCTGTACAAGGTGGTAGGTGCCGTGCCCCCCTCCGGACAAGGTTGGGATGGGAACTCGGCACCGCTGGATGTAACTCGCCGCACGACCCAGACCGTCGTGCATCGAGGCGCGAGCCCACCGGGGGCGAGCTCACGGCGTCGCGTCGTTACTTTGGCACGCCTCAGTCACGCACGGCGCAATACACATCGTACTCGATCTCGATCACGTCGTCGAACGATGGAAAACATGAACCACCTTCATCGAAGACGACGGCACCGACGGCGGCGTTCCAGCTCCACGCCCAGCAGGGAAATCCGTTGACTTTCACCGAGATCGTCTCCGGGTCGGGGCTGAGCGACGGGTAGAAGCGGTCCTTCAGGCCGAAGGTCCTGACGGCGACCTTCTCGAACTCGGCGCCGAAGTCCGGCGCACAGATGCTGATCACCCGCCCGAGCGTCGCCTCCGAGGTCTGCACGTAGCGCTGGCCGGGCGTGCCGAAGCCGCCGAGGCACCCCGCCGGCGTGACGACCACGCTGTGCACCACCACGCCGACGCCGCTTCCCGGGCGCTTGAGGTCGGCGAAGCGATCGACGTACCAGCCGACGGTCTGCGGGCTCGAGTCCTCCTCGTCGCTGACGATGATGATCACGAGCTCGGCGTCGTCGCGCAGGAAGCCGCTGTTGCGCCCCGCGCACGTCCCGGCCACGCACAGGAGGCCGAGCCCCTCGTCGTCGCGCCCGCACTGCGCCGGCACCGCCGGGTCGCAGACGAGATCGGTCTGGGCCGAGCGGTTGTAGAGCGCGAGATAAGCGGCCTCGAGCCCCTTCTCGATGTAGTAGCCTGCCGTGCCGACCAGCAGGTTGGCCGCGAACGCCATCGGGTCGGTCGCGGTGTCCGCGTAGCGCGGGAAGCCGACGAACTCGCCGCGCACCTGCAGCGTGTCGGTCGTGGTGATGCCGATGTGATAATCCTGCGCCCAGTCGGTCGCGATCTGCACGACCTTGGGCAGCTCCTCGCGCAGGCGCTGCTGGTCGTCGCCCATCGAGAAGCTGTCGTCGATGACGAAGAGCACGTCGACCTTGGGCGCCGGGACCTGCACGAAGGTGTCCTTCTGGCGCGTCACGTCGGTGCCGGCCCCGGCGATGGCCACGTCGACCACCGGGCGGTTGTCGGAGTCGTTCTCGACCCGCACGACGCACTCGCGCGGCACCGCCGCCTCGGGCGCGAAGGTGATCGACCAGTACTCGGCGCGGAAGCCCTCGATCACCGCCGGCAGCGCCGGCCCGCTCACGCGCACGTCGTCGCCGCAGCCGATCGGCTCGACGCGCGTCACGGTCGCGGCGATCGGCCCGTCGGCGCTCACCCGGATCTGCGACACGTCGGAGGCGCAGTCGGTGCGCACGAGGCCGAAGTCGATCGACCCCGGGTCGACCGAGACGCGCGGCACGGCGGTCTCGGCGCGCACGTTGATGCCGCGCCCCGCCCCGCCCGGCGGCGCCACGAACTCCAGCGCGCGCGAGTTCGGGTCGAAGAGCAGCGCCGAAAGGCGCGCGTAGTAGCTGTCGCGCCCGAGCTCGGAGCGCACCTCGGGCGCGTCGAAGCGCAGGTCGAAGACCAGGCGATCCCCCGGGCCGAGCACGGTCTCGGGCGCCGGCTCGCTGGTGATCGTGAACGGGTTGAAGGCGAGCTGATCGTCGCAGATGAACTGCACGCTGACCCCGAACTGGTCGGTCAGGCACGCGTCGAACTCGCGCTCGCGGTACTCGCAGTTGCCCGAGCCGGTGTTCATGATCACGAGCTGGCCCGTGCCCTCGCCGCCCGGGCGGTGCGCGCCGAGCGCGAGCAGGTCGGGCACGAAGGCCGCCTCGCAGGTCGGACGCTGCGCGCGGCGCGCCACGACGTCGAGCGGGTACTCGGGCACGACCGGATCGGTCGTGTAGAGGAAGAAGCGCGCGAACTCGGTGCCGTCGGCGCCGCGCTGGTTCTCGAAGGTGAGGTCGAGCTGCACGGTCTCGCCGGGGTTGAGCTCCTTCGGGAGCGCGCCGGGGTTGACGAAGACCAACTCGTCGGTCGAGGCGTCGATGAGCTCGGCGCGCGTCACGGTGATCGGGCCCGAGCCCTGGTTGAGCACGATGACCGAGCGCTTCGCGGTGAAGCCCTCGGCGACGAAGGCGAAGTCGACGACCGACTCGGGGATGACGAGGATCGACGGGTCGCCGGCGGCGCCGAAGACCGGCACGACGAACGGGTTTCGTGCCTCGTCGTTCGAGACGATGCGGATCGCGCCGAGCGGATCGGCGGTCATCGGCACCTCGGAGACCGGCGAGAAGACGACGCCGAAGGTGCGCACCTCGCCCGGGCGCAGGCGGAACGGCGCGGTCGGCCGGTTGGTCAGCGTGAGCACGTCGGGCGCGCCCTCGAGCGTGACGCTCTCGACGTCGAGCGGCGTGTTGCCTTCGTTCGTCATCACGAGCTCGCGGCTGCCGATCTCGAAGGGGCGGGTCCAGCCGAGCTGCACGAGCGACGGCGTCACGGTGAGGACCGGCGTCTCCTCCTCGCCCTGGGCGCCGACGACGAGGCTCACGTCCTCGCGCTCGGTCGTCACGGTGATGAGCACCTCGTCGTCGTTGCGCCCGGTCGGCGCATAGGTGACCGGCACGCTGAGCTCGCCATCGGGCGGGATCGTCGCCTGCGCCGGGATGGCGACGACGAAGTCGCCGACGTCATCGCCCTCGATGAGGGCCCCGGTCAGCGTCGCCGGCGCGGTGCCGCTGTTGAGCACGCGCATCTCGATCGTCTTGGGCGCGGCGGCCTGCACGACGCCGAAGTCGAGGAGCTGCGGGATCGCGATGAGGCGCCCGCGCTGGCCGGGTGTCGTGATGCGGATGCGCGTCTCGGGGTTGCCGGCGAGGTTGTGGCCGATGACCAGCTCGCCGACGTCGGGCTCGTCGTGCGCCGAGTTGTAGACGATCTGCACCCGCACCTCGTCGCCGGGCGCGAGCTCGTCGGCCTCGACCTCGCCGATCGCCAGGTCGGGCGAGTCGGTCTCGAGGCGGATCGGCGAGAGGCGAATGGTGCCGCCGACGCCGATGTGGCGCACGGTGACGTTCAGGCGCGCGACCTCGTCGCGCGGCACGTCGGGGAAGGCGACGACCGACGGATAGATGTCGACCTGGGCCTCGGCCCCGAGCCGGATGCCGCCACCGTCGCCACCGCAGCCGATGGCCAGGTGCGGGAGGGTCGCCGAGAGAGCCAGCATCGTGACAACACGCATCGTCGAAAGCTCCTGATCGGCGCGTCGGATATCACTCACGCGGGCCTCGAACAACGAGGTTTCTGCAAACGAACGAAAGGTTGCCCGCCCGATTGGCCCGTGCGAGGGTCCCGCGCCATGTGCCACGACCCCGCCGCGGAGGTGCGCGCCGAGATCGCGCGCACGACCGCAGAGGCCTTGACCGCGCTCGCGCCCGCCGGCACGCCGCTCGTCGCCGCGGTCAGCGGCGGCGCCGACTCGGTCGCGCTCGCGTGCGCGCTCGGCGAGCTCGGCGCGCGCTGGCCTCTGCGGGCGGTCGTCTTCGTCGATCACGGCCTGCGCGACGTCGCCGCCGAGCAGGACGCCGCGAATGCCGCCGCCGCGCGCGCCGGCGTGTCGTTCATCACGCGCCCGGTCGAGCTCGCCGGCAAGAACCTCCAGGCCGCCGCGCGCAAGGCCCGCTACCAGGCGCTCATCGCCGCCGCGCGCGCCATCGACCCGGCGGCGCTCGTCGCCACCGGCCACACCCGCTCGGACCAGGCGGAGACCGTGCTCTCCCGCCTCTTGCGCGGCGCCGGCCTGCCCGGCCTCGCCGGCCTCGCCCCGCGGAAGGGCCGCGTCGTGCGTCCGCTCCTCGCCGTGTCGCGCCGCCTCACCCGGGCGGCCGGGCTGCCCTTTCACGACGACCCGAGCAACGCCAGCGCGCGCTTCGAGCGTAACCGCCTGCGCGCCCGCCTCGAGGGCTTCGGCCCCGACCAGGACGCGCTCGAGCTGGCGCTCGCTCGCCTCGCCGAGACCGCCCGCGGCGCGAGCCAGCTCCTCGACGCCGTCGGCCTGGCCGCCCCCGCGCCCTCGTTCACCGGGTGGGACGAGGCGGCGACCCGGACCCTGCTCGTGCACCTGGCCCGTGCCCAGGGCGCGCGCGGCCTCGACCGGCGTTCGCTCACGCACCTGGCCGGTGCGCTCCGCGCCGGCGGGCTCACGGCGGTCTCGCTCGGCGCCGGCCTGCGCGGGATGAGCGAGCGCGGCCGCCTGCGCCTCGGCCGTGAAGAAGACCCGCGGCGCACGGTTGTCGCCTGGCGACCCGGTACCTACCGTGCCTCGGCGATGACGATGCACATCACCCCGAGGACCGGCGACGACGGCGACGCGCGCGAGGGCGCGGCCTTCGTGCCGCTCGCCGCGCTGCAGTGGCCGCTCAAGCTCGAGCCCGCGCCCGCCGACGCGCCCGGCGCCTTCGGCGACGAGGTCGACTTCGTCAGCGGGGCGCCGCTCGGCGGCTGGCGGGTGCTCGATGGCTCCGGGCGGACGCTCGTTCCGGCCGTCGACCTCGCATCGCCGGTCGCCGTACGATCCCCCGGCGCGCCCGCGCCGTCGCGGGAAGAACACGGGATCGAAATCGTTTTGGAGCCTTTCACGGGCGCGCGCGATACAAGGGTTGTAGGCGACTCGCAAGGTCCGCTAAACAAGGGATGAACCTCGCCGTTTCGCGCAGAAGCGCGGGCGGACGACGCACACGGGGGTCGCAGGGACCCCAGCCGCAGGGGCGGTCAGGAAGGTTGGGTTGAAGAACAACAAGTCGCTCAGGACCGTGGCACTGTGGGTCTTCCTGATCGTGATCTTCATCATGATCTACCAGACGGTGTCCAAGGGCAGCGCGGGCAAGCCGGTGCAGTTCTCGGACTTCATCAACAACGCCCTGCCGCCCTCGTACGTGCAGTCGAGCACGCCGCCGCCGATGGGGGTCGTGACGGTCTACTCCGTCAGCGACAACCAGGCCGAGTCGATCATCGAGTACTCGGTCAACCGCGCCGACGACGGGCGCGCGGCGACGGCCGAAGAGCTCGCGACCAGCCGCCGCGAGTTCTACACCCGAGGCGACATCAAGATCCCGCTCGGCGTCGCCGAGGGCGGGCAGACGCTCTACAACGCGCTGGCCGATCGCGGCATCCCGGTGACCTTCGCGCGCGCGCCCGAGCCCGGCACCGGCTGGGCCCCTCGCGGCACGGAGGAGCCGTTCTCCGCCTTCGTCACCGACGTGCTCACCATCAAGCCGCGCACCAACGTCTCGAAGATCACCGTGCGCGGCAAGGAGATCACCGGCACCTACGCCAACGGCCAGTCGACCTTCACCACCGTCGGCGACCTCGGCCCCTATCGCCAGGCGCTGGTCGCGCGCGGCATCACCATCGTCGAGGAGCCCGACGGCGAAGGCTCGATCTGGCTCTCGATCCTCGGCACCTGGCTGCCGACGCTCTTCATCTTCTTCCTCGTCTTCCTCTTCCTGCGTCAGATGCAGGCCGGCGGCGGCAAGGCGATGAGCTTCGGCAAGAGCCGCGCCCGCCTCCTGCACGAGTCCTCGAACAAGGTCACCTTCAAGGACGTCGCCGGCATCGACGAGGCCAAGGACGAGCTCCAGGAGATCATCTCCTTCCTGAAGGATCCCAAGAAGTTCACGCGTCTGGGCGGCCGCATCCCCAAGGGCGTGCTCCTGATGGGGCCGCCGGGCACGGGCAAGACGCTGCTCGCCAAGGGCGTCGCCGGTGAGGCGGGCGTGCCGTTCTTCTCGATCTCCGGCTCGGACTTCGTCGAGATGTTCGTCGGCGTCGGCGCCTCGCGTGTGCGCGACCTCTTCGAGCAGGGCAAGAAGAACGCGCCGTGCATCATCTTCATCGACGAGATCGACGCCGTCGGGCGCCATCGCGGCGCCGGGCTCGGCGGTGGTCACGACGAGCGCGAGCAGACGCTCAACCAGCTCCTCGTCGAGATGGACGGCTTCGAGTCCAACGACGGCGTGATCCTCGTCGCGGCGACCAACCGCCCCGACGTGCTCGACCCCGCGCTCCTGCGCCCCGGCCGCTTCGACCGGCGCGTCGTCGTCAACCGCCCGGACGTCAAGGGTCGCCTGGAGATCCTCAAGGTGCACACGCGCAAGGCGCGCGTCTCCAAGGACGTCGACCTCGAGGTGATCGCGCGCGGCACGCCGGGCTTCGCCGGCGCCGACCTGGAGAACCTCGTCAACGAGGCGGCGCTCTTCGCGGCGCGCGGCGACAAGGACTACATCGACATGTCCGACTTCGAGGCGGCCAAGGACAAGGTCCTGATGGGCGCCGAGCGGCGCAGCGCCGTGCTCACCGAGGAGGAGAAGCGCATCACCGCGTACCACGAGGCCGGGCACGCGCTGGTCGCGCGCATGGTCAAGGGCAACGACCCCGTGCACAAGGTGACGATCATCCCGCGCGGCATGGCGCTCGGCCTGACCTGGACCCTGCCCGAGCAGGACCAGCATGCGTTCTCGCAGGACCAGGTGCTCGCGCGCATCGCGATGGCGATGGGCGGGCGCGTCGCCGAGGAGCTCGTCTTCTCGCGCATCACCACCGGCGCCGGCAACGACATCGAGCAGGCGACCAAGCTCGCGCGGCGCATGGTCTGCGAGTGGGGCATGAGCCGGCTCGGCCCGATCGCGCTGACCAAGGCCGAGGGATCGATCTTCCTCGGCCGCGACATCGGGCGCTCGTCGGACTTCAGCGAGCAGACCCAGTCGGAGGCCGACCAGGAGATCAAGCGCATCGTCACCGAGCAGTACGAGCTCGCTCGGAAGATCGTCGCCGACAACCGCGACATGCTGGAGCGTCTGGCGCAGGCGCTGCTCGAGGTCGAGACCCTGACCGGGCCCGAGCTCGAGATGGTCTACGCCGGCGCCAGCGTCAAGGAGGTGCGCGACGCGTTGACCAGGAAGGAGGGCCGCGCGCGCGAGGCCGCCTCCGAGGCGCGCGCCGATCGCTCCGACAAGGACAAGGCCGACAAGGCCGACAAGGCGGTCCTGCCCAACCCCGAGCCTTCGAGCGCGCGCTCGCGGCTGGAGGGGCTGCGAGACGACGACCCCATCGATTGACGTCCCCGCCGCCGTTCATCCTGCGCGACGGGCGCCGCCTCGGCTTCGGGCGGGCCTGCGTCATGGGCGTGCTCAACGTCACGCCGGACTCGTTCTCCGATGGCGGCCGCCACGTGACTCACGAGGCGGCGATCGCGCATGGCCTCTCGCTGGCCGAGGCCGGCGCCGCGATCATCGACGTCGGCGGCGAGTCGACCCGGCCCGGCAGCGATCCGGTAGCGCCCGCCGAGCAGTGCCGGCGCGTGCTGCCGGTGGTACGCGCGCTGGCGGCGCGCGGCCTCGTCGTCTCGATCGACACCACCTCCGCCGAGGTCGCGGCCGCCGCGCTGGCGGAAGGTGCTGAAATCGTCAATGATATCAGCGCATTTTCATTCGACCCCGCGATGCTGTCGCTGCTCGCCGAGACCTCGACGCCGGCGATCGCGATGCACACCCTGGGTCCACCGAAGACGATGCAACGCGACCCGCGCTACGAGGACGTGGTCTCCGAGGTCCTCGAACACCTCGTCGCGCGCGTGCGGGCCGCCGCGGCGCACGGCGTCGATCCGGCGCGCATCGCCCTCGACCCGGGGATCGGCTTCGGCAAGCGCCTCGAGGACAACCTCGCGCTCCTGCGCGAGCTCGAGCGCTTCGTCGCGCTCGGCCACCCGGTGCTCGTCGGCACGAGCAACAAGAGCTTCCTCGGCAAGCTCACCGGCCGACCGGTCGGCGAGCGCCTGCTGGGCACCGCGGCCTCGGTCGCGATCGCCATCGCCAAGGGCGCGCACATCGTGCGCGTGCACGAGCCGGCGGCGCTCGCCGACGTCATCGCGGTCGCCGATGCGATCGCGCACGGTCCGCTTGCCTTTGCACCCTGACCCTCCTATGGCACAGCCATGAGTGATCGAAAGAAGCTCTTCGGCACCGATGGGATCCGCGGCCGCGCCAACGACTTTCCGATGACCCCCGAGGTCGCGCTCCAGCTCGGCCGCGCCATCGCCCACGTCTTCCGTCGCGCGCAGAGCTCGCGCCCGCGCATCGTCATCGGCAAGGACACGCGCCTGTCGAACTACATGTTCGAGACGGCGCTGCAGGCGGGGATCTGCTCGATGGGCGTCGACGCGGTGCAGCTCGGCGTCCTGCCGACGCCGGGGATCGCGTTTCTCACCGCGGGCATGCGCGCCGAGGCCGGCGTGGTGATCTCGGCCTCGCACAACCCCTACGACGACAACGGCATCAAGTTCTTCGCCGCCGACGGCTACAAGCTGCCCGACGATCTCGAGCGCCAGATCGAAGAGCTCATCGACAACGGCCACGTCTTCGAGCACCGCGCGCACGGCGCCGAGATCGGGCGCGCCTACCGCATCCAGGACGCGGTCGGGCGCTACGCCGTCTTCCTGAAGTCGACCTTCCCGCGCCAGCTCGCGCTCGACGGCCTGCGCATCGTGGTCGACTGCGCCAACGGCGCCGCCTACAAGGTCGCGCCCGAGGTGCTCTACGAGCTCGGCGCCGAGGTCGTGCCGCTGGGCACCACCCCCGACGGCACCAACATCAACGCCGGCGTCGGCGCCCTCTACCCCGAGGTCATGGTCAAGAAGGTGCGCGAGACGCGCGCCGATCTCGGTATCGCCCTCGACGGCGACGCCGACCGCGTCATCATGTGCGACGGCGAAGGCCAGGTGCTCGACGGCGACATGCTCCTGCTCATGCTCGCGCGGCGCCTGCAGGCGCAGGGCCGCCTCGCGCACGACACCGTCGTCGCCACGGTGATGTCGAACCTCGGGCTCGAGCGCGCCCTGCGCCGGATCGGCGTCACCATGGAGCGGGTGCAGGTCGGTGACCGCTACGTCGTCGAGCGCATGCGCGAGGGCGGCTTCGCGCTGGGCGGCGAGCAGTCGGGACACATCGTGATGACCGACTACGCCTCGACCGGCGACGGCCTGATGGCGGCGCTGCAGATCCTGGCGGCGGTCTCCGAGACCGGCAAGCCCCTGGCCGAGCTCGCGCACGGACTCGAGCCGGTGCCGCAGGTGCTCGAGGGCGTCAGGGTCAAGGACAAGCCGCCGCTCGAGTCGTTGCCGCGCGTGACGGTCGCGATCGACGAGGCCCGGCGCGCCGTCGGCGACGGGCGCGTGCTCGTGCGCTACTCCGGCACCGAGAAGAAGTGCCGGGTGATGCTCGAGGGCGACGATCTCGAGGTCCTGCGCGTACACGCCGACGCGATCGTCGGCGCGCTCAGGCAGGAGATCGGCGCGTGAGAGGCGTGCGCGACGCCGACGGGCTCCTGCTCGTCGCGACGCAGGACGAGGTGCGGCGCATGGACGCGCTGGCGATCGCCGGCGGCTGGGGCGCGGCCGCGAACCCGGCCCCACCCATGCCCGGGCGCCTCCTGATGGAGCTCGCCGGCCAGGGCGCGGCGCACCTCATCCGCGAGCGCGCGGGCGGTCTGCCCGGCAAGGCGGTCGTGCTCTGCGGACCGGGCAACAATGGAGGCGATGGCTGGGTGGTCGCGCGCCACCTGCACGAGGCCGGCTGGGTCGTGCGCTGCGTCGCGCTCGGCGAACCCCGCGAAGGCGGCGACGCGCACGTCAACTTCGCGCTCTTTCGCGCGCTCGGCGGCGAGGTCCGGATCGCCGAGCGCGGCGCCACCGCGCGCATGAAGAACTGGCTCGGCCACGCCAACGCCATCGTCGACGCGCTCTTCGGCACGGGGCTCGGGCGCCCGCTCGAAGGCGCCGCGGCCGATCTGGTCAGGGCCGCCAACGAGGTCGAGCACGGCCTCAAGATCGCGCTCGACCTGCCGAGCGGCCTGCACGCCGACAGCGGCGAGGTGCTCGGCGTCGCATTCCGCGCGGACCTCACCGCGACCTTCGGGCTCGCCAAGCTCGGCCTCTACCTCGGCGCCGGTCCGGAGCACGCCGGCGAGGTGCAGCGCGTCGCCATCGGCTGGAGCTCGGAGGTCGTCGGCGCCATCGGCGCGCACGCACGCCTCCTCGACGAGCGCGCCGCGGCGCGCCTCGTGCCGCCGCGCCCGGTCGACGGGCACAAGGGCCGCTTCGGCCACGTCGCGATCGTCGGCGGCTTCCCCGGCACCGAAGGCGCCGCGGCCCTGGCCGCACGCGGCGCGCTCCGCGCCGGCGCGGGGCTCGTCACCTGGTCGTCGCCCGAAGGGCCCGAGGTCGTCGAGCGCCCCGCCGAGATCATGCGCGCGCCGTTTGCCGATGCGCTGCCCGAGCGCGCCACGACGCTGGTGGTCGGGCCCGGGCTCGGCCTCGCCGAGCGCGCGGCGCGGGCGCTCGCGCTGACGCTCGCCGACGCGCGCCCCCAGGTGCTCGACGCCGACGCGCTCAACCTCATCGCGCGGGATCTTCGGCTGGCCGAGCTCGCGCACAGCGCGGCGCCGCGCATCCTCACCCCCCACCCGCTCGAGGCGGCGCGGCTCCTCGGGACCACGCGCGACGCGGTCCAGGCCGATCGCCTCGGCGCCGCCGCGCGCCTGGCGGCCGAGTCGGGCGCGGTCGTGATCCTCAAGGGGAGGAACCCCATCGTCGCCTCGCCCGCGCACGCGCCGGTCCTCGTCGATCTCGCCGAGCCCACGCTCGCCGTCGGCGGCTCGGGCGACGTGCTCGCCGGGATCGCTGGCGCGCTCCTCGCCCAGGGCCTCGGCCCGCGGCAGGCCGCGCTCCTTGGGACCTGGCTGCACGGCCAGGCCGGGATCGCCTGCGGACTCGGTCACGCGCAGCGCGGCGCCTTCGCCAGCGAGATCGCCGACGCGCTGCCGCCGATTCTCGGGCGACTGGCGGCGCGCTGATCCGTCGAGAACGGACGACGTCGGTTACCGACAGCGCGCGGCGCGACGACTGAAACCTGCGAGAATACAGCGCGATTGCCGATCCCCTGCGTTGACTTCACGCGTGCGGCGCGGGAGTTTTTCTTCACGGCTCGACATCACGCGATCTCGTCGCGCGCGCTCCTCCGCGGGAGGGGCCGGGCCCAACGCAGGACACGATGCACCTTCACGGCCCCTCCCCGGGCCCGCATCAAGCGATCCACTCGATCGCCTCACCTCGCAACGACCTCACTCGAACAGGAGCACGTCATGTCCATCAAGCCCCTCTCGCTCATCCTGGGCCTCGCGCTCGCCGGGGCGTGCGCCGATGCTCCCACCGATCCCGTGGCCGTCACCGAAGGCGCGCAGCGCGGCGCCCGCGGCGGCCAGGGCAATGACCGCGGCGGTCCGCCGGCGCGCGCGCCCCAGCTCAACCTCTCGCACATCGAGTGCGCCGAGGACGGCAGCGGCGTGATCGCGCACTTCGTGCTGCTCTTCGCGGGCGACGCCACGCCCGGACCCATCACCGGCGAGTACAGCGACGGGAGCGACTTCGGCCCGGTCGACAGCGACAAGCACACCGGCAACGTGTGGCACTACAACGTGTCGCTGCCTTCGGGCTGGATCGACATCGAGAGCGCCACGGTCACGACGGGCGACGACAAGACCGTGCACCTGCACAACCCCGGCGAGTACGCCGGCGACTACGACTGCGGCGGCGACGAGGAGCCCGCCTGCAGCGTCGTCGTCGAGCCGCACAGCTTCTGCACCGACCAGCCGATCGGCAGCGAAGGCGCCGAGTGCGCCTATTTCGGGCTTTCGCTCATCGACAAGGACGACAACCTCGACGGCAACGCGGTCGGGGCCAGCACCGACGCCTACGTCGCCATCGTCAAGTCCGGCGTCGGCGACTGCGGCCCGGGTGACCACGCCTACCGCGTGTACGTGGACGTCCAGGCCGGCGACACGCTCGAGTCACCGTCCGAGCAGGACATCTCGCACATCACCTACTGCGCCTGCCCCGACGATGATGATGACTTCGGCGTGACCTTCTGATCGCGACCTGAACGCGAGCGCGGCGGGCGACATCCAAGTCGCCCTGCGCGTGCCTCATCAGCGCGGACAGCCCCAGTCGCTCGCCTGCCCGCGATCGCGTGGGCAGGCATCGCGCGGCGCGACGACGCCGTCGCCATCGGGATCGGGGCACCCGTCGGCCCGGCGTCCGGCGTGCGCCGGGCAGTGGTCGAAGGCGTCGATGACGCCGTCGTGATCGCTGTCGGCGCAGAGGCCGGCCGCGACGCCCGGCGGGCAGCCTGCGACCGGGATCGGCCGCGGCTCCCACGGTGGCGGCTCGTCGGCGCGGGTCGCGCGCTTGCGCCACAGGAAGAAGTCGAAGCCGAGCGTCGCGACGGGGCTCCACGAGAGCGTCGCCTCGACCGCATCGGTCGCGAAGACCCCACCTTCGAGCCGCAGCGCGCCGATCTCGCCGAGCGCGATCTCGACGCCGGCGCTCGCGGCGAGCAGGAGATCGGCGTCGCCGCGACCCGGTCCGCCGACGTGCGCGACGAGACCCCCGCCCAGGGTCAGGAGCGGCGTCACGATCGCATCGAGCGGGCGCAGCGCCAGACCGACGCGCGCCGGCAGGAGCCACGCCGGGCCGTCGTCGATCGCGGCCGCGACGGCGCCCGCCTCGAGCTCGAAGGAGACGATCGGATTGAGCCGGAGCCCGAGGCGCAACCCGAAGAGGGGTCCGGCACCGGGCACACGATCGTCGCGCCGCTCGCCGATCACGTCGTAGTCGGCCGCGGTCCAGTGCCAGCCGAATGAGACCCCGAGCCGCAACGGCAGCCCGACGACGCCGCCGGGCGCGTCAGGGCCGGCGAGGTCGGCGGCACGGGCCGCCGAGTGAGCGGCAGCGGCGGTGCACGCCAGGAGGGTGATCAAGAAGGTTCGCATCGACGCGTCGGGTGCCCTTTAAAGCACAAAGCCGACCTCAACTCTCGCTGAGGACGGCCTCTCGTATCACCCGGAATCGTCTTGCCGTACGGTCTTTCGTCGCGTCGCAATCCCCGGCTGGTCAATGATTCGCTGGAAATCACCTGCCGGGTGGGCCCAGGGCCCGGTCAAATGTCGATGATGATGACTCGCGTGCTCTCTTCGTCGCTGTCCAGGGTCTCCGCCTTCGGCGGATCGAGAGGCCGGTAGTCGTACGGGGACGGTGCCTCGAGCCAGGGCCGCTGGACCTCTTCGTCTTCGCGGCGCGGGCCTGGATGCCATTCGCGAAGCGCGGCTCGCGAAATGCTCCTTGCCATGTCCCACCTCCTTGGTTCGCGGCGGCTGCTCCCGCACCGCCGGGCGGCCCTCGACAGGCCACGTTTTCAATCTAGCAACGCCCCGGCGAGGAAGCAACGTTGTCGTAACGCGCCGGGCTCCTTCACACCTACGTGTGAAACGCCCGATCGCTTCACCCGCAATCCGCATCATGCCCATCGCAGTCCGGCTTAGACCCGTTCCGGGCCTCGTGCGTATGTAACCCGCGGCGCGCACGAGCGCGCCGCAAGCGAGGTCCGAAATGGTTGGCAAGCTCGGGTTCACAGGGATCGGAGGGGTCGGCGCGCTGGCGATCACGCTGGCGGCGCTCGGAGCGGGGCCGAGCCGGGCGCATGGGGTGCTCGTGCCCGAGGACCGGAGCCTGCCCCCGCTCGGCCTCGCCCACCACCGCGTCGCCATCGAGGTCAACGCCGGCCTGGCGACCGTGACGATCGATCAGACCTGGCGAAACGCGAGCGATCGGCCGCTCGAGGCGACCTACCTCTTCCCGGTGCCCAAGGGCGCGGTCGTCACCGGGTTCCTGCTCGAGATCAACGGCAAGATGCAGAAGGGCGAGCTGCTCGAACGCGAAAAAGCCAAAAAGATCTATGAGGATATCGTCGCGCGTCTGCGCGACCCGGGGCTCGTCGAGTGGATGGAGCAGGACCTCTTCCAGGTCCGGATCTTCCCCGTGCCCGCGCGCGGCGAGCAGCGCCTTCGCCTGAGCTACGCCCAGCCGGTCGAGACCCTGGCCGGCACCTATCGCCTCACCTACCCGCTCAGGACCGCGGCCCAGGTCGCCCGGACGCTCGAGGACTTCACGCTCACGGTGAAGCTCCGCGACGCGATCCCGATCGGCACCGTCTACTCGCCGACCCACAAGATCGCCGTCGCGCATCGCGATCGCGAGGTCACCGTCGGCTTCGAGGCGGAGCGCGTGACCCTCGACAAGGACTTCGTGCTCTACTTCGGCGTGTCGGCCCAGGAGGTCGGCATGAACGTCATCGCGCACCGCCCGGCCGGCGAGCCCGGCTACTTCCTCCTGACCGCGGCGCCGCGCGGCGCGCTCGAGTCCGAGGAGGTCCAGGGCAAGGCGATCGTCTTCGTGCTCGACACCTCGGGCTCGATGACCGGCGACAAGATCGCGCAGGCCAAGGCCGCGTTGCGTTACTGCATCGAGCGCCTCGGCCCCGACGATCGCTTCGACGTCCTGCGCTTCTCCTCCGACGTCGAGCGCCTGTCGAAGACCGGCCTCGTCGCCGCCTCGGCGGACAACAAGCAGCGCGCGCTCGCCTTCGTCGACGCCTTCGAGGCCGCCGGCGGCACCGCTATCGACGAGGCGCTCGGCGCGTCGCTCGCCGCCGTCGCCAACGAAGAGGGCGCGCTCGTGCTCTTCGTCACCGACGGCCGGCCGACGGTCGGCGAGGTCGACCAGCGCGCGATCGTCGACGCCGTCGACACCCACAACAAGAAGCGCGCGCGCATCTTCACGCTCGGCGTCGGCGAGGATCTCGACACGCACCTGGTCGATCGGATCGCGGGCCGCCACGGCGGCAGCTCCCACTACGTGCGCCCGGGCGAGGACGTCGCGCACGCCATCGCCGCGCTCTACGAGCACATCGCCTACCCGGTGCTGACCGGGATCACGCTGACGATCGACGGCGACGCGAAGGCCTACGCCGTCCTGCCCAAGGACGTGCCCGATCTCTTCCGCGGCCAGCAGCTCGTGATCGCCGGCCGCTATCGCGGCCACGGCAAGACCAGGGTGCGCCTCGAGGGGCGCCTCGGCAAGGAGACGCGGCGCTTCGAGATCCGCGTCGACTTCCCCGAGCGCGAGACCGAGCAGGACTTCGTCGCGTCGCTGTGGGCGCATCGCCAGGTCGGCCAACTGCTCGATCAGGTGCGCCTCAGCGGCGAGACGCCGGCCCTGCGCGAGGAGATCGTGCAGCTCGCCAAGCAGTACGGGATCGTCACGCCCTACACGAGCTGGCTCGTCGTCGACGACTCGGAGATCGCGCGGCCGCCGCCGCGCCCGCCGCACCCGGATCCCCGCCCGTGGCCGCACCCGCCGCGCCCGCGGCCGGTGCCGCCGCCCTGGCTCGAGGATCGCGAAGGCGGCGTGCGGAACACGCCGACGCAGCCCGCGCCCAGGGAGCCCAAGCTCGAGCGCGCGCCCGAGGAGGCCGAGCGCATCGTGCTCGACGCCGCCCGCCCCGGTGCCGACCGGGGCCAGGCCGAGTCGTTCCGGCGCGACGGCGGCAAGGAGGGGGTCGACGCGGCCGAGACGATCCGGATCCTCAAGGACAAGGACGACGCCGCACCGGTCGTGCGCGCGGTCAAGCGCGTCGGCGGGCGGGTCTTCACCTGGCAGGGCGAGCGCTGGCTCGATCAGGCGATCGCGGCGGGCGATCCGCGTGTCGCGGTCGAGGTCTACTCGTCCGAGTGGGCGGCCCTGGCCCGGCGCGGCGCCGACGTGCGCGCCGCGCTGGCGCTCGGCGAGCGGGTCTCGATCAAGGTCGGGACCGTGGTCTACGAGGTCTCACCGTAGGGAGCTCACGCGAGCACGATCAGATCCTGGCCGCCCGCGACGACGTCGCCGGGCTGCACGAGCACCTCGGCGACCGTGCCGGCGCGCGGCGCCTCGAGGGTGTGCTCCATCTTCATCGCCTCGAGCACGACGAGCGCCTCGCCCTCGCTGACGCTGGCGCCGGGGGCGACGCGCACGGCGATCACCTTGCCCGGCATCGGCGCCTGGCAGGTGCCGGCGGCGGCCCGCTCGGCCCCGGTCGAGAAGCGCGGCGCGAGCTCGAGCCGGAAGTCGGCGCCGTCGAGGTGCACGAAGCGCGTCTCGTCGGCCTGGGTGATCACGGCCTTGACGATGCGATCGCCGATCCGGACGACGAGCGCCGGGTCCCGGTGCAGGACCTCGATCGTCTCCTCGACTCCGCCCGTGCGCGTGAGGAAGCGCGCCTGGCCCAGCGCGCGGTGACTGCACGCGAGCGTCTGGTCGCCGACGACCCAGCGCGTCTCGGGATCGGCGAAGCGGTTGTTGCGCCAGCCGAGCGGCAGGTCGGGCAGGATGGCGCGCGCCTCGTCGAGCGCGAGCGCGTGCGCGACGGTGGCCAGCCGCACGGCCAGGGTCGGGTCGGGCGCGGGCGGGAAGAGCTCGCTCCGGTGCTCGGCGATGAAGTGGGTCGAGAGCTCACCGCGTCGCCAGGCCGGGTGCGCGAGCACCGCACGCAGGAAGGCGAGGTTGGTGGTGACGCCGTGCACGCGCGCGCCGCGGAGCGCCGCGAGCAGGCGGCGGTTGGCCTCGTCGCGCGTCGGCCCCCAGGCGATCACCTTGGCGAGCATCGGATCGTAGTGGATCGAGACCTCGTCGCCGGCCTCGACACCGCTGTCGACGCGCAGGCCCTCGATCGCGGGGATCGCGAAGGCGGCGAGGCGCCCGGTCTCGGGCAGGAAGTCGCGCGCCGGATCCTCGGCGTACAGCCGCGCCTCGATGGCGTGGCCGCCGAGGCGCACCTCGGCGAGCGCGTCGTCGAGCGGGCGCCCCATCGCGATCTCGAGCTGCAGGCGCACGAGGTCGAGGCCGGTGACGAGCTCGGTCACCGGGTGCTCGACCTGCAGGCGCGTGTTCACCTCGAGGAAGAAGATCTCGCCGCTCTTGCCGTCGACGACGAACTCGACCGTGCCCGCCGAGCGATAGCCGATCGCCAGGCCGGCCTTGACGGCGGCGCTGGTCAGGCGCTCGCGCAGGGCCTCGTCGCAGAACGGCGAGGGCGCCTCCTCCAGGATCTTCTGGTGGCGGCGCTGGATCGAGCACTCGCGCTCGAAGAGGTGCACGACCCGACCCTGACCGTCGCCGAGGATCTGCACCTCGATGTGGCGGGGCTCCAAGACGTAGCGCTCGACGAGGAGCTGGTCGTCGGAGAAGGCGGCCAGCGCCTCGCGACGCGCCCCCTCGAGCGCGGCGGGCAGGTCTTCGGGGCGGCGCACGATGCGCATGCCCTTGCCGCCACCGCCGGCCGAGGCCTTGATGAGGAGCGGGTAGCCGACGGCGTCGGCCGCGGCGATGAAGCCGGCATCGTCGAGGCCGGAGACGCCCGGCACGACCGGTACGCCGTGCTCGACCATCAGGCGCTTGGCGGCGATCTTCGATCCCATGGCGCCGATCGCCGCGGGCGTGGGCCCGACGAAGACCAGGCCGGCGTCCTCGACGGCGCGCGCGAAGAGCTCATTTTCACTCAGGAATCCGTAGCCCGGATGGATCGCGTCGGCGCCGGTCTCGCGTGCGGCGGCGAGGATGCGCTCGATGGCGAGATAGGACTCGCGCGACGGCGCGGGCCCGAGGCAGTAGGCCTGGTCGGCCTCGCGCACGTGCGGCGCGTGCAGATCGGCCTCCGAGCAGACGGCGACGGTGCGCAGGCCCATCGCGCGGGCGGTGCGCAGGATGCGGCGGGCGATCTCACCGCGGTTGGCGACGAGCAGCGTTTGCATGGTCATGCGGGCCTCAATGGCGGAAGACGCCGAAGGCGGTCGTCGGCTCGATCGGGCGCGTGAAGGCGGCCGAGAGCGCGACGCCGAGGGCGTGGCGGGTGTCGCGGGGGTCGAGGATGCCGTCGTCCCAGGCGCGCGCGGTGGCGAAGAAGGCGTCGGACTCCTTTTCGATCTGCGCGCGGATGATCTGTTTGGTCGTCGCCAGGCCCTTCTCGTCGAGGGTCTCGCCGGACTTCTCGGCGGCCTCGCGCTTGATGATCTCGAGCACGCCGGCGAGCTGCTCGCCGCCCATGACGGCGATCTTGTGGTTGGGCCAGGTGAAGATGAAGCGCGGCTGGTAGGCGCGGCCGGCCATGCCGTAGTTGCCGGCGCCGTAGGAGGCGCCGGTCATGACGGTGAAGATCGGCACCGAGGAGTTGGAGACGGCGTTGATGAGCTTGGCGCCGTTCTTGATGATGCCGCCCTCCTCGTAGGCCCGGCCGACCATGAAGCCGGTGATGTTCTGGAGGAAGAGGAGCGGGATGGCGCGCTGGTTGGCGAGCTGGATGAACTGCGCGCCCTTTTCGGAGGACTCGGAAAAGAGGATGCCGTTGTTGGCGAGGATGCCGACGAGGTGGCCGTGCACGTGGGCGAAGCCGGTGACGAGGGTCGGGCCGTAGTCGCGTTTGAACTCGGAAAAGCGCGAGCCGTCGACGAGGCGCGCGATCACCTCGCGCTGATCGAAGGGCACGCGCACGTCGGCGCTGACGACGCCGAGGAGCTCGTCGGGGTCGTAGCGCGGCGGCTCGGCGCGCTGGTCGGGGCCGTGGGCCTTGTGCCACTTGAGGTGGCCGACGATCTGGCGGGCGAGCGCGATGGCGTGCGACTCGTCGCGCGCGAGGTAGTCGGAGACACCGGAGAGGCGGCTGTGCATGGCGGCGCCGCCGAGGGACTCGTCGTCGGTGACCTCGCCGGTGGCCATCTTCACGAGCGGCGGGCCGGCGAGGAAGACCTTGGCGCCGCCGTCGACCATGATCACGTAGTCGGACATGCCGGGCACATAGGCGCCGCCGGCGGTGGCGTTGCCGAAGACGACGCAGATCGAGGGCAGGCGCGCCTTCGAGCGGCGCGTGATGTCGCGGAAGCTCTCGCCGCCGGGCACGAAGATCTGGGCCTGGTTGGGCAGATCGGCGCCGGCGGACTCGGTCAGCGCGATGGCGGGAAGGTGGTTCTCGTCGGCGATCTGCGCGAGGCGGCGCGACTTCTTGAGGCCCCACTCGTTGATGGCGCCGCCCTTGAGGGTGGACTCGTTGGCGGTGACGAGGCACTCGACCCCGTTCACGAGGCCGATCCCGCCGATGAGGCCGCCGCCGGTGCCGACGCCGCGCATGCCGTGGCCGACCAGCGGCAGGAGCTCGAGGAAGTGCGAGCCGGGGTCGAGCAGGAGCTCGATGCGCTCGCGCGGCAGGAGCTTGCCCTTGGCGCGGTGGCGCTCGATGTACTTGTCGCCGCCACCCAGGCGCGACTCGGCGAGCGCGGCGTCGAGCCTGGCGATCGCCTCGAGGAAGCGCGCGCGGTTCTGCTGGAAGGCGTCGCTGCGCGGTCGCACCTGGCTCTTGATGACCTCCATGCAAGGCTCCTGTTGGGTCCGGCCGGGCAATAGAGCGTCGTTGTGAGAATTCGGCAAGCCCGCGCGGTGTTGTCCGGTGTGGTCCGTTCTTGGCTTCCACCGCGCGCAATCATATAGACTCCGCGCCACCGAGGGCGGTAGGCCGCGCCGGCCGAGATCCCGGGCGGCCCTCGGCCCCGACGACCCCCACACGATCCCAAGGAGTCAGGCATGAGATCGCGAGCCGACTCGACGACATACGAGAGCAGGTCCGGCGCATGGCGCGCGGCCTGGATCCCGGCCCTGGCGGTCCTGGCCGTGCTCGGCGGCGCCGGCGAGGCGCGGGCGGCGGTCAACCTGGAGATCGTCGATCCCCAGCTCGAGGAGCTCGCCTTCGGGGCGGACTTCGAGGCGATCGCCGCGTGGGTCGGCAAGCGCTTGGACAAGGTCTACCTGCCGCGCATCGCCAACGCGCCCGACGCCAACGAGCGCGCGCGGCTCAGAGCGCGGCGCGAGCAGGAGATCGTCCTGCTCCGCAACGCCGAGGTGCGCTTCGACGGGCGCCAGACCGGCTTCGAGGTGAGCATCATCGCCAACGAGTTCGGCGTCGGCACCGACGAGTCGATGTACCGCTACAAGGAAGGCCTGGAGACGCATTATTTCTTCATGCACCAGGGCAAGCTGTGGAAGTACGCGCGCGCGCTGAGCGACGGACCGACCTTCGCGGCGCGCTACACCGCGTTCCAGAACGCCTTCGGCGTGCCGGTCGAGGTCGGCGACGAGCCCGACGGCAAGGGCGGCCGGACGATCGTCGCGGCGACCTGGAAGAGCGCGGGCTTCGACGTGCGCCTCGTCAACCGGCGCACGATCTACGGGCTCGACCTCTTCGTGATCGAGGATCGCGAAAAGGCGGTGGAGCTGGTGGCTCTCCGCCAGCAGGCGCACAAGCCCGGGCTCGGCGGGGTCAGCGACTCGCTCGAGGACTTCCTGCTCGAGGATCCCGACGCGTATGGCACGCCCCCCAAGCCGACCGACGATCCGCCGCCCGACGCCAAGAAGGGCAAGGGCAAGACCACCAAGACCCGGTGAGCGGCCCGTGATCAGTGCTGGTGGGCGCGGCGCTGGATCTCGTGGAAGCGCCGGAGCTGGGCCTCGACCAGCGCGTTGAGGGTGCCTTCGGGGAAGGCGCCGTCCGGGCCGCGCGCGCCGACCGGCAGCGGACAGAGCAGGCTCAGCGCCTCCTCGACGCGCTCGACCGGGTAGATGTGGAAGCGGCCGGCGGTGGCGGCGGCGACGACCTCGGGTGAGAGCATCAGGCTCTTGACGTTGGAGCGCGGGATGATGACGCCCTGGGTGCCGGTGAGGCCCTGGCGGCTCGCGACCGCGAAGAAGCCCTCGATCTTGGCGTTGACGCCGCCGACGGACTGCACCTCGCCGTTCTGGTTGATCGAGCCGGTGAGCGCGAGGTCCTGGCGCAAGGCCACGCCGGCGATCGCCGAGATCAGCGCGCAGTACTCGCCGAGCGAAGCCGAGTCGCCGTCGACGTAGCCGTAGGACTGCTCGAAGGTGAGGCTCGCCGACAGCGAGATCGGGACGTCGGTGGCGTAGCGCGCGCCGAGCAGCGACTGCAGGATGAGCACGCCCTTGGCGTGGAGGCTGCCCGAGAGGTCGGACTCGCGCTCGATGTCGACGAGCTCGCCGCTGCCGACGCGGGCGGTGGCCGAGATCCGCGAGACGCGGCCGAACTCGAAGCTGCCGAGCGAGACGACGGCGAGGCCGTTGACCTGACCGACCGCGTCGCCGCGGGTGCGCACGATGAGCGTGCCGCGCTCGATCGAGGTGAGGAACTCGTCGCGCGGGGCGGAGCTGCGGCGGTCGAAGGCGGTGAGCGCGCGCTCGACGTGGGCCTGGGACACGACGTCGGCGCCGGCCTCGGCGGCCCAGAAGTCGGCCTCGTCGAGCAGGTTGAAGAGGCGCGAGAGGTTGGCCGAGAGGTACTCGTTGTCCTCGACCTCGCGCGCCGCCTCCTCGATGACCCGCGCGACGGCGTCGCGGTGGAAGGGGCGCAGCTTCTTGTCGCGCGCCTTGGTGGCGATGAGGCGCGCGAAGAGGTGGGTCGTCTCGGCGGAGCGCGGCAGGCGCTCTTCGAAGGCGGCGAGGATCTTGAAGTGGCGCTCGACCTCGGGGTCCTGGTCGGAGAGCTCGTAGTAGAGCTCGGCCGGGCCCATGACGACGACCTTCACGTCGACCGGGATCGGGTCGGGCGTGAGCATGATCGTGGTCATCGGGTTGACGTTGCCGTCGGGCGCGTCCATGCGCACGAGGCGGCTGCGCAAGACGCGCTTGAGCGCGGCCCAGGCGAAGGGCGAGTTGACGAGGCGCCAGGCGTCGAGCACGAGGTAGCCGCCCGAGGCCTGGTGGAAGGCGCCGGCCTTGATGAGGGTGTGGTCGGTCGAGAGCGCGCCGTACTCGGCGTGGTGCTCGATGCGGCCGATGAGGTTGGCGAAGGCGGGGATGTCCTCGTGGATGACCGGGGCGCCCTGCGAGCGGCTGTGGTCGATGATCACGTTGACCTGGTAGCGGCGGATCTCGCGCTTCTTGGGGCGCGACGGCAGGGCGGGCAGGCCGTCGCCGTCGTCGTCGTCGTCGTCGGCCGCGGGCTCGTCGTCGCCGGCGGGGCCCTGGTCCTCGCGGAAGAGGTGGATCTGATCGAGGATGTCCTTCTGTACGGCGTCGAGGTAGGCGAGCACCTCGGCGTGCTCGGTGAACGAGGTGCGCAGGGGCTCGATGAGGCGCTGCACCTCGGCCTGCACGACCTCTTTCTCGAGCGCGAGCAGGCGGTCGCGCGTCTCCTTGCGCCAGCGCGGCACGCCGCCGAAGACCGCCTGCAGCTCGTCCTCGGTCTCCTCGAGCAGGACCTCGAAGCCCTTGCGCTCTTCTTCGGAGAGGGCCTCGAAGGCCTCGGGCGCGAGCACCTCGCCGTCCTTGGCGGGCATGAAGGTGAAGCCCTCCTCGGTCTTGACCAGCGCCAGGCCGCGCCCGATCGCCTTGGCCTTGACCGCGTCGAGGGCCTGGTCGTGCACCTTCTCGGCGGCCTCGGCGATCGCGTGCACCTTCGAGGTGTAGCTGTCGGAGGTGAAGATCACCGGCAGCACGGTGCGCAGATCCTCGACGAAGCGGTGCATCGCGGTCTTGAGGACCGATCCGAGCCCCGACGGCAGCGAGAGCGCGCGCGGGCGGTGGTCCTCCTCGAAGTTGTAGACGTAGCACCAGTCGGGCGGCACCGGCTCGGTGCGAGCGCGCTCTTCGAGGGTCTTGATGACGACGGTGTGCTTGCCGACGCCGGAGCTGCCGACGACGAAGATGTTGTAGCCCTCGCGGCGGATCCCCAGGCCGACGCGCAGCGCCTCGAAGGCGCGCTCGTGGCCGAAGAGGCCGTCGAGATCGGCGAGCTCGGCGGTGGTCTCGAAGGCGAGGCCTTCGGGCGGACAGGGCGGGCGCAGGAAGAGAGCGGCGAGCGGCTGCATCGAGGGGCGCTCCGAGGTGGCGGGAGGGGCGCTCAGACCGGGACCGAGAACTCGCGCAGCGCGGCGTTGAGCGAGGTCTTCTGGTCGGTCGAGGCGCTGCGGCGGCCGATGATCAGGGCGACCGGCACGTGGAACTTGCCGGCCGGAAAGGACTTTTCGACGCTGCCCGGGATCACGACCGAGCGCGGCGGCACGTAGCCGCGGTACTCGACCGGCGCGTCGCCCGAGACGTCGACGATGCGCGTCGAGGAGGCGAGCACGACGCCCGCGCCGAGCACGGCCTCGCGCCCGACGCGCACGCCCTCGACGACGATGGCGCGGCTGCCGATGAAGGCGCCGTCCTCGATGATGACCGGGGTGGCGCCGGGCGGCTCGAGCACGCCGCCGAGGCCGACGCCGCCCGAGAGGTGCACGTTTTCGCCGACCTGCGCGCACGAGCCGACCGTCGCCCAGGTGTCGACCATGGTGCCGGCGCCGACGAAGGCGCCGATGTTGACGTAGCTCGGCATCAAGACGGCGCCGGGCGCGACGTGGGCGCCGTAGCGCACGGTGGCCGGCGGCACGGCGCGCACGCCCGCGGCGCGGAAGTCGGACTTGAGCGGGATCTTGTCGTGCCACTCGAAGGGCGGCACCTCGTGCACGACCATGTCGGCGAGCGCGAAGTAGAGGAGCACGGCCTCCTTGACCCAGGCGTGCACCGTCCATGGCGCGGGCTCGGCGGCGGGGGCGGCGGTGTCCGCGGCGGGCGGGGTGGCGACGCGCAGCCGGCCCTTGTCCAGCGCCTCGATCGTGCGGAAGACCGCCGCGCGGTGCGCGGGATCGAGCAGGCGCGAGCGGTCGGCGAAGGCTTGGGCGATGAGGTCCTGGTCGGTCGGCTCGGGCATGGCGGCTCCTGTTCTCCGGGGCCATGGCGGCGAAGTGCGCACGGTTAGCACACGGTGCGCGTGCTCGACCAGCGGGCAGCGCAGGTCAGCGTGGTGCGGCGAGCTGGCGCGGCCACCAGCATGGGCATGGCTCGGGACGCGTTCCTCGTGTACGAACGGGGGCGATGCCGCGCCCCACCCGCTCGCTCTCGACGCCGATCACGCTGACCTCGGTCGCGGTGGCGCTCTCGCTCGCGCTGCTCGTCGGGTGGACGCTCCTGGTGATCGACACGCTGACCTCCGGCACCACCTGGCTCCTGCTCCTCGGGATCATCTCGATCGCGTTCATCACCACGGTGCTCCTGCTCTCGGGGATCTCGCTGGCGCGCGAGATCGTCGAAGGCCGGCGACAGCGCCACTTCATCGACTCGGTCACGCACGAGCTCAAGTCGCCGCTGAGCTCGCTCGGGCTGTGCCTGGAGACGCTGTCGCGCACCGATCTGAGCGAGGCGCAGCGCAAGGAGGTGCGCGCGATGATGCGCCAGGACGTCGAGCGCCTGTCGCGCTTCATCGACGGGGTGCTCGTCGCCTCGCGCGTGGCGCACCGGCGGCGCGACGAGACGGCGACCCAGGCGCCGGTCGTGCTGAGCGATCTGGTCGAGACCGTGCTCGACAAGGTGCTGCGGCGCTACGGGGCGACCTCGCGCGAGGCGGTGACGGTGGAGGTCCCGCACGGCTTGAGCGTGCACACCGACGAGGTGGCGCTGACGACGATCCTCGAGAACCTGCTCGACAACGCCCTGAAGTACTCGCCCTTGCCGAGCGGGGTGACGCTGGCGGCGCGGATGGTCGAAGGCGGAGCGCCGCGCGAGGTCGAGGTGACGGTCGCCGATCGCGGCATCGGGATCGCGCGGGCCGATCTCGATCGGGTCTTCCGGCGCTTCTATCGCGTCGACTCCGACGAGGTGCGCGCGCGCGCGGGCACCGGGCTCGGGCTGCACGTGGCGGCCGAGCTGGCGCGCGGGATCGGTGGGCGCCTCGAGGCGCGCTCACCCGGGCCCGGACAGGGCGCGGTCTTCGTGCTGACGCTGCCGGGAGGGGCGAGTTGAGCCAGGACGAGACGGGTAGGCCGCGCCTCCTCATCGTCGAGGACGAGGTGCACCTCGGGCGCGCGCTCAAGCTGAACTTCGAGCTCGAGGGCTTCGAGGTCGACGTGGCGCCGAGCGGCAAGGCGGCGATGCGCGAGCTGGTCAAGCCGGTGGCGCCGGCGGTGATGATCCTCGACGTGGAGCTGCCGGACACGAACGGGTTTGCGCTCTGCCAGCAACTGCGCGAGGGCGGGATCTTCCAGCCGGTGATCATGCTGACGGTGCGCGCGTCGGCCGAGGATCGGGTGCGCGGGCTCGAGGCCGGCGCCGACGACTACCTGCCCAAGCCGTTCGAGTTCGCCGAGCTGCTGGCGCGGGTGCGGGCCTTGATGCGGCGGCAGGGGTGGGCGCGCGGCTCCGGCGAGGCGCGGGGCGGGCGGCCGCGCGTGGTCGCGTTCGGCGGGCGCGTGCTGATCGACCTCGAGGCGCACCAGGTCAAGGTCGACGGGGAGGACGTGGCGCTGACCGCGCTCGAGCTCGATCTGGTCGCCTACTTCGCGGCGAACCCGGGGCGGGTGCTGTCGCGCAAGGAGCTGCTCGCCGAGGTGTGGCGGCTGCCGCGGCACAGCGAGACGCGCACCGTCGACAACTTCGTCGCGCGCCTGCGCAAACACTTCGAGGTCGACCCGGCGCACCCGGTGCACTTCCTGTCGCACCGCGGCGCCGGTTATCGTTTCGAGCCTGGTGAGGTGGCGGGATGATGGGACGAGCGTGGCTGAGGTGGTCGGGTGCTGCCGTGGTGGCGATGGCGCTCGGCGCGTGCGGCAAGAGCAAGCCGGTGCCGCCCGAGGGCAGCGGGATCGCGCGGCCGGTCGTCGACGAGCCGCTGCCGCCGGACTTGAAGTTCAGGTGGCCGTCGCCGGCCGAGGTGATGGTGACCCTGCGCATCGGCACCGAGGAGGCGACGATGGTCTCGCGCGCCAGGCTCACGCTGGGTCCGCCCGACGCGGATGGGCGACGGCGGCTCACGCAGTCGGCGTTCGAGGCGGTCGGCGGCGAGGCCGCCGAGCTGGTCGCGCTGGGGCTGAGCATGGCCATGCGCGAAGAGGAGATCCTGATCGCGCCCGACGGCACGACGGTGGACCCGGAGGCCGGCGCGCTGTGGGCGATCTTCGTCGAGGGCTGGCTCGACTTCGCCGAGCTCGAGCTCGGCGCGGAGCAGACCATCGCCGGAGGCACGGACGGCGTGCCCGAAGGCGTCGAGCTCGTGGTGCGGCGGCGCGCGTCGAACTGGGACGACGCGGCGCGCCTGGGCTATCGCATGACGGCGACGAGCCCGGCGGGGCAGGACAACCTTCGGCGGCAGATGAACCTCGGCGCGCGTCACGGCCAGCCGCGCTGGATCGACACCGAGGTCGACCTCGAGCCGCGCACGATGCAGCCGATCCAGGTCGTGATCCGGACGGAGCTCGAAGGCGACAAGCGCTTCGCCATGCACTTCGAATTCGACTGGCAAAGCAACGGCAGCTCGCGACCCGGAGCTCCGTAGCCAGTCCCGAAGGAGGTCGAAGACCTCCAAGTGGACTTGCGGAGGGCGCAGGGGCGCGAGCGATACGTCACGGCAACGGCAGCGCGCAGAGACACAACGGAGACACTCGATGACCGAGGTATGACCGGCCTTCACGGCGGGCCTGCGCCATCATGGCGAGCATGACTGTTGCGAACCCGCCGAGCACCGCCGTCGTCCCCGAGGTCGTCGAAGACCTCGCCTCCCGAGAGACCCCGAAGGCCAAGACGCCCTACGAGCGTATGAGCACCGGGCAGTTCCTGGTCGCCGCCGCGCCGATGGGCCTCGTGCACATCCTGGCGCTCGGGGTGATCTTCACCGGCGCCTCGAGCACGGTGGCGTGGGCGTGCTTCGCGCTGTGGCTCGGGCGCATGGTCGGGATCACCCTCGGCTTTCACCGCTACTTCTCGCACCGCTCGTTCAAGACGAGCCGCGTCTTCCAGTTCGTGCTCGCGGTGATCTCGCAGAGCGCCGGCCAGCGTGGCGTCCTGTGGTGGGCCTCGCACCACCGGCGCCACCACAAACACTCGGACGAGGACAACGACCCGCACTCGCCGCGACAGCACGGCTTCTGGTGGTCGCACATCGGCTGGTTCTACGGCAAGGGCGCGATGGAGACCGACCTCGATCGCGTCAAGGACCTCGCGCGCTACCCGGAGCTCGTGTGGATCGACAAGTACTGGTACCTGCCGGTGGTCGCGCTCGGCGCGGTGGTCACGGCGCTCTGGGGGCTCGAGGGCTTCATCGTCGCCTTCTGCCTCTCGACGGTGATGCTCTGGCACACGACCTTCATCGTGAACTCGCTGGCGCACGTGTGGGGCAGCCGCCCCTACGAGACCAGCGACGACTCGCGCAACAACGTGGTGATCGCGCTCCTCACGGCGGGCGAGGGCTGGCACAACAACCACCACCACTATCAGTCGTCGGCGCGGCAGGGCTTCGTCTGGTGGCAGATCGATCTGACCTTCTACGTGATCAAGCTGCTGCAGCTCTTCCGCATCGTCTGGGACGTGCGCGAGCCGCCGGCCCACGTCAAGGCGGCCGCGCGCAAGCGGGGCTGAGCCGCACGAGGCAGACCATGAACGCCTTGTCGAGCCGGGTCGGACCCGCTATCAACGCGGCGTGAAGTCGCTCCTGCCGTCGTTGTTGGTGCTGTCCTTGGGGCTCGGGTGCGCGGCGCCGCGTGACCCCGAGCTCGAGAAGCAGGTGCTGCTCGCGCGCAAGAAGAAGGCCGAAAAGCCCGAGGACGAAGGCGGCTCGGCGCCTCCGCAGGTCGGTGGGCCGGCGATGAGCGACAGGCCGGTCAAGACGCTGAGCGGCGCGGAGATCGCCGAGATCCTCGGCGCGGTGCCAGGCCAGGGTCCCCACGTCATCGCGACCTTCGTGACGGCCGAGGGCGAGATCCGCTGCACGCTCGACGAGCGCGCGCCGCAGACGATGGCGAACTTCGTCGGGCTCGCCACCGGGCAGCTCGAGTGGCGGCCGGCGCCTTCGGACCCGCCGCGCAAGAAGCGCTTCTACGACGGCCTGACCTTCCACCGCATCGTGCACGAGTTCATCATCCAGACCGGCAACCCGACCGGGCGCGCCAACGCCGGCCCGGGGTGGCGCGTGCCGCGCGAGCAGGGCGCCAACGAGCTCTTCCTCGGCGCGGGCGCCATCGGCATGATCGACGACGCCGGGCAGACCCACGGCTCGCAGCTCTTCATCACCGCCAAGCCCGATCGCGGCCTGGGCAACAGCTACAGCGCGTTCGGCAAGTGCGCGCCGGTCGCGCTGATCAAGGCGCTCTCGGCGGCCGAGAAGAAGGCGAACTCCGACGGCAAGCAGCCGGCGGTGCCCGTCGAGATCAAGGCGATCCGGGTCGAGCGCGGCTCATGACGGATCGTCTTCCTCGGGGGTCTCGGCCTTGACCTTCTTCGGGCGCACCGTCGTCTTGATGTCTGGCTTGATCTTCTGATCGTTGGGGATGAAGCGGATCTCGGTCTTGATCTCGAACGAGAGCGCGGTGAGGATCTTGGCGACCTCGCCGCCGACGTCGATGCCCTCGAGGAACTTGCGGGTCTGGTTGCCGACGACGCGCACGACCTCCTCGCGCGCGGTGTCGATGGCGCCCTTGATGTAGGTCACCAGCTCCTTGGGCATGGCGTCGCTGACCATGCCGCGGATCTTCTCCTCGCCGGAGCGGGCCGCGCGAAAACCCTGCGAGATCGCCTTCTTGACGGTGTCGGACATGCGCCGCTGCTCGCGCTGGGGCGGACGCTCCTCGGGGTCCTGGGTGATGCTCTCGGGGGGGTCGTCGTCGGTGCTCATCGCGGGCCTCGCGTCGTCTCGAGCTGCGTGGACTCTGACGCACCCCGTCGAGGGCGGCAAGTATCGCGGGGTGTCGCCTGGCACGGGCGGATCGGGGTCTTTGTCCTTGCGCCCGGTGGCCGACTCGATTTAGAGGCCGCGCATGCAGCAGCTCAAAGTATCGCAGATCCTCAAGTCCCTCGGTCGCTATGCCGCGTCGCACCCGCGTCTCTTCGGGGAGATCGCGCGCCACGCGCTCAACCGCCGGCTCGCGGTGCCGCTCGATCTGGTGCGCTGGGCGGCGACGCTCATCCCCGCGGGCGACAAGGCCCCCAAGGACGTCACCGTGATCGCGCAGCCGCCGGCGCTGGGGCTCGGCGCGACCGCCAACCTCATGGGCACCGAGCTGCGCGTCGACGCGGCGCTGCTGATCGACGCCATCGAGGCGACGACCGAGGCGGTCAAGGTGACCTTCCGCGTGCGCGACCTGCGCGCGTCCGTCCTGAACAACCTGCAGGGCAACCTCGCCAAGCTCCTGGCCTCGGGCGCGCTGAACCTGTCCAAGCCAGCGTCGCTCCTGAACTTCGTGCCGAAGCGCCCGCCGGCGATCCTCGAGGCCAAGGAGGATCGCTTCGTGATCGACCTCCTGAAGTTCCCGCAGCTCGCCGACAACCCGGGCTTCCAGAAGGCGCTGCGCACGATGACTCCGATCCTGGCGATCGGCGACATCTACACCGAGGGCGACCTCCTGGTGATCGGGCTCAAGGCCAACCCGCGTGGCCTCAAGGAGTCGTTCCAGGCCCTCAGGGCGTAGGCGCTCTGCGCCGGCGGGTCACGCGACGAGGAGCTGGTCCGCGACCAGCTCGGCGATGACCTCGGCGGCTTCACTCGCGTCGGCGCCTTCGCTTTGCACGAGGCCGGCGAGATGCGCGCGCGCGACGGGGCGCTCGGCGGCTTCGAGCAGACGCCCGAGGGCCTCGCCGATGAAGCCGGCCTGGGGTGAATCACCGTTCATCTCCAGCAGCACCCACTCGCGCTCGCGCGGGTCGACGTCGCCCAGGCGCGGCAGGCGCGCGGCGACGAGCGCCGCGGTCGGTTCCGGGCCGAGCGCTTTGCGCGCGACGTCCCAGAGGTGGAGCGTGCCGGCCGCGAGCGCGACCGGCAGCGCGCGCGGGCTCAGCCGGAGGTGACCCGGCGGCGGCGGTGGGTACGCGGCGGGCGCGCGGCGCAGGCGCACGATGGCGCGCTCGAGCGAGAGCAGCGCGCGGGCGCGCGGCGTGCGGGCGAGCGTAGCGAGGTGCTCGGCGAAGGCCGGCGCGAGTGAGCGGCGCGCCATGATCGCGTCGTGGAAGCTCGGGGTGCGAAAGAACCCGGCGATCGGCGGCAGCGGCACGCCGTCGAGGAGGAGCGCCAGCGCCGTGACCGGCAGCTCGTGCAAGAGCGCGCCGAGCACGCGATCGGCGCGGTGGGGATCGACCGACCAGGCTCGCGGGTCGGCGCGGATGAGCAGCGCGTGATCGGCGGCGCTCAGCGGCAGGCCGGTCAGCGCGCGGGCCGGATCGGCGTAGACCGCGGCGCGGAAGGCGGGGTCGTGCAACATGCGCACGACGACGCGCTGGAGGAGCGCGGCGCTCAAGGCGAAAACCGCGGCGCGGTGAGCGCGGCCAGGCGCTGGAAGCCGGCGAGCGTCTCGGCGAGCGGGTTGCGCTCGCACTCGAAGACGAGCGCCTTGAGGTTGTCGGCGCGCGGCACGATGGCGGCGAGGAGGTCCCAGACCTCGGGCAGGACCTCGACACCGTGCAGGTCCTCGACCCAGGCGAGGCCCTGGTGGTCGCGCTCGGTGCCGCCGGCGACGTGGATCTCGACGACCCGCTCGAGCGGGAAGCGGTCGAGCGCGAAGTCGGGCGGCAGGCCCTGGCTGCGCTGGTAGATCGCCAGGTGCGCGAGGTCGAGCAGCATGCCGGTGTCGGCCTGGACGAGGACCTCGGCGAAGAAGTCGAGCAGGTGCAGGTCGCCGACGAAGACCTGGCCGGGAGGGTTCTCGGGCAGGACCTCGAGCCCGGTGGCGGCGCGCAGGGTGGCGATCCCCGAGGCGAGCGCGGCGGCGGACTCGCGTGTGAGGATCGGCGGCAGGAGCAGCATGTGGCCGCGCTCGCGTGGGCCGAA
Source organism: Deltaproteobacteria bacterium (assembly GCA_011526585.1). Taxonomy (GTDB): domain Bacteria; phylum Myxococcota_A; class UBA9042; order PHBI01; family PHBI01; genus WYBB01. The sequence continues at coordinate 46,207 of WYBB01000071.1, forward strand.
GTGCCAGAGGCCAGCGTCGCCGCAGAGCCAGGCGGGGCGGAGGCGCGCGACGAGCGTGCGCACGCGGGCGAGCCAGGCGTCGTCGAGGTCCTCGGGCTCGTCGAGGTTGACGTCGAGGAAGTGGTAGGTGCTCGGCAATCCCTGCGCGATCCAGGCCTCGGCGTCGGCGTCCAGGCCGCGCTCGACCTCGACGCCGACCTCGAGGAAGCGCGCGAAGCGCGGGTGCTCGCGCGCGAGGCGCAGGGGATCGAGGCCGCCGGCGGAGCGCGCGCCGTATTCGGTCGATACGCCCAGTCCGAGCGTCGGCAGGCGCCGCACGCGCTCGGAGAACGGTGCGGATGGGGCGCCTTGGCGGGGCCCTTCCCTTGGTTGCATTTCGATTGACCGGGCCATGCGCGATCCCTAATATCGCGCGCCTTCGCCCGGCCGGCGAGGCGCGAATCCCGCGCGCGGACACCTCGAGGCGAGGCGAGGCGCGCGAGCCAGAACGACGACCATGATGAAGCCTTCGGACCTGCAACTCAACGCCCATGAGATCCCCGCCGCGGGGCTCTCGCTCGTCGGGGAGCTCCCGGCCGAGTGGGTGGCCGAGTCGCTCCTGCCGGCCTATCACGCGAGCTCGCCGCTCACGCTGCGCATCGAGGTGAGCCCCGTCGGCGACAACGTGCTCGCCCGGGGCAAGCTGGATGTGCGCCTCGACTTCGAGTGCAGCCGCACGCTCGTGCCGGCGTCGCTCGACCTGCACACCGAGTTCGCCGAGCTCTTCACCCCCGGCGACAAGCACCTCTTGAACCTCGCCGACGAGGAGATCTCGAGCGACGACCTCGTCGAAGAGCCCTGGCTCATCGAGGGCGGGCGCATCGACCTCGAGGCGCTCGTGCGCGAGAGCCTCGTGCTGGCGCAGGACCCCTACCCCGTCGCGCCCGGGCAGGAGCAAGGCTCCGAGCACGCGAACCGGCCGCTCTGGTCGAGCACCGCCGAGGGCGGTGACACGCGCTGGGAGCGATTGAAGAACCTCAAGCTCGACTGAGTGCGAGCGAACTGGAGCACCGAGATGGTCACCCCGACGAACAAGCACAGCAAGGCCAGGACGCGCGCGCGCCGCGCCAACCACGACAAGGTCATCCTGGCGCACCCGCTCTTGTGCGAGCAGTGCGGCGCCGACAAGCGGCCGCATCGCGTCTGCCCGAGCTGCGGACACTACAAGGGCCGCGAGGTCATCCAGATCAAGGAGCCCGTGGCGGCGGGCGGCCCTGGCGAGTGAGCGAGCGATGCGCTTCCTCGTCGGCTCGGACCACGCCGGCGTCGGCCTGAGGCGGGCGCTGGCGGCGCACCTCGCGGCGCGCGGCCACGACGTCGAGGAGATCGGGCCGGCGCGCGAGGACGAGCGCGCCGACTACCCCGACGCCGCCGGCGAGGTGGCGCGCGCGGTGGCGCGTGACGAGGGCGCGCGCGGCGTGCTCGTGTGCGGCACCGGGATCGGCATGAGCATCGCGGCGAACAAGGTGCGCGGGGTGCGCGCGGCGCTGGCGCACGATCCGGTGACGGCGCGGCTGGCGGCCGAGCACAACGCGGCCAACGTGCTCTGCCTGGGGGCGCGGATCCTGGCGGCGCCGTACGCCGTGACCTGCCTCGACGCGTGGCTCGACGCCGCGTTCGAGGCGCGGCATCAGCGGCGCATCGACAAGATCGCGGCGCTCGAAGGCAGCGGGGCCTGAGGCCGTGCGCTGTCCGTTCTGCCAGCAGTCGGAAAACCGCGTGGTCGACTCGCGCCTGGCGCGCGAGGGGCGCGCGATCAGGCGGCGGCGGCAATGCGAGGCGTGCTCGGGCCGGTTCACGACGTACGAGGTCGTCGAGGAGACGATGATCGACGTCGAGAAGCGCGACGGACAGAGCGAGCCGTTCGATCCGGAGAAGCTCCTGCGCTCGATCCGGCTGGCGTGCAAGAAGCGGCCGATCGGGACGGCGGCGCTCTCGGACTTCGTCGATCGGCTGGAGTCGAAGCTCGCGACGCGGCCCAAGCGGGTGGTGAGCTCGAAGGAGCTCGGCGACGCGGTGATGGTCTTCCTGCGCGACCTCGATCCGGTGGCCTACGTGCGCTACGCGAGCGTCTATCGCAGCTTCGCCTCGGTCGACGCCTTCATGCGCGAGCTGGCGACGTTCTCGGCGCGGCCGAGCGGCGAGCCGAGCGAGGGGAGCGAGGGCGGCGACGGTGAGCGCTGAGCGGCCGGGCGCGAGCGCGGCAGGCCCGGCGGACGGGGCGTGGCAGGCGCCGATGCGGCGCGCACTGGATCTGGCGGCGCGCGGGCGTGGGGGCACGAGCCCGAACCCGATGGTCGGCGCGTTGATCATGCGCGACGGCGAGGTGATCGCCGAGGGCTGGCACCGGCGCGCGGGCGGGCCGCACGCGGAGATCGACGCGCTGTCGCGCTGCGAGGATGCGCGCGGGGCGACGATGGTCGTCTCGCTCGAGCCGTGTTGTCACTTCGGACGCACCGGGCCGTGCACGCAGGCGCTGATCGGCGCGGGGATCGCGCGCGTGGTCGTCGGCGCGCCCGATCCGAACCCGCGGGTCGCGGGTCGGGGGGTGGCCGAGCTCGTCCGGGCCGGCATCGAGGTCGTGACCGGGGTGCTGGCGGACGAGGCGCGCGCGCTCAACCGGGTCTTCGAGACGTGGATCACCGAGGGGCGTCCGTACGTGACCCTGAAGCTGGCGATGAGCCTCGACGGGCGGATCGCGGCGCGGGTCGGAGAGCGCAGCGCGGTCACCGGCGAGGCGAGCTGGCGGCGCGTGATGGCGATGCGCGCGGCGAGCGACGCGGTGATGATCGGACGCGGCACGGCCGAGGTCGACCGGCCGCGGCTCACGGTGCGCGGCGACGGGGCGCGGGGCGAGATCGGAGAGGACTTCCTGCCGCCATGGCGGGTGCTGGTCGACTCGCGCCTGGCGACGTCGCCGGACGTGCCGCTCTTCGAGGAGGGCGCACCGGGTGTGATCGCGGCGACGGCGCTGGGCGAGGACGACGCGCGCGTCGCGGCGCTGCGGGCGCGCGGGGTGCGCGTGATCTCGGCGCCGGATCGGCATGGACGGGTCGACGTGACGGCGCTCGTCGCGGCGCTCGGCGGGCTCGGACTCACGTCGATCCTGTGCGAGGGCGGCGGCGAGCTCGCGGCGAGCCTCTTCGCGGCGGACGCGATCGACGAGCTCGCGCTCTTCGTCGCGCCGAAGATCTACGGCGCGGACGGGGTGGCGGCGGTCGGGCGGCTCGAGGAGGCTCGCGCGGGGTTTTCGCTGGCGTCGGTCGAGCGCGTGGGCGACGATCTGCTCATGACCTGGCGGAGGACGCGCTGATGTTCACCGGGATCATCGAGGACGTCGGCCGGATCGAGCGGGTCGAGCTCGGCGGCGGCAGCGCGCGCCTCGTGGTGGCGACGCGCCTGGCGAGCGGCGAGCTCGTCGAGATCGCGCTCGGCGCGTCGGTCGCGGTGATGGGCGCGTGCCTCACGGTGACGCGCCACGAGCGTGGGCGGCTCGCCTTCGACGTCTCGCGCGAGACGCTGGCGCGCACGACGCTCGGCGGGCTCAAGGTCGGGGCGCGGGTGCACCTCGAGCGCGCGCTGCGCCTGGGTGATCGACTCGACGGCCACCTCGTGCAGGGCCACGTCGACGCGGTCGGGCGGCTCGTCGACAGGGTGCGCGTGGGCGACGGCTGGGAGCTCGGCTACGAGCTGCCGGCGGCGCTCATGCCCCAGGTCGTCGAGAAGGGATCGATCACGCTCGACGGGGTCTCGCTGACGGTGGCGCGGCTCGTCGAGCGGCGCGTGACGATCGCGGTGGTGCCGCACACGGCGGCGCACACGGTGCTGAGCGAGACCGAGGTCGGCGCCGGCGTCAACGTCGAGACCGACGTGCTCGGCAAGTACGTGCAGCGCGTGCTGAGCCTGCGCGGTGAGTCCGCGGGGGGGATCGACCTCGCGTTCCTCAAGGAGCACGGGTTCTGAGAGGCTGGCGCGGGATCGGCCGCGCCGGGTGTCTGCTGCGTCACCCGGCGCCGGCTGTTGACCGGGACGGTGCTTGGGGCTATCTGGCGCAGGCTGTTTGAATCACTGGAAGAACGAGGACGAGGACGAGCACATGCCGCGCATCATCGAAGGCCACCTCACCGCCGCGGGGCTCAAGTCCGCGCTCATCGTCGCACGCTTCAACAGCTTCATCACGGAGCGCCTGCTGGACGGCGCGCTCGACGCGCTGGTGCGCCACGGCGCCACGGCCGATGATCAGACGATCGTACGCGTGCCGGGCGCGTGGGAGATCCCGCTGGTGTGCCGGCAGGCGGCGGCATCCGGCAAGTACGACGCGGTGATCGCGCTCGGCGCGGTGATCCGCGGCGCCACGCCGCACTTCGACATGGTCGCCTCCGAGGTGTCCAAGGGCGTCGCGCAGGTGGCGCTGACGACCGGCGTGCCGGTGGCGTTCGGGGTGCTGACCACCGACACGATCGAGCAGGCGATCGAGCGCGCCGGCACCAAGGCGGGCAACAAGGGCGCCGAGGCGGCGCTGGCGGCCGTCGAGATGGTGCAGGTCCTGAGACAGATCGCGGGCACGCCGTGAGCGGGGCGGCGGACAGGGACAAGGGTGAGCGCGGCGCGCGCGGCGGCTCGGTGAAGAACCGGCGACGCCGTGGGCGTGAGCTGGCGCTGCAGGCGCTCTTCGCGCTCGACCACCAGGGAAGCCGCGAGGTCGTGCCGGCGGGCGCGACGGTGACGCAAGCGCTCTACCGGATCCGTGAGCGCGCGCTGGCGGCCGAGCTCGAATGCGCGCTGGCCGACGGCTGCGAGCGGGACGAGGCGCGCGCACTGGTCGACGCGCTCAAGCGCATCGACAAGAAGAACGCGCTGGCGCTCGAGACCGAGGCGTGGCTCGAGGGCAAGGGTCCGATCCCGCTGCCGCCGAGCGCCGACGAGCGGGCCGAGCTCGAGGCCGTGCGCGGCGGGCCGGACGAGCTCGAGTTCTGCGACACGATCGCGAAGGGCGTGTGCGAGCACCGCGACGCGATCGACCGCCTGCTGGCGGAGTCGTCGACCAACTGGCGCGTGGCGCGCATGGCGGTCGTCGATCGCAACATCCTGCGCATGGGCGTCTTCGAGATGCAGCACCTCGCAGACATCCCGCCGCGCGTCACGCTGAACGAGGCGATCGAGATCGCCAAGCGCTACGGGACCAGCGACTCGGGCGCGTTCATCAACGGGATCCTCGACAAGATCGCGAGCCAGCTCGGCCAGCTCGGTAGGCGCGCCGGCGATGGCGGCGGTGACGGCTAGCCCCTACGTCGAGCGCGCGGAGCTGCGCTGGATCGCGCCCGAGCTGCGCGTGCTCGACGACTCGCCCGGCGATCTGCTGGTGCTCTGCGCGTTCGCCGACGAGCGACCGCTGGGCGGGCTCACCGGGCTCGTCGACTGGCGGCTGGCGGGCGCGCTCTCGTCCTGGCGGATCGGCGGCTTCTCGACCGGCGAGCTCGGCGAGCGCGTGCTCTACCCGACGGCGCGGCGGCTCTCCCACCCTCGCCTGCTCTTCGTCGGCCTCGGCCATCGCGCCGAGCACCGGAGCGACCGCGCGCTGGCGATCGCCGAGGAGGTGCTCGAGGCGGCGCGCGGCCTCGGCGTCAGGACGCTCACGACCGGCCTCTTCCACCTGGAGGTGCTGGCGACCCCGCTCGAGCGGGTCGGGCCGCGGCTCGTGCACCTCCTGCGCAGCGGCTCGGGGCTCGAGCGCGTGACGATCGCCGCGGACGAGGAGTCGCAGCGCCTGGTCAAGGACGGGATCCAGTTCTTCGGGCGTTGAGAAGGTCGTCATGACGCTGCTCGCTTTCATCGTGGGGCTGTCGATCGGCGCGGGACCGCCCGAGACGCCGGCCGAGACGCCCTCCGAGGGTGAGCGCGCGTGCGTGCCGCTCGGGTCCGACGAGACGATCGAGGTCGACTTCGCGGACGCGCCGCTGTCCGACGTGGCGCGCCTCGTGAGCTGCGCGCTGGAAAAGAACCTCCTCTTCCAGCCGGGCACGCTCGGCGATCGGCGCGTCACGGTGATCGGGGCGAAGCCGATCGGGCGGCGCGGGCTGGCCGAGCTGTGGCATGCGCTGCTCGCCGATCAGGGGCTGGTGGAGGAGCGCCGCGGGG
>WYBB01000072.1 GCA_011526585.1 Deltaproteobacteria bacterium
GGCCGTCGTTTTCGACGCAGTCGAGCTTGGCCGCGCAGAAGACGTCCTGGAAGCGCACGACGGTGTCGAAGAAGCCGAGCTCGGCGTTGCGCATCACGGTGAGGTTGAACTCGATCTTGGTGTCCTCGTTGGGGTTGCACGCGGCCTCGAGCACGCAGCCGTTGTCTTCGCCCGCGGCGGCCGGCGGGCAGGGGTTGATGTAGTCCTCGCCGACGGTGAGGGCGGTGCCGGTCTCGAAGGTGCCGCCCTGGTAGACGTCGTTGAGCACGAGGCGGATCGAGTTCGTGCCGGCCTGCGCATCGCAGATCCCGGTGAAGCGGATCCCGCCGTTGGCCCCGTACTGCGAGGCGCAGAGGCTCGGTTGCGTCCAGACCGCTTCGCTGGCGTCGAAGGGCGCGCCGGTCGCGTTGTAGACGGTCAGCTCGTAGCAGGCGTCGCTCATCAGCGGCAGGTCCAAGGGCGCGACGCTGATCTCGAAGCCGGGGCCTTCGGAGCCGGGGGCCTTGCTGCTCGAGCAGCCGAGGGCCGCGAGCCCGAGGGCGCCCGCGGCGGTGATCCAGGTGCTGAAGCGTCTCATCGTCTTGTTCCTCGCGGAGCGTGGGTGGAGGCGCGGTCGCGGCCCGCGGCGAGCGCCGCGTGCACGAGCGAATGGCGGACGCACGACGGCCCCGCCCCGCGTTGGGGCCGATCGTGCAGAGCTGGGAGGGGGAGGGCCCTCGGTGAAGGAGGCGAAGGGGAGTGAGCCGCCGTCGTCGACGGCTCACTCGGCACGCCGGGGTATGCGGACCCGGGTGCGATCCGAACGCGGGCCGCGCCTGTCCTGGGCTCGGTCCAGCGTCCGGGAGTTGAGTGTCAGCGCGTGCTGACCCGCACGAGTTTCAGCGACGGTCGAAGTGCGCCGGACGGAGCGTCTCCGCCGGAACGAGTCCAGTCTTCCACTGCGTGAGGGCCGCTCGCAAGAAGCTTGCGCGCGGCGACGGATGCGGAACGGATCGGATCTCGTCCGCGGGCGCGCGCGCGCTCACTCGAAGGTGACGCTGATGGCGGCGATGCGCAGCGTGCGCCGACCCTTGTTGTGCAGGGCGAAGGTCCAGGGTCCCTCGCGCAGCGGCACGTTGTTCGGGTTCTGGATCACGAAGCTCTTGTCGGCGATCGGCACGACGTAGTTCGCGTCGTGGGTCGCGGCGCTGGCGCCGAGGCCGAAGGTGTAGGTGACCGGGGTGGCGCCGAGCTTGATGGCGGCGTCGACCTCGAGCGGCTGGCCGTTGTTGGAAAAGCCTCCCTGGGTCGCGTCGAGCACCACGCGCGCGCGCAAGGTGCCCGGCGGGACCTCGACCCGGTACTGCACGTAGCCCGGCACGTAGCCGGGGAAGGGGTTGGGCTCGAAGGCGCGCGTGCCCTCGACGCGCAGCTCGATGCCGCGGTCACCGACGCGCTCGACCGGCAGCACGCGATCGCAGCCCGGCAGGTTTCGCGCCGCGAAGATCGCGCGCACCGTCTCGCCGGTCTCGGCGCCGTAGAGATCGGTGGCGCCCTGGATGGTGAGCTCGGCGGCGGAGTTGAAGTCGCTCTCGTTGGTGAGCTCGAGCGCGGCGTAGAGCACGATGGTGTCGGCGACGAGCTGGCCGAGCTGCTCGCGGACCGACCACAGCGCCGAGGAGAAGATCTCCGAGTCGGCGTGCACCTCGGAGACGAGGTCGTCGGGGCAGCGGCGCTCGGCGCGCAGGTCGCGAGCGTAGTTCTCGATGGGCGCGTCCTCGGAGCTGACCCCGCAGAAGCCGCTGACGGCGAGGTCGGCGAGCGCGTAGCGGCCGACGGTCGGCTCGTCGGTCTGGGTCGCGGCGAAGTAGTCGGCGTAGGCTTCGTTGAGCGCGCCGGGCAGCGAGTTGAGGCCCTGGTCGTCGACGAAGACGCCCTGCAGGCGCGTGGCCCCGACCATGGCGTGGGTGTACTCGTGGTAGATCACGGAGGCGTCGAGGGCGAAGTTGCGCTCGGCGGTGCCGGAGAAGATGATCGCGTCGCCTTCGAGGCTCGAGACGTCGAGCCCCTCGGCGAAGTACTCGAGGCCGAGGTAGGGCACGTAGGCGGCGTTGACGAGGCCGGTCCAGTCGTCGCAGCGATCGATCCAGGTCATCACGTTGGTCAGCGCGTCGAGCGGGTGGTCGCGATCGGTCAGGCCGTAGACGTCCTTGAAGTAGTCGTGGATCACCTGCATGTGGTGATACATCATCAGCTCGGCGAAGCGGCCGTCGTCCTCGGCCGGGGTCGCCGGCGGGGCGATGTGCAGGTAGGTGCCGTCGGGCCCGGGACGGGCCTTCTGCTCCGGCACGCACGAGACGATCTCGACCGAGCTCGGGCCGAAGGTGAGCGTGCTCCTGAGCCCGCGCTCGAGGTCGGGCGTGCAGCTCTGTACGCGCGCAAACGCACCGGTCATGGTGTCGTAGGGCGCGTCGAGGTGCGCGAGCTCGACCTCGACGAGGCCGGGCTCGAGGCCAGGCGCGATCGCGTAGACCCGGGCGAGCGGGCCGCCCTGAACGGTAGTCTCGGTGGTCTCGGTCGGCTCGGTGTCGGGCGTCGGCTCGGCCGTGTCGGAGGTCGCGGCGTCGGTCTCGGTCGAGGTGCCGCCCGGGGTCTGGTCGTCGCCGCAGCCGAGCGTGAGCAGTCCGGCCGCGAGCGCGGTCCAGAGCGTGGTGGAGGCGCGCGCGCTCACGGGCGGACCTCCTCGCGGCGCGGCAGCTCGGTGAGCACCTGATCGAAGGCCGCCGGCGCCTCGGCGAGGACCTCGCCGCTGCCGGCGTCGAGCCACACGTGGAAGTAGCCCATGAGCGGCGCGACGCTGACGGCGACGCGCCAGGCGACGCGACCGGCGCTGCCGCGCGCGTAGACGACGCGCTCGGGCGGGCTCGCCGCGACGATCTCGTAGGTGGCGGTCACGATGGCGGTGATCGCCGAGGCGTCGAGCTCGCGGCCGGGCTCGGGCACGACGAGCGGGCCGAGCTCGCCGGCGAGCGAGGTGACGTGGCCCTCGTCGTCGAGGCGCACGACCAGGCTGCGGCCGTCGATCGGCAGGCCGCGCCAGCGCGGGGTCAGGCGCACGGTGTGGAGCCGGGCGGCGGCGCGGTCGGGGAGCGCCACCGCGCGCACCTCGTCGACGCGCGCGTCGCCTGCGATGCCGACGAGCTCGCCATGGGCGGCGAGGAAGTGGCGCGCCCGTTCGCCGGCGTCGGCGCCGGTCGTCGCGACCCGGAGCCCGCTCAGGCGACGCGGCGCGGTGCGCTGGGCGTTCCAGGTGATCTGCACGGCGGGGCCGAAGCGCTCGGCGAAGGTGCGGGCGCGCTCGGCGAGGGTGGGCGGCGTGGCGCGCGCCGAGGCGGCGAGCGAGACGACGAGGAGGAGAGTGACTGTGCTTGATCGAGCGCGCATGATCCTCATGACCCGGGACGTCATCGGCGCTGGCACATAGCAGAGCGGCGCGGTCGAGGCGAGCTTCGGATCCGAATGTGAATGGCATTCGCAGCGACCGCTGCCCATTGGGCTCGAAACGGCGATGGTCGGCATGCTATGCGGTGGCTCATGACCCACACGCTCGCACGCCACGCTTCGCTCGCCACTTGCATCTTGCTCGCCGCTTGCGGCGACAACGGAGGGGGCGCCCAGGACGCCGCCGTCGACACCGACGTCGACAACGAGGTCGTCTTCCCGGACACCACCGTCGTCTTCGACACCGCGCCGGCCGACGGCGTCATCACCCCGGGCGGCTTCGGCGCGGCCTGCGCGCAGAACACCGATTGCCTCGACGGCTTCTGCGTCGAGGGGCCCGAGGGCTTCATCTGCACGCGCGGCTGCGACGCCGAGTGCCCGGACGGCTTCGACTGTCGCGGGATCCTCTCGGGCAGCGCCGACCCGGTCTTCCTGTGCCTGCCGCGCGTCGCCAAGGTCTGCGTGCCGTGCAAGGCCGACTACCAGTGCACCGGCGGGGCGTGCCTCGAGATCGGTGGCACCACCCAGTGCGCGAACGGCTGCGGCGGCGACGAGGACTGCCCGGGCGGCTACGCGTGCCAGCCCGATCCGAGCGGCACCCGCGAGGGCAGCTTCTGTCAGCCGCGCTCGGGCAGCTGCGATTGCACGCTCGAGCTCGCCGGCGCCGTGCGCACCTGCGTCGACGAAAACGCCGTCGGCACCTGCTACGGCGTCGAGACCTGCGACCCCGAGCGCGGCTGGCAGGGCTGCACCGCGGCGGTCGCGACCGAGGAGATCTGCGACGGCCGCGACAACGACTGCAACGCCCTGGTCGACGACGGGCTCGCGACGGACGAGCCCTGCGAGAACACGACCGACGGCGTCGGCACCTGCAGCGGCGTGCGCGTCTGCGTCGGCACCCAGGGCTACGTGTGCACGGCGCACGTGCCTTCGGTCGAGACCTGCGACTTCATCGACAACGACTGCGACGGCGAGACCGACAACGTGCCCGGGCGCGGCGAGCCGTGCGTCAACACGACGGCCGAGGGCAGCTGCCCCGGCGTCAACATCTGCCAGGACGGCGCGCTGATCTGCCTCGGGCGCACGCCGTCGGCCGAGGTCTGCAACTACGAGGATGACGACTGCGACGGCTCGACCGACGAGGGCTACCCGGGGATCTACGAGACCTGCTCGGTCTCGACCGGCGTCTGCCAGCGCTTCGGCACGATCCTCTGCAGCGAGGACCAGACCGCCGCGGCCTGCAACGTCGCGCCCGGGCCGTCGAGCGCCGAGCGCTGCGACGGGCAGGACAACGACTGCGATGGCGCCACCGACGAGGAGTGGCCGAACCTCGGTGAGGTCTGCTCCGACGGGGTCGGCGTGTGCCGCGGCTTCGGCACGCGCGCCTGCACGTCCGACGGCGCCGGCATCGAGTGCAGCGCGGTCGCGGGCACGCCGAGCGACGAGCGCTGCGATCTGCTCGACAACGACTGCGACGGGCAGACCGACGAGGCGTTCAAGAACCAGGCGGGCCGCTACGCGACGGACACCACCTGCGGCAACTGCTTCACCGACTGCGTGCAGATCTTCGACAAGCCCAACGCCACGGGGGCGTGCGACGCGGCGACGGCCACGCCGGTCTGCAAGATGGTCTGCGATCCCGGCGGCAACTTCGACCTCAACGGCGTGCCCGACGACGGCTGCGAGTTCCAGCTCGACCCCGACGCGGTCTACGTGTCCGAGTCGGATCCGCAGGCGCGCGACGACGGCAGCTGCGGCGACGGGCCGACCCAGACCGGCGCCGGCCGCAAGCCGTGCTTCACGCTCACGCATGCGATGAACCGCGCGATCCAGCTCGGCCGCTCCAAGGTCCTGGTCGCCGGCGGCGCCTACGTCGAGAACCTCTTCCTGCGCGACGGGATCAGCGTCTACGGCGGCTATCACCCGATCAACTGGCGGCGCGATCGCGAGTCGAACCTGACGGCGATCTTCCTCGGCCCCTCCAGCGGGCACCGCAAGACCGTGACCGTCGACGGGATCGGCGACAAGCCGACCGTGCTCGACGGCTTCAACATCTACGGCCAGGTTGCCAACGGCTTCTCCGAGAACAGCTACGTGATCTGGATCCGCAACGCCAACGCCAACCTCCAGATCAGCAACAACGTGATCTGGCCGGGCACCGGTGGCCCGGGCGTCAACGGACTGCGCGGCAGCGACGGCAGCGACGGCGGCGACGGCGCCGAGGGGCGCGCCGCGCGCGAGACGAACGCGAACACGCCCAACCACTGCTACGAGACCTGCAGCGGGTCCAACCTCGGCGGGGCGGGCGGCACGAACAGCACCTGCGGCGCGGGCACCGCGGGTGGCGCGGGCGGCACCGCGCGCTGCCCCGACTTCAACACCAGCGTCAACTTCTGCACCAACTCGGCCTTCGTCACCGCGGTCCAGGAGGTCGACGCCCAGGGCCTGGCCGGCGAAGGCCCGGGCGGTGGCGAGGCGGGGATCGGCGGCTGCGATCAGCAGCAGGGCACGTCGTGCACGTGCTTCGTGCCTGGCACGGTCACCAACTGCGAAAACGGCAGCTTCGCCGGCACCGGCGGCAATGGCGACAAGGGCGCGCCGGGCGCGCGCGGGACCGCGTCGACGCAGGTCTCGGGCACGGTCACCGCCAGCGAGTGGGTGGGCTTCGCGGGTGCGCCGGGGGCGGCTGGTACGGCCGGCTCGGGCGGTGGCGGCGGCGGCGCGGGCGGCGGCGTGGAGACGCACGCCAACTGCGCCGAGTCCCCGCACCTCGACGGCGGCAACGACTTCGGCGGCTCGGGCGGGGGCGGCGGCGCGGGCGGTTGCGGCGGTGGCGCCGGGCTCGGCGGTGGCGCGGGCGGCGGCGCGTTCGGGATCTTCCTCCTGACGACCTCGGGCACGCCGGGGGACCTGCCGATCATCTTCGGTACCGACATCCCCGGCGGCTGCGGCGGCCGGGGGGGGCGGGGGGGCGCCGGCGGCCCCGCGGGGCTCGGCGGGCTCGGCGGCCTCGGCGGCGCGGCGGCGCCGGGCGGCACCTCGTGGTGCGCCGACCCGGGTGGCGCGGGCGGTAACGGCGGCGACGGCGGACCGGGCGGCGGCGGGGGCGGCGGCGCGGGCGGGGCGGCCTTCGGGCTCTACGCCAGCGGCGGCTCGCGCGCGGACTGGGCGACCGACAACGACTACGTGCTCGACGGGCGCGGAGGCCAGGGGGGCGCGGGCGGCGGCGCGGGCGCGGGCGGCAACGCCGGGCAGGAGGGGCTCGCGGGCACGACCGCGCGCCACAACCTGTAGCGAAGCACCCGTGCGCGTGTCTCCTCGGGGAGACACGGCGCGCCGGCGATCGTCACCTCCGGCTTACGCAGCGCGGGCGCGGGATGGAGCGCCCGCCGCGTGCGAGGCGGATCAGCGCGGCTGGCACGGCGGCTGCTTCGTCACCCTCCGTGCGCCGACGATGATCGGCGGCGCGAAACCCTCGACACGGAGTCAGCCCGACATGATCGCCAAGCTCGTCATCGCCTCCTTCATCGGTATCTCCTCGTTCGCCGCGGTCGACACCGCCAACGCCGCGCCGCCGAGCCGCGACCAGGTCCGCGAGGTGCGCCAGGACGCGCGCATCCTCGGAGGCGTCGCCAGCGGCGAGCTCACGCTGCGAGAGTCCGCGCGGCTCGCCCACCAGCAGGCGCACATCGACGCGATGCAGCGCCGGGTGCGCCACGACGATGGCCGCGTCGGGCCTGTGGAGCGTGCGCGCCTCGAGCGCGCCCAGGACCGCGCGAGCCAGGACATCTACCGCATGAAGCACAACGGCCGCACGCGGTGACGTCGGTCAGCGGCGCTCGCTGCCATGGTGTCACGAGCGCGAGGGGAACGAGGCGCGAGCGACCTTCTCGGACAGGACCCGGGCGAAGGTCGCAAGCGAGCTCGTCGTCGTCTCGTCGAGCCCGGTACGCGCCGCGAGCAGGGCAACAGGGAAGTTCGCGAGGCAGGCGACCAGGGTGAGCGGGGAGAAGCCCCCGTCCTTTCTCGCCGCGTCGCGAAGCGCGCCCTCGAGGGTGAGGTCGTCGGTGACGAGGGCCTCGAGATCGACGAGATCGCGAAGCTCGGTGCGCGAGACGAGCGCGTTGAGCTTGTTCACGAGGATCTCATGGCGGGAGTCGATCTGGATCGTGGCAGGGGTCAGGCCAGAGTCGCCCTGCAAGACGACCTCATCGGGCTCGCTGACGGCGCGCACCGGCTCGGCCACCAGATCGAGGACCACCGTCTCGTCGACGCCCGCGATCTGGTAGCGAACGAACGCTTCGCCGCTCTGAATGCGCCGATGGTTCAGGCCGGCCAGTTCGAGCCGCGACTCGATCGCACGCAGGGTCTCGGGCTCGAGGCGCCTCAGTCCGCGGAAGAAGAGATCCAGGTCTCGGGTCGTGCGATGACCGAGGTGGAAGCCGGCCAGGGCGGCACCTCCGGTGAGGACCCAGCGGGGCTGGAGATCGGCGAGCGCGGCGAGGCATCGTCGCTGCAAGGATGTCAGCCTATCGCGTGACAAGGCCCAGCCTCTCCCAGGTCGCCAAGAGGCTCGTCCAGAGCTCGCGCGAGAGCCCGAGGTTTCGCTCGAGCCGCGGCCACAGCCTGGCGATCTCCTCGGGGCGGACCAGCACGAGCACGTCGTCGGGCTTGGCCTGACGCATGAGCTTGGCGATATCCAACGCTCTGCTCGTATCGTCTCCGGCCTGGAGGCGCGCGAGGAACTGAGCGAGCGTCGTCTCCTCCTCGTCCCAGAGGAAGTAGGGTCTACCCTTGCCATCGCAGAGGGCGTCGGGAGGGGTCGGGTTGAGCACGTCCATGCGCCTGCAGGATAGCTACGCCGCTGCGCGCGTTCAATCGGGAGCGTCGGCGCCGAGGACATGCATCCCGCGGACGCGACAACCCGTGACAAGGGCCTCAGCGGCCGCTGCGACCGAGGCGATACTCGAAGGTCTTGCGCGGCAGACCGACGAGCTGGGCGGCCTTGGCCTTGTTGCCGCGCGCGGCCTCGAGCGCGAGATCGAGGATCGCCCGCTCTTCGTCGGCGAGGTGGGCGTCGAGGTCGATCGGCAACGCCGTCTGACGTGGCGTGGTGCCGGTGGCCTCGGGCAGGTCGTCGGCGTCGACCGGATCGAGCGCGGCGATCGCCTCGCGGGTGGCGACCGTGATGCTGGCGCCGGCGCCGAGGGCGGCGATCGCCCACCAGGCCGCGCGTTGGAGGTCGCGCACGTTGCCCGGCAGGGGGTGTTCGGCGAGCGCGGCGGACAGCGCCTTGTCGCGCGCGACGGCGACGAGGGTCTCGGGGGAGATCCCCGTGGCCGAGGTCGCCGCGCGGGTCAGCGCCGAGCGCCAGAGCAGCGGCAGATCCTCGCGCCGCTCGCGCAGCGGCGGGATCCGCAGGATGAAGGTCGAGATGCGATCGTAGAAGTCGGCGTCGATCCCGACGCGCGGGGAGGCATCGGCGCCGTTGGAGGGTGGGTCGCGCTGCTCCATCACCAGGCGCGAGAGCGGCTGGTTGGTCGCGGCGATGAGGCGAAATTTCGCCTGGCGGTTCCTGTCGGGCTCGCCGAGGCGCTGGAAGTCGCGACCTTCGACCGCGGCGATGAGCAGGCGCTGGGTGCCGTGGTCGAGGTCGGCGATCTCGTCGAGGAAGAGGGTGTCGCCGTTGACGCGCTCGAGGATGCCCTCGCGATCGGCGTCGGCGCCGGTGAAGGCGCCGCGCTTGTGGCCGAAGAGCTCGGAGCGGGCGAGCTGCGGGTTGGCGCGGAACTGGCCGCAGACGACGACCGGCCAGCCCTTGTCGTCGAGGGTGCGGAAGGGGCTGCGGGCGCGGATGGTGTGTGCGAGCGTGGTCTTGCCGGTGCCGCGCTCGCCGATGAGGAGGATCGGCGCGGGCATCGGCGCCCAACGATCGACGAGCTCCAGCACGCGGCGCGCGGCGGCGCTCTCGACGCGCGCCGGCTCCCAGAGGGCGTGATCGGTCGCCTCGCCCGAGACGGTCGGCGCCGAGCTCTGCACGATGTGCGCCCAGGTCTCGGTCGGGAGCTTGACCCACTCGATCGGCGCCTGGCCGCGGCGGTGGCGCTCCTCGCTCGTCTGGAGGAGGCGGATCGGGCCCGGCACGAAGGCGCCGTGGGCGAGGATGAGCCAGGCGGCGTGCATCGCCTTGGTGCCCGGCGAGAGGTGCAGGACCAGCGCGGCGTCGGGGTGCTCGTCGCGCAGGCTGCGCAGCACCTTCTTGGCGAAGTCGAGCACGGCGGCGTGATCGGTCGGGCGCGCGTTGGTGCGCCAGGTGCGGACCTCGACCTGCGGCCGCGCGTCGGCCGGCAGCGCCTCGTCGAGCTGGGCGAGGGTCTTCTGCAGGGCCTCGTGCTCGTCGTCTTCGCCGCGGGCCTGGCGATGGCAGAGCACGACGCGGTCGACCCGACCGCGCAGCTCGGACTCGCGGTGGCTGAGCACGGTCAGGAGCGGCGCCGCGTGGTGCTGCAGCGAGACCCAGCTCACGAGGATGTTCGGCCGCTTGCGTCGCGCCATGGCGCCAGTCTCCGGCTCGGGCGTGCCGCCCGGCGGCGAGTCTGCGTCAACTGGCGAATTTTCGCCATGGGCTGGAGGTGGCTGCGTCATCTCGCCTCCGGCGGACGCCCGCTGGCGCGGCCGAGCGCAGCAGGCGCGAGGTGAGGAACCCCGTCGCCCGCCGCGTACGCAGGTTCCGTGCCACGTGTGAGCGTCGCCCGCCCGCGGGTCCCTCGCGCTCGCAAGGATTCCGACCCGGGGTCGTCGCCATGGACGGTCACGAATCGATGCAGCCGCGCACGCAAGCGACAAGGCACGGTTCGCTCGCCGGATCGAGTGGGTCCGCGCCTCGGTGGCAGGCCTCGATGCAGGCCTCGAAGCACGCGATGACCGCGGGCCGTGGTCCCGGTTCCGCGCCGACGCGCATGCCGGTGAGCGCGCCCGAGTAGCCGCGGTCAGCGCCGTCCACACCCTCGTGGCGCCAGAGGCCGAGGAGGTGGTCGCCGGCGCGGGTCAGGCGAAAGGAGATGTCCGCCGAGGTCCGCAGGTCCGGGTGGCGAAGTTTCGCCGCGACGACGATGGAGCCGCCGGACTGTGAGACCGCGAAACAGCGCTCGTCGACGAGGCGTTGCGCCCTGAGCGCGCCACGCTCGGTGTAGCCGGTCTTGATCAGGAGCGCCGGGAAGCCGCAGTCGGTGCGTGGTTGCAGGATCAGCTCATAGTGGCCGCGCGTGCCGAGGCCATAGGTCTTGGCGCGGCGGCTGTGCAGGACGACGGTGTCGAAGCGCCACTCGCCAGCGAGGTCGGTAGCGCCGGTGGCAGCGTTCACCTCGGCGGGTGCGGGGTCGGGGGCGTCGGTCGGCGCGGCGAAGAGTGCGAGCGCGACGCCGCCCGCGGCGAGCAGCGCGAAAGCGAACGCGACGGGGATCCAGCGTCTGGTCGAGCGCAATCGTGGAGGCGGCCGCTGGGCCTTCACGGTCGCCGCCGCGACCCGGGTGGGGTGCTCGACGGCCGGGCGCTCGTAGCGGGTCGGGTCGTCGTCGCTCATCGCCATGCGTGCTCGCCACGCCACGCGACGCTCGACGTCGGGGAGCGGCACGAACGCGCGCGCGGCGCTCGCGTCGTCGAGCAGCAGGACCTCTGCGCGCTTGCCGAACCCTCCCCACAGGCAGAGCGTCTCGGTGCGAGCATCCGGCAGGCGCGCGCGCCGGATGAACGGATCGACGTCGAGCGCGACGCCCGGGTTCGAGGAGGCGGCGAGGTAACAGCGCAGCGGGGCGAGCTCGCCGATCCAGGACACGCGCTGCAGCTCGGGTTGAACCTCGGTTGCGCGATAGATCTGCATGTAGCCGTCGATGGTGTGGCCGGGCCCCGGGCGGGGATCGGACGGCACGAAGAGATCGACCCGGCGGAGCCAGTCGAGGGATGTCAGGATCCTCGCCGCGAGCCCGGTGACTTCCGCGGCGACAGCGCGGCGATCCCCGGGGGACGCGATGCCCTTGGCGTGCGCGATGCGGTTGCGCGCGGTGACGAGGTTCTCGAGCAGCGGCTCGATGTGGGGGCTCGGCCAAAGCCTCAGCTCCGGTAGGAAGGAGCTCTGCGCTTCGCGGCGCAGGGTCCGAACCAGCGCGATCCAGGAGCCGAGCGTGGGCCTGACGAAGGTGCCGTCGCTCAAGATCCGCGGAAGGCTGGCGCCCTCGGCGAGCAGGCTCGCGAGCTGGATCGCGGTCACGAACCGGAGCGCGACCTCGACGGCGTGGGCCGCCATGAGCCCGCTGGGCGGAACCTCGAGGTTGGCGAGGTGCCACGCGCGCGCGATGGGCTGAGGGAGCTCGTGCTTGAGCCACGCAGGTCCGAGGTCGACCATGGCGCGAGTATGCATCGGATCGTGACCACGCTGAATCCGATCGTCGCGCCCGACGAGCGGACCTGGTTCACGAGACTTGGATCACGGCTGTCGATCCAGGAGATGCGTTCCTCGGGCTAGCCACCGGTGTGGCGCGAGACCGGGCAGGCCGAGCTCGTCACACGCGCGCTCGGTGCGGCAGCGTCAACGGCATCCCTGGGTTCGACTCCCGATGCTGACACAACAGGGGGACCAGCACTCGATGTAGCAGTCGTTCATCCAGTCCGCGGTCGCGCCACAGGCGGGGATCGAGCCGGTCCACCAGCCCTGGGTCCCGCCGCAGAGGAATGGGCACTCGCCATAGCCGGTGTATTGCTTGTCGCCAAATCCATTGCAGTTGTAGTCGTAGCTGCCGTCCCCACGGTCGCTGGTGAAGAACGCGGTCTGGCCGGGCTTGGCGGCGGCGTTGTTGTCGTAGCAGTCGCTGCTGTTGGTGACCTTGTACCTGGTCACCAGATCGGGGGCGCACAGGCAGCGCTTCTGCGTGGCGTGGCCGTAGCTGTCGTTGTCGTTGTCGAGGTAGTAGGTGGTGCAGCCGCCGGAGTTCTGCGGGTCGATCGAGTCGTTGCAGTCGTTGTCGATGCCGTCGCAGACCTCGGGCGCGCCGGGGTAGGCCGAGCCGATCTGGTCGTCGCAGTCGCCGGCGGTCTGGGTCGAGTACTTGCCCGACCCGCCGCAGAGGCACTTGGTGTTCGACGCGACGCCGTAGCCGTCGTTGTCGTTGTCGTAGTACCAGGTCTGGCACCCGCTGGCGTTCTCCTCGTCGGTCTGGCCGTCGCAGTCGTTGTCGACGCCGTCGCAGACCTCGGTCGCGCCGTGGCGGATGGCGGCGTTGAGCGGCGCGCAGTCGCTGGTGTCCGGGTCGCCGTCGTTGTCGTCGTCGGCGTCGACGCAGTCGGGCGTGCCGTCGTTGTCGAAGTCGCCGGCGCCTTCATCGGTCTGGCCGTCGCAGTCGTTGTCGATCCCGTCGCAGATCTCCGACTGACCGGGGTTGCGCGAGGCCAGCGTGTCGTCGCAGTCGGGCTGGCCGGTGGCGCGGTGGTTGCCCGATGGCGCGCACAGGCAGCGCGGGTCGTCCGGCAGACCCCAGCCGTCGCCGTCGCCGTCGACATAGAAGGTCGTGCACCCGGTCGTACCCGCGGGATCGGTCTGCAGATCGCAGTCGTTGTCGACGTTGTCGCAGACTTCGAGCGCGTCCGGGTTGATCGCCGGGTTGGCGTCGTTGCAGTCCGGCGTCTTGCTGGCCGCGTACTGGCCGACCGGGCCGCACAGGCAGCGGCTGTCGCCGAGCAGGCCGAAGCCGTCGCCGTCGCCGTCGAAGTGGAACGCCGTACATCCCTCGGAGCCCTCGGCGTCGGTGATCCCGTCGCAGTCGTTGTCCTTGCCGTCGCAGACCTCGATCGCCCAACTGTAGATCGCCGCGTCGAACGGGCGGCAGTCGGACTCGTTGGGGTCGCCGTCGTTGTCGTTGTCGGGGTCGACGCAGTTGGCCAGGCCGTCCTCGTCGAAGTCGCTGAAGCCCTCGTCGGTCGACAGGTCGCAGTCGTCGTCCTTGCCATTGCAGACCTCGACGCCGCCGAGGTTCACCTGCGCGTTGGTGTCGTCGCAGTCGTTCTCGAGGCGGGTCGCGGTGTACTTGCCGCTGGCGCCGCACAGGCACTGCGTGTTGGCGAGGTCGCCCCAGCCGTCGCCGTCGCCGTCGTAGGCGAAGGTCGTGCAGCCGGCTGCGTCCTGCCCGTCGATGACCCCGTTGCAGTCGTCGTCGTAGCCGTTGCACGCCTCCTGGGCGTCGGGGTTCACCTCGAGCTTGTTGTCGTTGCAGTCGCCCTTGACGATCGTCGTGAACTTCGCCGCTTCGTCCGGACCGCAGAGGCAGCGCGACTCGTCGCTGCCGAAGCCGTCGCCGTCGCCGTCGAAGTAGTGCGAGATACAGCCCTCGGCGGCGCCTTCGTCGGTCCGATCGTCGCAGTCGTTGTCGACCCCGTCGCAGACCTCCTCGGCGCCCGGGCGCGCGGTCTCGTCGAGGTCGTCGCAGTCGCCGCCGGCTGCGGCGGTGAAGCTCGCGTCGGGGTCGGCCGCGCACAGGCACTCGACCACATCGGAGCCGGCGCCATCCTGATCGAGGTCCTGGAAGAAGTCGCGGCAGCCGATCGCCTCTTCGTCGGTCTCGCCGTCGCAGTCGTCGTCGAGCCCGTTGCAGCTCTCGGGGGCGGGCGCGCGGCCCTCGCAGGACTGCTGGCCGCCGTTGCAGCGCGTGATCCCGGGGCAGCTCCCGTGCTCGTTGTCGACGGTGCACGCGCTGCCGTCGATACCCTCGTCGATCTGGCCGTCACAATCCTCGTCCGTTCCATCGCAGGTCTCGAGCAGCGCCGCCACGGCGTCGCAATCGCTCAGGCCCTCGTCGCCGCAGAAGCGCTCGCCGAGGCAGCGGCCGGCGGCGTTGGTCAGCGCGCACTCGGTCGCGAGCCCGAGCGCGACGCCCGCGCCGTTGCACTCGCACGCGCCCCCGTCGGCGGGCACGCACTGGCGGCTGCTGGCCGCGGGCGCGCCGGGGATGGTCTCGCACACGTAGCCCTCGGGGCAGGGCCAGCCGCTCTCACCGCAGTTGAGCCCGCAGAAGGAGCCGTCGTCGCCCCGGTCGAGGCAGAGGTTGCCCGAGGTGTCGCCCGGGGTGAGGCCGCAGTCGCCGTGGCCGAGGCACGGCTGACACAGGCGCGTCGCGATCGCGACGCAGATGAAGACAGGGTCGCCGCCGGCGCCCGTCACGTTCTTGCACGCGTGGCCGTCGGGGCAGCTGTCGATGCAGGTGCGCGTGCAGACCGGGCCGTCGGGTCCGTCGATGCAGAAGCCGGAGTTGCAGTCGCCGGGCTGGCTGCACCCCGTGCCGAACTCGCCCGCCTGCGAGGGCTCGCCGTCGGGGAGCGTGGCGGCGTCGGAGTCGGGCGGCTGACCGGAATCGGTCTCGAAGGTGATCACCTCCTCGACCGGCACGAAGACGTCGCCCGCGATCGCATCGGTCTCCTCGACCGAGCCGATCGCCTTCTCTTCGCCGCCGCACGCGGTCGCGCACACCCACACCCACGAGCCTGCCAGCAAACAGGCTCTCATCGTCGTCGCCATGGTGGCCTCCGGGCGCGCAGTATTGTGACACGCCAAGGCCCAACGCAAGTCCGGGGGAGTGTGGCTTTGTGCGACGTCGTCCGACCCGCCTGCCGGCCCGGGGTTCAATCGAGCTCGATCAGGATCGCGACCTCGGCTTCGCTCCTCAGCTCGGCGAGCAGGCGCCGCCGCGCCTCGTCGCGCCGCTGGGCCAGGAGCCTTTTCCGCACCTCGACCCGGACCAGGGCCGGCTCGGCCGCGGCGCCATGCTCGAGCGCGACGAGTCGGACCACCGTCATGCCGAAGGCGCGCCCATCGGTCCGGGGGTCCGTCGCCAATGCGGCCGCGAATCGCGCGGCCTGCTCACGCGCGTGCGCGGCGGTCTGTGCAGAGGCGGAGGGCTGCACGCGCACGAGCCAGGCGTCCACCTCGGCGCTGGCGTCGGCCCGCGGATCGGAGCGCCGCTCGGCCAGGGCGCGCTCGAGCTCGGCCTCGCCGAGCGCCGGCTCGGCGTTCGAGCCTGGGTATCGCTGATTCCGCTCCGCTCTCGGCGGCCTTGCGTGCCCTTCGCGGACCCCGAGCGAACTTTCTGCGCAACGAAGCGCCGCTCTCTGCATCAGGCATGTGAGGGCGGCACCGAGGCCGCTCGAGGAGCGAGCCATGAGCGGCGAGAGCGTGGTCGGGCAGCAGATCGGTGCGAGGGCCCCTTCGAAGTGCGGCGCGAGCGGCGGCGGCGGGCCGACCTCGGCCATCGGCTCGGCGCTGAAGGTGCAGCTCCGCGGCCTCGGCGGCTACGACGCGCAGGCGGCGGCGCTCGCGCCACGCGCGGTGCAGAGAAAAGGGGAGGGCGAGACCGAGGCCGACCCGAACGCGCAGCTGCGGCGGGAGATCGCCGAGGCGGCGAAGGCCGGCGGCGACGACGACTACGTGCGCGACACGATCACGGCGCGGCATCTCGCGATCGCGTCGGTCGCCGACAAGGCCGGCATGGTCGTCAACCTGCTCGACGGGGCGACGGCCGACGAGGACGAGGCGAAGATCCTCGAGATCCTGCGCGCGCCCGGCGGGCACGCGGTGTTCGTGCAGCTGTCGGCGATGGGTCATTTGCAGTGGCTCTGGGATGACATGAACGGCGAGGAGGGCGAGCAGCTCGCGACGCTCTGGGCCGACCTGCAGAAGGCCAAGTCGATCGAGGACCTGAAGCAGCAGAAGGCGGCCGAGGCCGAGAAACAGCAGCAGGCCGCGGCGGCGGCGAAGGCCAGGGACGAGCAGCAGACGCCGGTGCCGTCGGCGGTCGAGGCCAAGGCCGAGGCGCCGGCGCAGGGTGCTGACGCGGCGGGTGCGCCGCAGATCACCGACCCCGCCGACCCGCGCATGAGCGAGGCGCGCAAGAAGATGATCTTCGAGGGCGAGCGCCGCATGAACTCGCGCCCGAGCGGCGTCAACAAGGCCGGCACGCACTACGTCGGCGGCAAGCCGAAGAACGAGCACGGCGACAAGGCCGTGAACCTCTTCGACGGCTCGCAGATCCAGACGAAGGGCACGTCGTGCGGGCTCCTGCCGGGCGTGCTCCTGCAGAAGCTCGGCGTCAACAAGAACCCGAAGACCGCGAAGATCACGCAGTACGTGACCTCGTCGCCGGTCGACGGCATGGAGGGCTTCGGCACAGAGTTCGGCGCGTGGGTCGCGTCGACCGGGAAGAACCGGCCGCAGCCCGGCGACATCTACGTGATGCACCACACCACCGACGGCTCGTTCGCGCACGTCGGCGTCGTGCACACCGTCGGCGAGACGAAGTGGTCGACGATGGACTCGGGTCAGGGGCGCGGCATGCAGGACGCGGCGTTCAAGGCCGAAAAGACGATCCTGTCGGAGGAGGCGCGCAAGAAGAAGGGCCTCGCGCCGGGCATCTACCACGTGCCCAACGGCAATACGCCCGACACCGGCGGCGACGTCGAGCGCGTCGTGCGCGGTTGGGTCGACCTCGACAAGCTCATGGCGTTCGTCAACGGCGCCTGAGCGGACTGGCCGTGACGCGACCCGAGCGCGCGGCTACACTGCGGCGCGATGAGAGCGGCCCTGGCGATGGCGATCTGCGCGTGCTCGGTCATCGCCCCGGTCGCGCACGCCGGGACGGACCCCGATCGCCGCTGGTTCACCATCGTCACGCCGCACTTCGCCGTGCACGCGCACGACGACGGCGAGCGCTTCGCGCGTGAGGTCGCCGACTACTGCGAGGCGGCGCACGCCGAGCTCGGCGCGCTCTTCGGCTGGTTCCCCAAGGAGCGCGTGCACGTCGTCGCCGTCGACGACTTCGACGCCGCCAACGGCTTCGCCTCGGTCCTGCCGTACCCGTCGATGACGATCTGGGCGTGGCCGCCGCCGCCCGAGAGCGAGCTCGGCAACCACGCCAACTGGCTCGAGCTCCTCGTCTACCACGAGTACACCCACGTCGTGCACCTCGACGCCGCCGGCGGGATCCCCGAAGGCGTCAACACGATCTTCGGCCGCATCTGGAAGCCGAACAACGCCCTGCCGCGCTGGGTCACCGAGGGCCTCGCCGTCTGGGTCGAATCGACGACCGGGCCCGACGCCGGGCGCGTGCCCTCGTCGCACACCGAGACCTTCTTTCGCACCTCGGCGCTCGCCGACCGCCTGCCGACGCTGGCCACCCTCACCGGCTCCCCGCTCGAGCACCCGCGCGGCGCCGCCTGGTACTTCTACGGCGGCGCGCTCTTCGACCACATCGCCCGCCACGCCGGCGACGATTCCCTCGTGCGCTTCGTGCACGAGTACGGCGCCTGGGCCCCGCCCTACGCGCTCAACAACCTCGCGCGCCGCGCCACCGGCAAGACCCTCGCCGCCTGGTTCGACGAGGTGCGCCACGCGATCGCCACCCGCGCCGCCGCCACCGCCGAGCGCGTCACCGCCGCCGGCCTGCGTGAGGGCACCCGCCTGCGCGGCCCGCTCGATCTCCTCGAGCTGCCGCGCTTCACGCCCGACGGCGCACACCTCCTCTGGCTCGAGAGCGACGGCGACACCCAGGCCCACATCGTCAGCGCGCCCGCGCCCGCGCTCGCCGCAGACGGCACCGCGCCCCGCCTCGCCGCCCCGACGCCGCTCCTCCGCTGCGAAGGCGGCTGCGGGCGCTTCGTCCCGACACGCGACGGCCGCCGCCTGCTCCTCGCCACCGCGCGCGACCACCGCCTCACCTCCTTCCACTCGAACCTCGCCATCGCGCCGCTCACCCCCGGCCACCCGCTGCCCCGCCGCGCCCCGCGCCTGCTCTCCCAGTCGCGCCGCGCCTTCGACCCGACGCCCGCCGCCGACGGGCGCTCGGCCTGGGCCGCCGTCACCGCCTGGGGCCACCCGAGCCTCGCCCGCTACGACCTCGAGACCGGCGAGGTGCTCGACACCATCGCGCTCCCCCCGACGCTCGCCGGCCCCGCCTCCCGCCCTCGCATTGACCGCCCGGTCGCCACCGCCGACGGCCGCGCGCTCTACGCCTCGATCCACGCCGGCGGCAACCGCGACCTCTACCGCATCGACCTCGCCGAGCACGCCTTCTCACGCCTCACCCACGGCGCCGCCGACGAGCTCGACCCGACACTGTCCGCCGACGAGCGCTGGCTCCTCTTCGCGTCCGACCGCGACGGGGTCTGGAACGTGTATGCCCACGATCTCCACGAAGGATCCACGCGCCAGGTCACCAATGTCCTCACCGGCGCCATCAACCCGGCTCTCTCTCCTGATGGCCGTATTCTCGTCTTCCGCTACTGGACCGCCGATGGCCCCGCGCTGCACGCGCTGCCCTTTCGCCCCGAGGCCTGCCCGATCGTGCCCGCCGACGACCGGCCGCCGCGCCCACACCCGACGCCGCCACCCGCCGCGAAGAAGGCGCGCGTGCCCTATCACCCGCTGCCGACCTTGCTCCCGCGGAGCTGGCTGCCCTCGCTCACCGCCTCCTCGAGCGGCCCGCCGATCCTCGGCCTCTCGGTCGAGAGCGCGGATGCCTCCAACCGCTACGCGCTCACGCTCGCCGCCGACTGGGACTTCGACCGCACCGACTGGACCGCCTACGCCTCGCTCCTCCTCCGCACGGGCTTTCCCGACCTCTCGCTTTCGCTCGGCCGCTACACCTGGGATCGCCAGAGCTTCGTCGGCGACCTCGCCGAGGACTACCGCGAGGAGGTCGTCTACGGCGGCGCCTCGATCGCCTTGCCGTTCCCGGACGTCTTCGCCGGCCTCTCCTGGGGCTTCGGGCTCAACGCCGACCTCACCCGCGGCCTCGACGTCGGCCGCCTCGAGCACACCCCCGACGAGACCAGCGCCTTCATCCCGGAAGAGCGCCTGCGCACCTCGCTCAATCTCTTCATCAGCTTCTCCGACACGCGCCGGCACCCGCTCGCCGTCGCCACCTCCGAGGGGATCTCCGCCTTCTTCAACCTCTCCCTGCGCGAGCCCGCGCTCGGCGGCGACGCCTCGGCGCACACCTTCACCTTCGTCACGCGCGCGCACGTCCCCCTGCCGCCGCTCGGCCACGTGCTCTCCTTCCGGCTCGGCGGCGGCTTTGCCGGCGGTGACCCCGGCGCGCGCTCGGTCTTCGCCATCGGCGGCGTGCCGCGCCAGGACCTGCTGACCGATCTCCTGAACCAGACCTCGGCCGGCGCGGTCTGGCTGCGCGGCTTCGACGAGGCGGCCTTCCAGGGCACGCGCTTCGCGCTGCTCACGAGCGAGTGGCGCTTCCCGCTCCTGCGCGTGCGCGGGGGTCTCGGCACGCTGCCGCTCTTCATGGAGGACCTCAGCGCCGCGATCTTCTCCGACCTCGGCGCCGCCAGCTTCGACCCCGACCTCGGCGAGGACCTGGTCGCCGGGATCGGCGCCGAGCTGCGCTTCGGCCTCGAGCTCTTCTACGGCGCGCTCTACGAGTTCCGTCTCGGCTACGCACACGGCTTTGGCGAGCGCGGCGGCGATCACGTCTACTTCCTGATGGCCGGCGCCCCCTGAGCCGCCCCGCTGTGGTTACGAATTCGCGAGGCCGGCCTTATCGAGCTGCCCATTCCTACCGATAGTGGAGATGGCTGGGAGTCCTTCTCGAGCCTGCCGTGTCGGTCTCGCCCGCCAAGCCCGGGAATCCTGGCCTCCAACCCCAGCGCGCGCGTCGCCGGGAGTCCTCCATGCCGCGGAAACAGTGTCGTCTCGTGTTCGCATTCGTCTGCGCGCTCGCCCCGGCCTGCTCCAGCGGTGCCCCCGAACGGCGCGACCGCGTGATCCTCGAGGACGACCTCGTCACGCCCGTGCGCGAGACCGACGAGCCGGTCGAGATCGCACAGCCTGGGAGCCCGAACGCCGCGACCTTCTTCCCCGAGCTCGAGTACGTCCTGACCCTGGTCGCCGAGGTCGCGCCGCCCGAGATCGACGGCGTCGAGCTGCACGCCACCTCGGTGACCTTCGAGGAGCAGCGGGCCTTCGTGACCTACAACGTGGCCGGCGAACAGCAGATGGGAGGCATCGATGTCTTCACCTTCAGCGAGGATCGCCGCCCGCGCCTCGCCTCGCGCGCGACCTTCGATGACACGGACGTCGCCGCCGCCAGCTCCATCGGTGGCCGCCTGTGGCTCGCGACCGCGACCGGCGGCCCGGGCTTCACGTCTCCCGCCGTGCTCGAGGGCCTGTCGATCTCGCCCGAGGGCAAGCTCGGCCTCGACTTCCACGTGCGCACGCCGCTGTCGAGCTACGCGGCGACGTCGGCCGTCGGGGCCCAGGGTCGGGTCTTCGTCGCGACCGGCAACACCGGGGGTGTCTTCATGGTCGACCCGCAGACCGGCGAGCGGCTCGCCCAGCGGCCGCTCGACGACGCGCGCTGGATCGCCTCGCCCGGCGACGGCACGCTCGTCGTCGTGCAGGGCACCCCGGGGCGCCTGACGATCCTCGACGCCCAGGACCTCGCCGTACGCAGCAGCTACGCCTTCGACGGCGCACAGCTCCCCGAGGCGAAGTCGACGGTCGAGATCGCCGGCAACAAGGCCTACGTGGCGGGCGGCCCCGGCGGGACCTTCGTCTTCGACCTCGCCACCGGCGAGCAGATCGCGCGCATTCCCTTGCCCGTCGTGCCCTACGTCAAACAGGCGGACATCGTCTCCAACGCGGTGAGCGTCGACGGGAGCCTGATGTTCATCTCGAACGGCTCGGCCGGGCTGACGATGGTGCAGCTCTCGGCGCCGGTCTCCGCGCCCCACGACCCCGCGTCGGTCATCGACTACGCCTCGGTCGGGCGCCTCGTCTTCACCGTCGGCGTCGCCTCGGCCAACCACATCGTCTACCGCGACGGCTTCCTGTTCATCGCGACCGGGCGCGGCGGCCTCAAGATCGTGCGCGTCGACTCGCGGCCGCGCGAATGCGACCCCGGCTTCTGGGGGCCGACCTGCAGCGATCCGTGCGCCGCGGCCGGTTGCGCCGCCGGTCTCCTCTGCGACAAGGCGAGCGGCGCGCGCGTCGCTTGCGAGACCTGCTCCGCAGGCTATTACGGAGCACTCTGCGAAGGCGTCTGCCAGGTCGAGGGTTGCGCGCTCGGCGCCGTGTGTGACCAGGCGAGCGGGCTCGCGACCGGCTGCGCCGCCTGCGAGGTCGGACGCTGGGGCCCGACCTGTGAGCAGCTCTGCGACCCGGGACAATGCGTCGGCGTCGCGAGCTGCGACCAGGTGACCGGAGCGCGCACGGCCTGCGACGGCTGCTCGCCGGGCTACCACGGTCCGACCTGCGACGCGACCTGCGCCCAGGGCACCTGCGACGGCACGGTCGTCTGCGACCAGCAGAGCGGCTCGACGCTCGAGTGCAAGCGCTGCCTGACCGGACGCGTCGGGAGCGTGGACCTCGGCGCGCTGCCGAACTACCTCTTCTTCTTCGCCGAAGCGGAGGACGAGGCGAAGTGGCAGGGTATCAGCAAGGGCTACGCCGGAGACGTGGCGATCGATGGCATCCTCGCCGAGGAGAAGACCTCGGGCAAGGTCCCGTTTGCCGGGACCATCTTCACCAACGACAGCACGCTGAGCGACTGGCAGGACATCGTCGACGAGGACATGAACGCCGGCCAGGCCTTCGCGCGCCTCACGGAGATCGCGCGCCTCGAGGGGCTGCGCGCGGCGCTCCTCGACGCCTTCGATCAGGTCGACGCGCTCGCCGCGACGGAGGGCTTCGCGAGCCGCTCGGTCGCGTCGCTGCACGGGCTCGACACGCGCAACGGGCAGGCGGACACCACGGTAATCAACGTGACCTCGGGGTTTTCGATCTCATCGACGATCGAGATCGCGGGCGACGCGGACGACGCCTTCGTGCTGCGTTGGGACGAGGACGCCAACCCGACCAACGGCTATCAGGGGAGCGTGAAGTTCATGAGCGGCGGGGCGATCGTGCCCAAAGGCGACCTCACGCCGGGCAGCTTCGTGCACGTCGCCGGGGACATCAGCGCGGCGGGGGGAGGCAGCACCCCGCCGGCTCCCTATCCGGCGGGTCCGCGCCTCGACCGCGGCATGGGACCGCTGGTGGCGGGCGGGAGCGACTTCGACGGTGGCGGCTTCTTCACCGGCTTCTGGCTCACCACCGGGAGGCCGAAGGATGGCCAGACCGGCTCCCTGAGCCACGCGATCTTCGTCGGCGGCTGGTACAGCCTCACGAACAAGTTCAGCATGTCGGGGGGCGCGAGCGGCGTGCACGTCTGCCCGGCCGGTGAGGACTAGCGATACCAGGGCGCGAGCGACTCGTACGAGTGCAGCACGAAGCCCTGGAAGCTCGGGTACTCCGCGAGCGCCGGCCGCGCGAGGCTCATCACCCGCTCGAGCGCCTCGCGTCCGTGGTTGGCGAAGGTGATCTTGTCCGCCGGCACGTACACGCTCTCGCGCTGCGCCAGCACGCGCGCGCCGCTGGGCGCCTTCACGCCGGCGGGCACGATCGAGAGCACCGCCTGCCCGTCGCCCTTCGCTCGGATGACCAGCCGCTCGGTGGTCGGCAGCGGCGACAGCGGCGACTCCTCGAAGCGCAGCAGGCGCTCGTCGGGCAACGGCACCGTCTCGAGCCCGATGAAGACGCGCTTGCCGCGCGCGCTCGCCAGCGCGAGCTCGTCGGAGCCGTGCGCGATGACCCCGTCGGCGCCGAAGGCCATCGTGCGGTAGTCCATCAGGCCGATGTCGTCGGCGAGATCGAGCACCCGCTCGAGCACCGGCTTGCCGTCGAGCGGCGCCGCCGGCCTGCCGGTCAGCTCGTCCTTGCCGTCGAACCAGAAGGGGATGTCGACTCCCAGTGTCAGGCCGCCAGCGCGGGCCACGGACGCGAGCCGCTCGAGCAGGGTGACGTAGTCGCGCAGCACGCGCTCGCGCTGCTCGCCCTGCCACTCCGGCAGGAGATATGGCTCGACGTCGAAGCGCACCCCCGCGAACCCCTCCGCCGGCGGGCGCTTGCGATTGAACGCCGCGATCTGCGAGACGGTCGCCTCCGGGCGCTCGTGCCACTGGGGTCGCGCATAGAACGCCGCGCCGTCGAGGGCATGCACGCGCACTCCGCTCAACGCGAGGATGAGACGGCTCATGCCCTCCTCGTCCCAGCGCAGCGACCACTGATTGTCGATCTTCGGCGCCAGGTAGGGGATCTGCACGAACAGGTCCGTCAGCCCGAACGCCTTCGCGAACGCGGCCAGCCGCTCGAGCTCGCCCTCCTCGTCGAGGATGCGGCGCGTCTCCCAGAGCCACATCGCCTTCTTCTCGCCGCCCCGATCCACCGCGCGCTCGCGCGCCACGCTCACCGGCGCGACCTTCTGCTCGGTCAGCGCGACGCCGCGCACCCAGATCCGCCCGCTCCGCTCGGCCTGTCCCTCCGGATCGACCAGGAAGACCAGGCTCGCGAGGCGGCTCCGATCGAGGCGCGCTCCCGGCAGGTCGAGCCGGTCGAGATCGAGCCAGGCCCGGCGCCAATGCGTCTCGATGCGGCCCCTGCCGTCGTCGATCAGCGCGGCGACGTCGTCGATGGGCGACGAGTCCTGCTTCTTCTCCCAGTCCTGGTCGGCGATCTGCAGGCGCACCGGCTCGCCGCCGCTATCCCCGCGCACTTCGAAGGTCAGCCAGCGCGCGCCGCGCGCGTCGAGGTAGATGCGCTCGGCGGGCGATGCGCGCGTCTCGAAGAGATGCACCCAGAACCCGGCGAAGGTGCCGGGGCCCTTGTCGAAACGAAACGCCAGCGCGCGCTCGCCCGCGCCCGCGCCCGTCTCCTCGACCGTCACCTCCGCGGTCGCCGGCGCCCGCGCGAAGCCGTTGAAGAAGCCGCCGAGGATGTTCTGGTTCTCGCCCGCGAGCGGCGCCACCAGGAAGACCCCGTCGCGCATCGGTGGAGGGGCCCGCTTGTCCGAGTCCCCACGCGGGCGGGGGTCGACCTTGCCGAGGTGATACACGACCAGGCGCGGCGGCTCGGTGGCGAGCACTCCGATCTGCGCATGGCGCAGCTCGTCGATCGAGGTCAGCCCCCACGCCTCGAGCGCTATCGTCGCCTCAGGCGCCGGTTCAGCGGCGCCCGCCTTCGGCGTGGCGCAGCAAAGGGCGGCGGTGGCGGCCGCCGTAAGCGTCAGGCGCCTCACTTCTCGGCGCCGACGGTGATCGACCTCACGGCGAAGTCGCGGCTGCCCGAGGTGTCCGCGCTCACCAGGCGGAGTCGAACGGTGACCTCGTCGAAGCCCATCAGGGACCACGTCCTGTCGATCGGCTCGGCGGTGTTCTGCGCCTGCTTCAAGGTCGCGAGCTCGATCCAGGTGGTGCTGCCGCGCTGCAGGATGTCGATGTACGCGCGGTCGGCCGCGTCCTTGAGATCGAGGGTGTAGCTCACCCTGAGCTCGGGGTTCATGACGTTGGAGAGGCCGACGAAGCCGACGAGCCGCGCGGTCTGGAAGGTCGCATGGCCTCCGTTGTCGAGGTGGCCGGGGTTCGCGTGCAGCGCGCCGCCCGCGGTCCCCCACAGGCCGTTCAGGGCCCAGTCGTTCGCGCTGCCGGCCTGGCTGAAGTCGCTGGTGAACGGCGCCGACTTCGCCGGCAGCTCGAGCGGCCCGACCCAGACGTCGTCGACACCGATCGCGCGCACGGCCCCGCTCGCGCCGAGGTGCATCGCGAAGCGCAGGCGGATCGCGCGACCGTTCCAGGCGTCGAGCGGCAGCTCGAGCTTGCCGTAGCCCGAGCGCACGTGCTCGGGGCCGAGCGTTGCGATGGTGGTCCAGGCGAGCTCGTCGGCGCCCTGCACCTCCACGTCGAGGCGATCGTCGGGGTGCACGGCCTCGAAGTGATGGCTGAACCCGAGAAAGGCGGTGAGGTCGCCCGGCAGGGTCACGCTCGAGTCCCAGGTCGCGGTCTGCAGATCGTGCCAGCCGCTCTGCACCAGCTCGGACGGGTTGCCGTCGAGGAAGCCCGCGCCACTGGCGGGCTGCGACCCGCCGTGCGCGCCCGAGCCGTTCCAGCCTCCCCACAGCGACCACTGCGCGCGGTCGGCCTCGCTCTCGAAGCCGTTGAACCACGGGTACGCGGTGGCGGGAAGCGCGAGGTCCTCGAAGCGCAGGCCGCCGAGGCACACGCGCCGCGCGGCGCTCGCGGAGCCGAAGGTGTAGCGCAGCCGCACCCGAACCTCTTCGCCGCGGTAGTCGTCGAGCGGCAGCTCGTCCCAGCCGAAGCCGTCGCGGTTGTGCTGGGAGGTGTAGGTGCGCAGCGTCGTCCAGCCGGCGTCGTCGGAGGTCTGGATCTCCAGGACCAGCGTGTCGGCCGGATCGGAGAAGGCGAGGTCGAGCGAGACGAAGAGCGTCGGCCGCCCCGCCTCCGGCACCGCGACGAAGCCGGGCATCGCCACCTCCTGGCGCGCGCCCCAGCCCGCCTGGATCTGGTCGAGCGGGTTGGCGTCGACGAAGCCGTCGAGCGGGGTCCACGAGCCGTTGACGACCCAGCCCGAGAGCGAGGTCGGATCGAGCGCCGCATCATAAGGATAGTCGAAGCGCGCGGCCGGCAGGCCCTCGATGGCGACGTCGTCGAAGGCGAGGGTCCGCGGGCCGGCGCCGGAGCCGAAGTCCGCGCGGAAGCGCAGGCGCAGGTTCCGGCCGAGCAGGTGATCGAGCGAGGCCTCGTAGCGCGACCAGGTGGGGTGGGTGTGCGCCGCGTCGAAGGCGGCGACCGGCAGCCACGCCGGATCGTCGTCGGTCTGTGCCAGCACGGCGAGCGTGTCACCTTCCTGGAGCTGAAGCTGACCGCGGAACGAGAGCAGCACCGGACCGTCGACCGGCACGGTCACGAAGCCGGCGCTGCGGGCCTCGCCCCAGCTCCCGGCGCCCGCATCCGGATCGGACACGAGGCCCTGGCCGCCCTCGGGCAGTGCCGCGACGTCGAGGAGGCCTTCGCTCACCCACTCGTTCGCCGCGACCCCCTCGAAGCCGTTCGCATACGGGTAGGCGAGGCTCTCGACCGCGAGCTGGCCGATCTCGAAGTCGTCGACGACGAAGCTGCGCGCGCCCGACGCCGCGCCGAAGCCGACGGTGAGGCGCACGCGCACCGACTCGCCGCGATGGTCGATCAGCGACGACTCGTGATACGCCCAGCTCGCGCTGTCGCGGTGCCGGGTGAACGGCGCCAGCGGCGTCCAGGTGCCTTCGCCCTGCCGCTGGATCTCGAGCACGACCGTGTCGTCCGCCTCGAACAGATCCGATCGATAGGAGAAAGAGACGACCGGGTGGCCGGTCGCGGGGATCGGGATGAAGCCCATCAGCTCCGCGAACTGCCCGTCGTCGAAGCCGGCGAGCGAGGGGCCGGCGACCTCGAGCGCGTCGCCCTGTGCCCAGCTCCAGGCGCCTTCGAGGTTCCACGGGGAGCGCTCGAGGCCGTCCTCGAAGCTCGCGACATACGGGAAGTCCAGGGTCGGGAGGTCGAGCTCGGCGATCGCCAGGTCGTCGACGACGAAGCGGCGCACGCCGGCCTGCGGGCCCATCACCTGGTGGAAGCGCACCTTGATCGTCTTGCCGCGGTAGGCGTCGAGCGCGACGATCCGGCGCGCGAGACCGGCGCGCTCGTTCTCCTTTGCGAAGGTCGCCAGGGTCACCCAGGGGCCGCCGCTGTCGGAGACCTGCAGTTCGACCCGATCGTCGGCACCGACGAACGAGGCGCCATAGGTGAAGGCGATCGCCGGCGCGCCGCTTGCGGGGATCACGAGCGGTACGTCGAGGAGCGCGTCGCTCGCCTCCGACGCCGCCCCGACGAGGCTCGGGTCGTTGTCGAGGAAGGCTCCGCCGACGCCCTGGCGCGCCCCGTCCGGCGCGCCGAAGCCCCACGAGCCGGTGAGGGTCCAGCTCTCGCGCTCGGTCTGCACGTGCGGATCCTCATCGGTGAAGTCGGTGACGTAGGGGTAGCCGATCGGCTGCTCGACCACCGGGACGATGCGCTCGGCGCGCACGATCTTGAGACCGCCGCGCCCGGTCGCGACGAAGAGGAAGCCGTCCTTGTAGGCGATGTGGTTCACCGAGGCGATCTCGCCCGGGAAGACCAGGCGCCCCGCCTGGGTGAGCTTCGGCATGCCGACGTTCGGGTCGTACGCGTCGGCGAGCGAGCCGTCGGCGATGACGAGGTAGCAGCCGGCCGCGCCGTTCGAGATGAACAGGAGCTCGCCGTCGACGCTGACCGCGTTGGTGACGACCTCGGACTGTGCGAATTGCCAGAGCCCGGTCGGCACCGGGATCTGCGCGAGCGTCTGGCCGCTGGCGATGTCGACCACGACCGCCCCGCCCGGGCCGCCCGCGACGAACGCCTTGTCGCCGAGCACCTGTACGGTCGACTTGGCCTCGGCCACCTGCGCGCCCTCGAACGGGATCTCGCCGATCGGTGAGAGGTCGTTCGCGGCGAGCCGCGCCAGGCGCCCGGGCATGCCGCGCACGGCGATGAGCGTGCCGTCGCCCGGCGCCGCGACCCAGCGCGCCTGGGTGAGCTCGGTCGACGCGACGATCTGCCCCGCGCCCGGGTCGAAGGCGAAGACGCCGCCCGCGCTGCCGGAGGTCGCGAAGACGCGCCCCTCCGCGACCGCGACCGAGTTGGCGGCGTGGCTCGAGAGCCCGACGCGCACGTGATCGGTCAGCGTGAGGGCGCCGTTTTGGAGCACGCTCAGACCCTCGAGCACCGCCGGCGTGCCGAAGCTCTCGTCGGCGGTCGCGGTCGCGAGCCAGACGCGCCCGCCCGCCGCCGTCACGGCGTTGACGTCCGTGTCGTCGAAGGTCGCGCGCGAGGCGAGGCGCGGTCGGCGGTTCTGGTCGAAGACGAAGATGTCGATGGCGCCCATGCGCGCGCTGCCCGCGCTGTTGTAGGACACCGCCGCCCGCTCGCCGTCGAACGAGACCGCCGTCGCCTGGAGCTCCTCGCCGTCGATCTGCGGCGGCGAGACCTCGGCCACGAGGGTCAGCGTGTAGACCGGGTCGGGCACGAAGACGAGGCCGTTGGGGGTGCCGTCCGGTTGCACGTCCACCGGCTCGTCCCGGGTCTGAACGTTGTCCGAGAGGTCGTCGCCGTCGGAGTTGATCGTCACGCGCCCGTCGCCAGTCGTCGTCGGGCCGGGTTCCTTGTCCGAGGAGCAACCAGCTCCGACGGAAAGGGTGAAGACCGGAAGGACCGAAAGGGAGAGCAGGGGGATGCGGGGGAGCTTCATGGGCGGGACCTCCTCGAGGCGGCCACCGGTGACATCGGTTGGTTCGACCAACCCCATGAGCCGAACGTGCACGTCGAGGTTACAAGTCTCCGGTGGGTGCGCGCTCATGATTCGGGGGTCGGATCACGATAGGAGGTGCATGAAGTCGCTTCTCGCCTTGCCGCTCGCGATCACAGCGGCCGCCCTGGTCGGCTCGGCCGCCCGCGCCGACGGCTGCCCCGAGGCGCGCAGCCTGCGTCTCGCCCGGTCGTTCGCCGAAGCGGAGCTCGCCGCCCGCACTTGCCTCGGAGAGCGTCCCGAGGATGTCGGGACCTGGCTCGAGCTCTCGCGCGCGCTCGGTCTGCAAGAGCGCTTCGGGCCCGCGCTGGAGTGGGCCGAGCGCGGTCTGGAGCGCTACCCCGAGGACATCGACATCCAGCTCTGGCAGGTGCGACTGCTCGCCTGGACCGGGCGCCTCGACGAGGCGCAGCAGCGCCTTTCCGCGGTGCGCGAGCGCGCTCCCGACGTGATGCGGGACCGCGAGACGGCGATGCTCGCCGCCGACCTCCGCTACTGGAGCCATGACTGGGCCGGTGCGGACCAGGGCTTCTCGAGCTATCTCGAGAGCTGGCCGGACGACGCCGACGCGCGCCTCAAGCGCGGGATCGTGCGCGACCGGCTCGAGCAGGAGTCCGCCTCGTTCGATCTGGCGCTCGAGTCGTCGTTCAGCACCGGCGAGCGCTGGCACGAGATCGCGACCCGCCTCGGCGTGATGGCCAGGGTGGTCGACGAGCTCTCCGCCGGCGCCGCGTTCGAGCTGCGCGATCGCGACGGCCGATACGACATGGGCACGGCGACGCTCGCCTACGGGCTCGTGAGGTGGCGTGGCGACGGCGCGGCGCTCGAGGCCGGCATCGGCGGCGCGCTCGGCGGAGCGGGCTATGCACCCGAGCTCTCCGCCTGGATCGAGCCGACCCTGAAGATCGCCGATCCGCTCTGGGCGAGCCTGCGCTACTGGCGCCTCGGCTTCGCCGACGCTGACGGGGCGAGCGGATCGCCTTCCGTGTCCGCCGCGGGCGCGCACGTCTTGAGCCCTGCTGTCACGGTGGTCTTCGATCCGGTCGAGCTCGACCTGCGTTACTGGCTCGGCCTCGAGGACTCGGGGAAGACGACCCACGCCGGGCTCCTGCGCGCGCGCTGGGCGGCGTCGCAGGCCTGGGCCCTCGAAGTCGGCGGCGGCGCGGGCAACGCCGCGGACTACCTGCAGCCGCGCTCGGGTGACAGCGGCGGACACTGGCTCGCGCTCTGCGGCGTGCGCTTCACCGCCGGCTGGCGGCATCGCTTCAGCGCGGGCTACGTGCAGCGGCACGAAGCGGTCGGAGGCAGGACCGAGCTGCGTCACGAAGTCTCGCTCGGCTGGCAGGTCACCTTGTGAGGGATCCCCAGGGCAGCCGGTGACCTGGCCCTGGCGCCAACGGGGCTGGTGCCCTGCGACCGTGCCTCGATCGCCAGCGCCCGCGCGACGGCGGCCGCGAATCCTGCTATGCATCGGGCATGAAGCCATGGCCCGTCGTCACGACGATCCTCATCGGATGTGCGAGCGCCGCGCCGCCGCCGCACGAGATCGACGTCGTCGCGCGGTGCTCGGAGGTGCTCGAGCTCGCCGACAACCTCTTCTACACCGATCGCTACCCGTTCATCGCCGAGCACTGCGTCGCGCCGA
>WYBB01000073.1 GCA_011526585.1 Deltaproteobacteria bacterium
GAGTAGTGGATCTCGGTCTGCCCGATCTGCGGCGCGAGGCCGAGGATCCCGCCGAAGTTGTCCATCTTCGAGAGGAGCCCGACCGAGCGCGGCGTGCCGACGTTGTGGCTCGGGTCGGCGTGCACCGAGACGACGTCGCCGTAGAAGAAGCGCGCCGCCGCGAAGTCGTAGACCGCCAGGCCGCGCAGCTCCTGCGTGCCCTCGCCGGGATAGTCCATCACCGTCGACTGCATGAAGGCCCAGATGAAGTTCTCCTGCTCGTGCGGCGTGACCGGATCGAAGTAGCGCGGCCCGACGCAGTCCTCGCCGTCGCCCGAGAGGTCGTCACACACGCGCGTCACGGCGCCGTTCTTGGTGCGCAGCTGCCAGTACTGCGGCCGATAGCCCCACGCGTCCGCCGAGCTGACGAAGTTGTGGCGCATGCCGATCGAGTGCCCCATCTCGTGCACCAGCACGCCGAGGTGCGCCCTCAGCGCGATGTAGCGCCGCATCTTCTCCGCGCGCTCCTGCTGGGTCGCCTTGTCCTGCGACGGGTCGAAGTCGCCGAACTTCTTCTGCAGCAGCTTGGCCAGATCGGCCATCGCCAGCGGCGCCGGCGCCTCGTGCATGATGCACGCGCCGCGCTCGGCCAGCGCCATCTCCTTCATGTGGCGGAAGTCGCGCTGCATCGACGGGTTCGCCCCGCGCAGCGGGCTCGCCACGTCGAGCATGCTCTGCGACAGCGGCATGCCCGAGACCCCGGTCAGCTCCTGCATCATCGGCGTCATCAGCGCCGCCTCGAGCTCGGTGCCCGCGGCCACCTGCCGACGCGCCGCGTAGAGCGGCCGGTTCGACGACGGCGCGCCGACCTTGGCCGCGACCGTCTTCAGCTGCTGCTTGATCTGGCGCGCGACCTCCATCGGGCGCGAGCCGCTCTGCGCCGCCGCCGCCGCGTCGACCTCCTCGAGCTTCTTGCCGACGACGTCGCCGAGCTTGTCCTTGACCTCGGCCTTGGAAAGCCGCGGCAGGGCCCCTCCGCCCGCGGCGGCCTGGCTCGCCAGCGCCCAGTCCTTGATGTTGTCGCCGTCGGTGATCTCCGCGGTCGTCAGCTCGCCGCCGATGTAGCGCGCGACGTCGACGATCGCCTGGCTCCAGCGGTCGGTCACCGAGGACCACACGTTGATGCTCGCCGCGACCTTCATGCCGGTCAGCGGGTCCTCGGCGTCGACGTAGATCCCCCACGGCGACTCGTCCTGCGGCGTCTCGACCACCGTGACCTGGTGGTAGCGGATGTCGCCGAGGCGCGCGCGCACGGCCTTGTCGCAGGCGGCCTCGGCCTCCTCGTCGGCCGGCGCGACGCAGTCGGCGCCGGTCATGCCGGCGGGCAGGCGCTCGCCGCAGAGCGGGTGGTCGTTCGCCTCGACCGGGCTATGGCAGAGCACGATCATCTCGTCCATCTTCGCCAGCGCGATGACGCCCGGGGCGAGGCCGCGCGCCTGCCCGAGCTCGTCGGCCAGCGCGTCACACGCGGCGCGGTCGCGGCCGCGATCGTGGTGGGCGAGCCCGTTGCGGCAGTCGTCGACCTCGCGCGCCAGGTTGATCGCGTGGTCGTTGTCGTCCTGCTGGCCGAAGTAGACCGGGAAGCTCGTCGCGCAGTCCGCCTCGCCCATGCGCTGGCACTCGGCGTACTTCGCCGTCATCACCGCCGAGCGCATCGCCACGTCCCAGTGGTGCGTGCCCTCGTAGCTCGGGTCCCAGTAGTCCTGGTCGTTCTTCTCGGAGTAGTACCAGACGATCGGCTTGGCCACGCGGTC
The DNA here is from genome assembly GCA_011526585.1 of Deltaproteobacteria bacterium. Lineage (GTDB taxonomy): Bacteria > Myxococcota_A > UBA9042 > PHBI01 > PHBI01 > WYBB01. The sequence continues at coordinate 1,794 of WYBB01000073.1, forward strand.
GCGGAAGGGCAGCGTGCACTTCTGCGAGTACTCGTCGCAGCGCGAGCCGCGCCCGACCTCGGCGCACTCGTCCTCGGTGCCGTCCTCGTCGAGGTCGCGGTGCGGCGACAGCCCATACGGCGTCGTGTCCGGGGTGAAGCACTCGACCGGGCCGGTCATCGTCGCCGGGTCGTCGTAGTAGTGGCTGCGCTGCCAGATGTCGTAGCGCGAGATGAAGCGGTGCCACTTGGTGTCGGACATGCCGTAGTTGCGCGAGAAGCCGTAGCGGTCCTTGGTGAACGGGCCGAAGGCCTGGAAGCGCTCGCCGTCCCAGTGCGCGGGCTCGTAGTCGCTCGGCTTGATCTTGAGGAACGCCTGGCGAATCGTGAGCTCGGAGGGGTTGCAGTTGCCCGACGGGTAGCTGCCGCCGAGGAAGTCGTTCTCGAGGTAGCACGCCGGGAAGGCGTCGATGCCCCAGTCGAACATCGTCAGATCGATCATCTCCGGCGAGGCGAAGGCCTTGGTGGTGATGTCGAAGTAGCCGTCCTCGAGGTCGAAGTGCGGCGCGTCCGGGTCGTCCGGGTCGTTGATGTAGTAGGCCATCGGCTCGTAGGTGACGCCGCCGTAGACCGCCATCATCGAGAGCGTGTCGAAGTCGTAGGTGTCGGTCGCGAGGTTCGACGACCAGTCGACGCGCATGTACTTGCGCTCGTACCACGGGCGATCCGAGGCGTTCTCCTCGACGATGTTGAGCTCCTCGCCGGTCGTGGAGTTGTAGACCTTCTGGATGTCGAAGTGCTTGTCGATCTTGTACATCGCGGCGATGACGCCGTCGTTGGTCGCCGGCCCCGCGCCCTTGCCATCCGAGTCGTTGATGCGCTCGTAGGTGATGCGCGCGATCAGGTAGTTCTCGGTGATCTGGAACTTCACCCGGTTGAGCGGCTGGGCGTAGGTGTTGGTGAAGAGGCCGTCCTGCGAGGCGCCGAAGCCGACGTCGACCAGCGTGCCCTGCTGGTAGAACTCGGGGTCGTCGCTGGGATCCTGGAGCAGGTCGCCGACGAAGAAGGACTTTTCCAGCACGTCGGGTTGCACGCGGTCGATCGGCGGGCGCTCCTCGGCGCAGGCGACGACGGCGAGCCCCGACAGGAGCGCGAGGTAGCGGTGGTGGTGGCGGGACAAGGACGGATCTCCTGATGGAAGGGGTGACGGTTCGCGGGGGCTCATGGCGACGTGAGGTCCTGGACCAGCGCGGCGACGTCGAGGCGCAGATCGAGATACAGGGTGGTGAAGCGGTTGAAGAAGGGAGCGTAGCGACCGCCGTCGGGGCGGAGCTGCGGGTTGATGGTCGAGGCGCCCAGCCGCACCTCGAGCGGCTTCCACCAGGTCGCGGAGACGCCGAGGTCCGCGGCCAGCGCGTAGCGCTCGTCGGTGGGCTCGAGGGTGACGTTGCTCACGCGCTCATCCTCGACGTCGTCGTGCAGCCACGACACGATGATGGCGAAGCTCGCCGAGGCCGAGAGCCAGCTCGTCATGTCGAGGCCGACGTCGAAGCCGTTGGACAGGCGGAAGCTCGCGTTGCGATAGCCGGTGTTGAGGAAGCGATCGCAGCTGCCGAGATCGAAGGACGTGCAGCCGGCGATCGCCGGCGAGGCGAGCTCGCCGGTCGTATAGCGGTGGAAGAGCTTGGTGAAGCCGAGCGTGTAGCCGAGGCTCAGACCCTCGAGCACGTCCTCGAAGGAGCGGGAGAGCCTGAGCGACGGCGAGAGCGAGAACATCAGGGTGTCGCCCTGCGAGGCCTTGCTCGTCGGCAGCCCCAGGCCTAGCCCGGCGGAGATGTCGATCTTGGCGCCCGGGATCGTCGCGAAGCGCGCGGCCGAAAGGCGCAGGCCGAGGTCACCGAGGAGCGTCTCGTCGGCGAAGGTCGTGTCGTCGGCCTCGGTGATCTCGCGCGCGATCTCGAGCGAGGCGGCGAGGCTCCACACGTCGTCGAACGCGTAGCGGGGCGCGAGCTCGAGCGCCATGCCCCAGAACGGGTTGTAGGTCAGCTCGGCGGAGCGATCGATGGTGATCGCCGTCACCGCGTTGCGGTAGGCGATCGTCGAGCCGCGCCACGGCGACTTCTCCTTCTTCGCGGGCGTCGGCGTCGCGTCGCTCTGATCGACGGTGGCCGCCGGAGTCGGCCCGCCAGGCTCGGTCGCCGCGGTCTCGATCGGCGCCTCGCTCACGCCGGGCATCGGCTCGGGGACCTCGCCGCGCGAGCCCTTGCCGAGCACGACGACGATCCCGAAGGCCAGCCCGACGGTGCGCGCGACGCGGAAGAGGTGCGCGTGCGTGCGGGTCGTCTCGGTGTTCTTCGCTACTTCCATGGGGCCTCCGGCCGCCGCGCCGCCGCGGTCGTCGCCCGGCGCGAGGGCGGACCCTACGCGAATCGTCGGGCGAGGCGAAGTTCTGATCGACGGTCGGCTCAATTCCTCCGGTTCGTTCGGGAGAACCTTGAATTCATGGCGATTTATGCGGTAGAGCCGCGCCGATGCATGCGCTCGAACCCGATCACGAGACGCGCGAGCGCTGGCTCGCCGCGGCGACCGCCGCGATACAGGGGTGGCTCGATCGGCTCGCGGCCGCGCCGGCGATGGGCCCCGACGATCCGAGCGCGCTGCTGACGCGCCTCGACCCGGCGATCGACGAGGCGCCGCGCTCGCTCGAGGC
>WYBB01000074.1 GCA_011526585.1 Deltaproteobacteria bacterium
CCGGCGCGCGCCTCGTGCTCGTCGGCGACAAGGACCAGCTCCCGCCCGTCGGCCCGGGCGCACCGCTGACCGACCTCATCGCGTCGAACGCCATCCCGGTCGCGCGCCTGACCGACATCTATCGCCAGGGCAAGGGCTCGGCGATCGTCGAGGCCGCGCACGCGCTCAACGAGGGGCGCGTCGTGGCGCCGACGCCGCCGGCCGACGCGCTGCGCGACTTCTACTTCGTCGTGCGCGAGGACCCCGAGCAGATCCGGCAGACGATCGAACAGCTCATCGTCGAGCGCATCCCCGAGCGTTTCGGGCTCGACCCGGTGCGCGACGTGCAAGTGCTCGCGCCGATGCGCGTCGGCCCGATCGGGGTCGAGGCCCTGAACCTGCGCCTGCAGGCGCTCCTCAACCCACCTCCCTCCGACCAGGGCGACTTCAAGCTCGAGGCCGCGCCGGCCGCGCCGTTCCGCGCAGGCGACAAGGTCATGCAGATCCGCAACGACTACGAGCGCGGCGTCTTCAACGGCGACATGGGCATCGTCAGGCGCGTGCACGGCGGCCAGCTGCACGTCGAGGTCGACGACCGCCTGGTCGTCTACGAGCGCGACGCCTGGGACGACCTGGTGCTCGCCTACGCGGTCACGGTGCACAAGTCCCAGGGAAGCGAGTACCCGGCGGTGGTCCTGCCGGTCTCGACGCACCACTTCAAGATGCTGCGACGGAACCTGTTGTATACGGCGGTCACGCGTGGCAAGCGACTCGTCGTGCTGGTCGGGACCGAGAAGGCGATGCGCATCGCGGTGAGCAACGCGTCGATCGAGGTGCGCGAGTCGGGGCTCGCCGCCGCCGTCGCGCGCGCGATCACCCGTGGAGCCGCGGCTTGAGCGCGCCCGTGCACGGCGACGCGGTCGCGGCGCGCGGCCCCGGCAGCGGCGTGGCGGCGGGCGACGTAGGCACCGCGGTGCTCCTGGCCGAGCGCGGCGCGCTCACCTGCGCGCGCGTCATGGCGCGCGACGGGTCGCGGTTGGCGCTGGAGAGCCTGGACGCGAAGCGCTTCGCGGTGGCGGGCGCGCGCCTGTTCTGGGCGGGGCGCGTCGAGGTCGCCTCCGCCGAGGCGCTCGCGGCATATTGGGACGAGGCGCGGCGCCTGGCCGCGCTCGTCGATCTCGCCGGCGCATGGCGCACGCTGGAAGCCCGCAAGGCCGAGGCCGATCCCGAGCTCGTCGCCGCGCTCGCGCTCGCGCCCGAGCGAGTTGACCATGTGGACCCGACGCTGGCCGCCGACGCGGTCGCGGTCGCGATCTTCTCGGATCCGACCCACTTCACGATCCGCGATCGCGCGCTCACGCGCGAGAGCGCCGCCGCCGTCGCGGAGACCCTGGCCAGGCGCGCCGAGAAGGAAGCCGCAGAGCGCAGGCTCCGGCTCGCCGTCGCCGCGGTCTCCGCGCGCCTGGGCCGCCCTGGCCGCACCGACGAGCCACTCGAGGGCACGCCGTCGGAGTGCGAGCTCGCGTGGGCCAGCTACCGGGACGCGCTGATCGACGTGGCCGCCAGCGGGCGCCTCTCGTCCCACTGGGCGGAGGTGGAGCCCTTGTGCCAGCGCCTCGACACCTCGGCCGAGCGCGCCTTCGAGCTCCTCGTGCGCCTGGGTGAGCTCGGCCCGCACGAAAACCTCGCGCCCCACCGCGCGAAGATCCCGCTCACCTTCAGCGCCGACGTGCTGGTCGAGGCCGAGCGCCTGGCCGCCCACCAGCCACCCGCCGGCGTCGACCTCGGCGCGCTCGAGGCCATCGCCATCGACGACGCCGACACGACCGACGTCGACGACGCGATGGCGCTCACCGGTTCGCGCGTACACGTCCTCATCTCCGACGCCGCCGCCTGGATCCAACCAGGCTCCCTGCTCGACCGCGTCGCCGCCGAGCGCACCTCGACCGTCTATCTGCCCGAGGGCAAGCTGCCGATGCTGCCGCCGCGTCTGAGCGACGGGCCGCTCTCCCTCGACTGCGACGGCACCCGCCAGGTGCTCGACTTCTCCTTCGAGCTCGCCGCCGACGGCAGCCTCTCCGGCTTCGAGATCAAGCGCGGCCGCGCACGCATCACCCGTCGCCTGAGCTACGAGGAAGGCGACCCCATCCTGCGCGACCCGACGCGCGACCCCGCCGGCCCGCTACTCGCCCGGCTGCAGGCGCTGATGGACCGCCACCGCGCCTGGCGCCACGCGCGCGGCGCCGTCACCTTCCAGCGCCCCGAGGTCTACTACGACGCCCCGCGCGATGGTGACGGCCGCATCCGCCTCAAGATCGGCGACCCGCTCGCCCCCGCGCGCCAGCTCGTGCAGGAGCTCATGGTCGCCACCTGCACCGGCGCCGCCCTCTTCTGCGCCGACAACCAGATCCCCTGCATCTACCGCGCGCAGGCCCCGCCCGACGGCGCGCCCGTCGTCGCCGATCCGCGCACCGGTCGCGTCGATGACGCCGCCCAACAATACGAGCTCCTGCGCCGCCTCAAGCCCTCGGTCCTGCAGCTCGACGCGGCCCCGCACTGGTCGCTCGGTGTGCCCGCCTACACCCAGGTCACGAGCCCGATCCGCCGCTACGCCGATCTCCTCATGCACCAGCAGCTCGCGCACTTCCTCAAGACCGGCCGCCCGCTCTTCCCGCCGCCCAAGCTGCAGGCGCACCTCTTCGAGCTCGGCCGCCGCTCGGCCCAGGTCCGCAAGGTCGAGCAGGAGTCGCGGCGCTTCTACGCCCTGCGCTACCTCGAACAGAACCCCGGCACGACCCTCACCGCCACGGTCCTGCGCGAGCTCGGCAAGAAGACGCTATGCGAGCTGCAGCCCATCGCCATCCAGGAGCTCCTGCAGCTCAAGCGCCGCCGCCCGCCCGGCACGGTCCTGCGCTTCGAGGTCATCGCCGCCGACGCGCGCAAGGACCACGTGCAGCTCAAGGAGATCGCGTGAGCCGAACGGACGGCGCCGCGGTGCCGCTCCTGCGCTCCGACCGCGGCACCATCGTCGTCGAGGGGCTCGAGCACCTCGCCCCCGCCACGCGCGACCTCCTGCTCGAGCGCCTGACCCCGCTCGGTTTCGTCTCCGACCCGCGCATCGCCCACCGCCTGCGCGGCCCCGGCCGCCAGTACCGCGCGGCGCTCACCGCGCTCGTCAAGGCCGAGCTCACCCCGCGCGACGAGGTGCGCAACTACCTCGAGCTCGCGCTCGTGCATCGCCGCGTACGCGCCCCACACCCGCACCAGGCCGAGGCGCTCGACGCCTGGTCCAGGGCCGGCCGCCGCGGCGTCGTCGTGCTGCCGACCGGCGCCGGCAAGTCCTACCTCGCCGAGCTGGCGATCATCGAGACCCAGCGCTCGACGCTCGTCGTCGCCCCGACCATCGACCTCATGAACCAGTGGGTCGGCCTCCTCGCCGCCGCGTTCTCGGCCGAGCTCGTCGGCGCCATCGGCGGCGGCATGCACGACCTCAAGCCGCTGACGATCACGACCTACGACTCGGCGCACATCCACATGGAGCGCCTCGCCGATCGCTTCGGCCTCGTCGTCTTCGACGAGTGCCACCACCTGCCGAGCCCCGCCTACGCCACCGCCGCCGAAGGCCTCATCGCCCCCTTCCGCCTCGGCCTCACCGCCACCCCCGAGCGCGGCGACGGCAGCGAGACGCGCCTCGCCGAGCTGATCGGCCCGACCGTCTATCGCCGCGACATCCAGGACCTGCGCGGCAGCTACCTCGCGCCCTACGAGACGGTGCGCCTGCGCGTCGAGCTCGCCCCCGACGAGCGCGAGCACCACGACCGTGCGCGCCGCACCTACCGCGACTTCGTCGAGCGGAACCGCATCGCCATCGCCTCGCCCCAGGGCTGGTCGCTCTTCCTCCAACACGCCGCGCGCTCGCCCGAGGGCCGCGCCGCGCTGCTCGCCTGGCGCGAGCAACGCCGCATCGCGCTCTCCTGCCGCGCCAAGCTCGAGGTCCTCGAGGCGCTCCTGCTCCGCCACCGCGACGACCCGACGATCATCTTCTGCGCCGACAACGACACCGTGCACCACATCGCGCGCACCTGGCTCGTGCCCGCGCTCACCCACGAGACCCCGGGCCCCGAGCGCAAGGCCATCCTCGAGGACTTCACCGCCGGCCACGTGCGCGCGCTCGTCACCGCGCGCGTGCTCAACGAAGGCGTCGACCTGCCCAACGCGCGCGTCGGCATCGTGCTCTCGGGCAGCGCCACCGTGCGCGAGCACGTGCAGCGCCTCGGCCGCCTCCTGCGCAAGCGCGACGACAAGGAGGCGCTCCTCTACGAGGTGATCACCGCCGACAGTGCCGAGGAGTCGGTCTCCACCCGCCGCCGCGAGCACGGCGCCTACCGATGAACCGGCCACCACCTCGCTCGCCTCGCCGCGCCACCCGTTCATGCTGACGACCGACCTCATCCGCGCCCAGCTCCGCAAGGGCGTCGTGCACCCTCGCTGGATCGACCCCGAGAGCCCCGCCCTGCGCGCCGACGCCGCCGAGCTCACCGCCCGCTTCACCGCCCACGTCGGCCGCACCGCCGGCGAGCTCGACGAGGCGATCGCCGACTTCGCCGCCCTGCGCCCCGACGTGATCCTCGTGCGCGGCCTCGCCAAGCTCCTCTGGGACCGCGCCCGGACCGGCGCCGACGAGCTCCGCGCCGCCACGACCGGCGAGCCCGTGACGCCTGCCGCCATCCGCCGCGCCGTCTTCCGCCACGCCGGCCAGCGCTGGCCCGTGCGCCCCGCCGCCGCCGCCGGCTTCACCGCCCGCGCCGAGGTCATCGCCGCCGCCGCCGCCGAGCTCGACCTCTCCCCCGACGCCATCGAGACCGGCCTCTTCTCCGATCTCGCCGCCGCCCAGCGCATCCTGGCCTTCGACCCACCCGCCCCCGAGGCCTTGCTCGGCACCTACAACCTCGCCCTGGCCCAGGCCTGTCTCCTGCGCGCCCGCGAGCTCGAGGCCGACGTCGCCGACGCCGACCCGAAACGCGCCCGCGCCCTCCTGCGCGCGCTCAAGTTCCATCGCCTGCTCTTCGTCGCCGAGCCGCGCCCCCACGGCTACCACCTGACGCTCGACGGCCCGCTCTCGCTCTTCAAGCAGACCAGCCGCTACGGTCTGCAGCTCGCCCTCTTCCTGCCCGCGCTCGTGCGCTGCGAGCGCTGGTCGCTCAGCGCGCAGCTCGCCTGGTCGCGCGGCGCCGCCCGCGACCGCCCCGCCGAGCTGCACCTCGACGACACCGCCCCGCTCGTCGCCCAGGGCCGCGACACCGGCACCTGGTCCAGCGCCGAGGAGGAGCACTTCATTCGTTCATTCGAATCAACGAATACACCCTGGCGCCTCGCCCCCGCCGCGCGCGTCATCGACCTCGACGGCCGCGACACGCTCGTGCCCGACTTCGTGCTCACCCACCCCGACGGCCGCGAGGCCCTGCTCGACCTCGTCTTCGCCTGGCGCCGTCGCACCTTCGAGCGGCGCGCCGCGCTCATCGCCGCCCACGGACCTCCCAACCTCGTCATCGCGCTCGCCGCCCGCGGCGACCTCGACGAAGCCCCCGTCGCCGGCGACGACGCCACCACCGCCGAGCGCCTCGCCATCTACCGCTTCAAGGGCGTCATCTCCCCCAAGCGCGTGCTCGAGCTCGCCGAGCGCGTCGCCTTGACGCCCCGGACCTGACGCGCAAGTCTCCCGCGTCGCCCGAATCGCCCGGCGACGCACCCAAGGGGACCGTCGATGCGCACGACCTCCGCCCTCCTCATCATCTTTGGCCTGACGCTCGGCGCGTCCGCACTCCCTGCGTGCAAGAGCGACGCGCCACCTCCGTCGCCCGCGACGACGACCGCGCCCGAGACGACCGCCCCCGCGACATCGCCGCCCGCCGCCGACGCCGCCACCACCCCCGAGCCCGACGCCACCACCACCCCCGAGCCCGACGCCGCCACCGCCCCCGAGCCCGACGCCGCCACCGCCGACGCGCCCGCGTCGCCCGCCGCCACGCGCCTGCGCCTGCTCGTGCCCGGGGCCGAGCCGCGCCTCGCGCCGCGCTACGCGCTCGTCGCCGGCCTCGAGCAGCGCGCCGCCCTCGCGATGAGCACCGAGCTCGAGCTCGGCGCGACCGGCCAGCGCATGCCGACCGCCCTGCCGAAGACGCGCATGCTGCTCACCGCGACCGTCGGCCCGGACGCCGACACCGCCTCGCCCGAACGCGAGACCACCGTGCGCCTGGCGATCGCCGAGGCCGGCCTCGCCCCCGGCGCCGAGCCCGGTCCGACGCGCGCCGGCGAGCGCCTCGCCGAGGTGATCCGCGCCCTGCGCGGCCTCGAAGGACAGAAGCTCGTCAGCGCCCGCGGCCTCTCGCGCCGCTTCTCGCTCGCCTTCCCCGAGGGCCACGCCGGTCCGGACACCGTCGCCGCGCTCGCGCCGATCGTGCAGGGCTTCGAGCGCGCCATCGATCAGATGACGGTCCCCCTGCCCGCCGAGCCGATCGGCGTCGGCGCCAAGTGGGAGGTCCAGGACCAGGTCGAGGAGGCCGGCATGATGCTCGACCAGACCACGACCTTCGAGGCGACCGCGGTCGCGCGCGACAAGCTCACCCTGCGCTTCGCCGTCACGCTCGCCGCCCCGCCGGGCGAGCTCGCCGGTACGCTCGCCGGCGGCCTCTCCGCCAAGGTGAAGTCGCTCAGCGGCAGCGGCGAGGGCACGATCGAGGTCGACCTCACGCGCCCGTTGCCGAAGAAGCTCAGCGGCGAGAACCGCATCGTGCTCTCGCTCGAGCTCGCCTCCGATGGCGAGCCCCGGCCGCTCGACGTCGAGATGCGCGTCACCCTCGCGGTCACCGACGAAGCCCAGGACGCGCCGCGATGAGCAAGCTCAGCGAGCCCGAGATCGACGAGATCCTCACCCGCACCTGGGACGATCAGCGCCTCACGCGCGGCGAGCGGCGCGCCCTCGCCCAGCTCGTCGCCTCGCCGCCCGAGCTCCGGCTGCGCGTGCGCCGGCGGAGCTTCGAGCTCGCCCGGCGCTTCGCCGCCGACGCCGCGATCGACGTCGTGCTCGAGTGGCTCGAGGCGGTGCAGAAGGCGCTCGCCGAGGAGCGCGCACCCGCCGACGCCGCGCCCCGCTCGGAGGCCCACTTCGCCCCGCGCGACGCGATCTTCCAGCGCATCGTGCGCGCCTTCGACAACGCCCGCGACAGCGCCGACCTCGCCGTCTTCACCATCACCGACGACCGCATCACGCGCGCCATCATCGCCGCACACCACCGCGGCGTGAAGGTGCGCATCGTCAGCGACAACGACAAGGCCAACGACCTCGGCAGCGACATCGAGCGCCTCGCCCGCGCCGGGCTCGCCGTGCGCATCGACCGCAGCCCGGTCCACATGCACCACAAGTTCGCGATCTTCGACCGCGCCCTCCTGCTCACCGGCAGCTACAACTGGACGCGCAGCGCCGCCGAGGAGAACGCCGAAAACGTCCTCATCACCGCCGACGCCGATCTCGTCGCCGCGTTCGCCTCGGAGTTCGCCAACTGCTGGGACCAGGGCGAACCTTATTGAGCCCCGCGCCGGAGTCGAGTAGGGTCCCGCCGCCCGAAGCGACCACGCGGAGTACCTCATGCGCAGCGACAGAAGAATTCTAAACAATATCAGGACCTTGAGCGCCTGTTTCGCCATCGCCCTCGGCGCCTGCGGCGACGACGCCACCTCGGGGGCCGACGCCACGCCCGATACCGGCAGCGATGCCCTCTTCGACACCGGCGGCGGTGACACCAGCGCGCCGGACACCACCCCGGCCGACACCAGCACACCGGACACCACCCCGGCCGACACCAGCACGCCGGACACCGCCCCCAACGACACCAGCACGCCCGACACCGAGCCGGCCGACACGACCGTCCCGAACGACACCGGCGACGACACCAGCGTCCCGAACGACACTGTCGCCGACACCACCCCCAACGACACCGGCGACGACACCAGCGTCCCGAACGACACCGGCGCCGACACCGCCCCCAACGACACCGTCGCCGACACCACCCCCAACGACACCGTCGCCGACACCGCCCCCAACGATACCGTCGCCGACACCGCCCCCAACGACACCGTCGCCGACACCACCCCGACCGACACCGTCACCGACACCGGTCCGGGCGACGTCGATCCCGGCGACGGCTCCGACGCGGTCGACACCGACACGAGCTGCATCCCCGACTGCATCGCCGGCCTCTGCGGCGAGGACGACGGCTGCGGCGGGATCTGCGGCTGCGAGGCCGGCGAGCTCTGCTCCGATCTCGGCCTCTGCGAGGCGAGCACCGACGTCGGCAACACCTGTGACGCGCCGCTCACGCTCGAGCTGATCGACGGCGATCTCTACGGCGCGGGCGATCTCTTCGCGTCGGGCCTCACGGATGAGGTCCAGGTCGGAAGCTGCACGCTCCTCGGCCAGGACTCGGTCGAGACCACGGGCATCGACACCCCCGACCAGGTCTGGTCCTTCACCGTCCCGGCGGACGGCACCTACAGCATCGCCGTGCTCTCCGACTTCGACACCGACGTCTTCTACATGCTCTTCGAGGGCCCGGGCTGCGCCGACGCCGCCTGCCTCGGCTACGTCGACAACGGCGCCGACGGCGACTTCGACTTCTTCGACCACGAGCTCTCGGCCACCAAGACCTACACCCTCGTCATCGACACCTGGGCCACCTTCGCGGCCGGCTTCTACGAGGTGCTCATCACCCCGGCCTGCACGCCCGTGTGCGAGATCGGCGTCTGCGGCGACGACGATGGCTGCGGCGGCGTCTGCGGCTGCCCCTTCGGCGAGACCTGTGACGTCGGGATCTGCGTCGACGACACCGGCGACACCTGCCTCGCCCCCTACGAGATGATCGAGGACGAGTTCGGCGAGTTCTCCGAGATCGGCGACCTCTCCCTCGACACCGTCGACGACGACTACGCGCTCGACGCCTGCCCGCTCATCGACGGCTTCGAGGAGAACAGCGGCCGCGGCACCCCCGACGAGGTCTTCACCTTCGAGATCACCACGCCCGGGCTCTACGCGATCGGCGTGCTCTC
>WYBB01000075.1 GCA_011526585.1 Deltaproteobacteria bacterium
CGCCCTGAACGTCGCCCCGGTGAACCCGCAGCCGATGTCGACGTCGTCCGGGCCGTCGACCACACCGAGGCCCGCGAGCCCGTTGCCAGGCCCGGCCTGGTTCCGCTGGATGCGCGTGCCGTCCGCGGCCTCGCCCGTGACGAGCACGCCGTAGCCGCCGTTGTCCATGACGCGGTTCCAGCGCGAGTCGTTATCGCAGGCGCCGAGGATCGCGTTGGCGTTGCGCACGACGATGCCGTCGCCGTCGAAGTTGCGGACGGTCAGCCCCTTCACGGTGACATTCGCTCCGGTGATCTCGAGCCCGTTCGATCCCGCGGGTGCATTGCTGCCGTCGATCACGACCGCGATGTAGTTGCCCTCGATCGTCAGGAAGTCCTGCCGGGCAGGCGGGAAAGGATCGAGCGACGCGTCGTCCGAGACCATGATCACGCCGGGCGCGCCGGTCGTGAACACGGTGCCCGAGAATTGGATCGTGTCGCCGGTGTCGGCGAACGTGAGCGCGTCGCGCAGCGAACAATCGTCGGGCACATCCGGCTCGACGCAGGGGATCGAGGTGATGTTGCGCGTGTCGGCGGTGCGATCGACGAGGAAGAAGGACTGACCCGCGTTGCTGATCGGCGTGCACACCGACGGCTCGCCGTCACAGGTGAAGCCCGGATCCTTCAGGCACGCGCTGCAGCCGTCGCCGATGATCGCGTCGCCGTCGTCGCAGTCCTCGCTGGCCTCGAGCACGCCGTCGCCGCAGCCGACGCAGGCGTTGTCCAGGCAGGCGAGCCCGGGCGCGCACTCGTCGTCCGAGATGCACTCGGCGCAGGCGCCGTCGATGCAGAGCGGCGCGCTCTCGTCGCAGCCGCTGTCGAGCTCACTCGCGGGCGCGGAGTCGAAGCAGGCGACGCAGCCGAGCGTGGTATCGCAGACCTCGTCCACAGCACACACGACCGGGGTCCAGGTGCAGGTGCCGCCGGGTGCAATGCAGCCGTCGACGGTGCAGGCGTCGCCGTCGTCGCAGTCCTTCGGGATCGGCTGAGACAGGTCCACGCCGCTGCAGTCGGACTTGCACACATCGCCGACCGTACAGGCGTCGCCGTCGTCGGCGTCGGAGCCGTCACACGCCTCCCCCAGCGCCTGCTGGCGGATGCCGTCACCACAGGTCTCGAGCGTGCACACCGACGAGCAGCCGTCGCCGCTCTGGGTGTTGCCGTCGTCGCACTCCTCGCTCGGCTCGTTGTCGTCGGGCGGGCCGATCCCCGGCTGCCCGTTGCCGCACACGTCGGTGATCGCGATGAACTCGAAGATGTTGGCGTTGAGCGCGAGCTCCGACATGTTGCCGCTGCCGTCCGTCGCGGTCGCGGTGATGGCCGAGTCCGCGCTGGTCGTTCCGTAGTTGACGCTGATCGACCACACACCCAGCGAGTCGGCGTTGGTCGCGCCGAGCAGCCTCACCATCTCGCCATGTCCCGACGGCTCGTCGCTCGCCGTGTAGACGCGCACGTTGCACGTCGGGCACGCGACGCCCTTCACCAGGTAGTCGTTTCCCGCCTGGCTCTGGATACTCCGGATCTCGGGATAGTTGAGGAGCGCGTTCGCCCCGAAGTCAGCGTCTCCGGGGTCGTTCAGGGTGACGCCGTCCGCTCCGTCACCCGGCGCCTCGAGGTTGACCGCGAGACCGCCGTTGTTGGAGATCGCGAGCGAGTAGTAGTTGTCGCGGATGAAGAAGTCGTTGCGGAGGCCGCTCTTGATGCGGACGCCGTCACCGAGGTTGTAGCGGACGTAGAACTCGATCGGCGGGTAGCTGGTGTACGAGGGCTTGCTGATCCCGTTGGCGCCGTCGATGTAGATGCCGCTGCCATCATTGGGGAGCCCCGAAAGGCCGATGAAGGTCGAACGGAACGTCGCGCCCTCGGTGCTCGGCCCCTTGAAGGTGATGCCGTGCCCGGCGTTGCCGGCGATCATCATCGCGTTGCCGTCCTGCTCGCCGGGACAGCCCACGGTCGTGCCGTCGGGTCCGGCCTCGACGATCACACCGCCCTGACCGTTCGCACGCCGGACACCGGCCGAGAACCCGACGATGTTGGCGCCGAGGATCGTCTGGTCCGCGCCCTCGCCGACCACGCGGATTCCGTACTTGCCGTTGCCGAGGAAACGGCTGCGGTGGTTGTCGTCCCATTGGGTGCACGTGCCGATGAGGTTGCCCGCCGCGTCGTCGACCACCAGGCCATGACCGGTGAAGTTCTGGATGGTGATGCCGCCGATGGTGTTGTTCGGTGACGTGATGCGCAGCCCGTCCACGTCCTCGCCGGCGTTGGTGCCGTCGATGATCACGTTGTTGAAGTTGCCGTCGATCGTCACCTTCGCGCCGGCCAGCGGCGGGAGCGGCTCGGTCACCATGATGTGGGTGTTCGATGTGAATACCGTCGGCGCAAACTGGATCGTGTCGCCCTGCGCGACGAGGATCGCGCCGCGCAAGGTGCAATCGTCGTCGGCCTCGGTGCAGGCGCTGCGCACATCGTCCGCCGTCGTGTCGACGACGAGCACGCGCGGCCCCTGCACGTTCGCTGCGAGCTCGGACATGTTCTGGAGCGCGTCGATGGCGACCGCGGTGACCGAGGCCCCGGGGGTGAGCGTGACTGTTGCCGAGAACGAGCCCGCCTCGTTCGCGTTCAGCGTGGTGAGGCGCCTGGCCGCTTCCCCGTGGCCGGAGGCGTCGTTGCTCGACTGGAACAGCCACACCTCGCACGAGGCACAGGCAGTCCCGGTCACGACTACGTTGCCACCACCGGCCGCCTCCACGGACGCGATGACAGGGAAGTTGAGGAGGCCGTTGGGTCCGTCGTCGAGGTCGCTCGGATCGTCGTTGGGGGTCACGCCGTCGGGCCCATCGGCGGGATCCTCGAGGTTGAAGGCGAGCCCATCGTTGTGCTCGATCGCCAACTGGTAATACTGGTCGCGCAGGCGGAAGCGGTTGCGCTGTCCGCTCTTCACCCGGATGCCGTCGCCCTTGTTGTAGCGGACGTAGAACTCGATCGGCGGATACCCGGTGTAGGATGGCTTCTGCACGTCGTTCGCGCCGTCGATGAAGATGCCGTGTCCGTCGTTGGCCGCGCCGGACATGCCGATGAACGCGGATCGGAACGTGGCGCCTTCGACGCTCGGGCCGACGAAGGAGATGCCGTCGCCGCCATTGCCGGTCACGATGATCGCGTTGTTGTCCTGCTCCCCCTGGCAGCCGAGGGTCGTCTCGTCGGGCCCGTTCTCGACGAGGATGCCGCCCAGACCGTTGCCCTGGGCGACGCTGCCACCGACGACGTTGCCGCCGATGACCGTCTGGTCCGAGGCCTCACCGCGCACGTGGATCCCGTATCCGGCGTTGTTCCTGAAGCGGTTGATGCGATTGCCATCATACTGGACGCAGGTGCCGACGGTGTTGCCTTGAGCGTCGTCGATGACGAGTCCGTCGCCTCCGAAGTTCTGCACGATGAGGCCGGTAATCGTGTTCTTCGAGGACGTCACGCGCAGGCCGTCGCTGCCGGCCGGCGCGAAGCTTCCGTCGATCACCACGCGGCCGATCATCCCATCGATGGTGACGAGCCCGCTGGCGAGCGGTGGCAACGCCGAGTCGGAGACGAAGATCGTGGTGTCGGTCGTGAACACGCTCGGCTCGAACTGGATGGTGTCACCGTTGGCGACCGTCAGTGCCCCGCGCAACGTGCAGTCGTCCGGCGCGTCCGTACACGCGCTGAGGACCGAGTCGTCGGTCGAGTCGACCAGCAACACCCTCGGTCCCGGGACGTTGAGGGCGAACTCGGACATGTTGTTGTCGCCGTCGAGCGCGACGGCCGTGACCGAGGCGCCGGCCGGCAGGACGACGGTCGCGGAGAACGCGCCGTCGGCGTTCGCGTTGGTGGTCGTGAGAAGCTTCGCGGCCTCCCCGTGACCCGACGGGTCGATGGCCGCCTGGTAGATCCAGACCTGGCACGAGCCGCAGGCGGTCCCCGCCACCGACACGCTGCCGCCGCCGACCGGGCTCACGCTGGCGATCACCGGGAAGTTCAGGAGGTTGTTCGGTCCCGTGTCCGAGTCGTCCGGATCGTTGGGCGTCACGCCGTCGCTCGGGTCGTCGGGCGCCGCGAGGTTGAAGGCCAGGCCGCCGTTGTTCTCGATGACCAGCGTGTAGTAGTTGTCGCGGAGGAGGAAGCGGTTGCGCAGGCCGCTCTTCACGTGGACGGCGTCGCCGGTGTTGTTGCGGATGTAGAACTCGACCGGCGGATAGCCGGTGTAGGACGGCTTGTGGATGTCGTCGGCGCCATCGATGAAGACGCCGTGCCCGGTGTTGGGATGGGTCGGCGTGCCGATCGTCGTCGACATGAAAGTCGCGCCGACAGTGCTCGGGCCGATGAAGGAGATGCCGTTGCCGTCGTTGCCGGCGATCAACATCATCTGGGAGTCGTATTCGCCGAGACAGCCGACGCTCGTCGAGTCGGGCCCGGCCTCGACGAGGATGCCGCCGAGCGCGTTGGCGGCGCGGCCTGTGTCGTCGACGCCGACGATGTTGCCGCGCAGCTGCGTATTGTCGGATGCCTCGCCGAAGACGCGGATGCCGTAGCCGCCGTTGTGCACGAGGCGGTTGCGCAGATGATCGACGCCAGCGCAGTTGCCGATGCCGTTGGAGCCGGCGTCGGCGATGACGAGGCCGTCGCCGTCGAAGTTGCGGATGGTGAGACCGCCGATGACGTTACCCGACGAGGTGACCACCAGGCCGTCGCTGCCGGCGAGCGCGTTGCTGCCGTCGAGGATGACGCGGGAGAAGTTGCCCTCGATCGTGAGCGTGCCCTGCTCGATGACCGGGAGCGCTCCCCACGCCGCGTTCACCGCGATCACGCCCGTCGTCGCGTCGGTGAAGACGCTCGAGCTGAACTGGATCGTGTCGCCGTTGTCGGAGAGGTGCAGCGCGTCGCGCAGGGTGCAGTCGCCCGCGATCTCTTCGGTGCAGGGGAGGAAGCCGTAGCTCAGCGCGTCGGTCGTGGTATCGACGACGAACAGTGACTGCGACGCGCTCGCGACCGGGGTGCACACCGAGGGCTCGCCTTCGCACCAGTGGCGCCGGTCGATCTGGCACGCGGTGCAGCCGTCGTCGTCCGTGGGATTGCCGTCGTCGCACTGCTCGCCGGCGACGAGCACTCCGTCGCCGCACGGGTCGGCCCAGGTGACGATGAGGGTCGGGTAGCGCTCGGCGGGGACGTTGGTGTTGTCGTGACTGGTGACCTGAACGTTCGAGTTCAGGATCTGGGTCTCATAGCGGAAGGAGAAGCCGGCGTAGCCCTCGCCGTCGGCGATGAGGTCGTTGACGAAGTCGGTGACGTCGAAGCTCTGCGACAGGGTCTGGGGCGCGTAGGGACCATGGACGAGCTCGGGCGCAACCATGTCGTCGAGATCGATCGTGCCGTTACCGGCGTAGCCATAGACCATCGCCGTCGGGGACTCGTGGATCTGGCTGACGAAGATGCGCAGCGAGGCGTCGGTGATGGTGGCGCCGGGCGGAACCGCGTCGAGCGCGAACTCGATCGCCATGCGCATCTCCTGCAGCGGCCCGGCGTCGAAGCCGAAGCGCACGACGAACGCGCCGTCCGGGTCGAGGAACTCCCAGGTCCCGTCGATGCCCATGTCGCGCGCCTCTCGTTCGGCGACGGCGATGATCTCCGCAGAGCCGGCGCGCGCGGGCACTTGGATGAAAAGAAGCAGCGCGAAAGCAGCAGACGCGAGGCGTCGACACATGAAGGATCTCCCCATGGACGGGTGGGAGGCGACGGCCCGCGCCGTTTACCAAGAAAACTCTCCGCAACCGACTCACAGAAGTCAATCATTCGTACCGCTCACGCCGGTCGCCCCTCGCTGCCGGACTGGCGAAGGCCTTTGGATGTTGGATCTTACGCGGGCGCTCCCGGCGATTGCCCGGGTGCGGGTCCTCGTGCACGATCCGCCCATCGCGCCGAGCCCACCCCCGGCTCGGATCACGACACGGCCACGCGGGAGCCGCTCATGTCATCGCCTTCACCCTCGGCGTCGCGCCGTCGCCGCGCGCTCGTCCCCTTGTGCGCCCTCACGCTCACGCTCGTCGCGCCCACCAACACACGCGCCGACGGCCTCGATCTCCCGCCGCTCACCGCGCTGCCCGCGTCCCCGAGCGCGCCCCACCTCTGGTTCGACGGCGCCGATCCCGCGGCCATCGCCGCGCTCGTCGCCCGCAAGACCCACCCGCGCACCGCCGCCTACTACGCCGCCTTCAAGGCCTACGTCGACGCCCGCCTCGCCTCGCTCGCGACCGCCGACGACGACACCCGCTCGAAGGTCGCCAAGGCCGCCGCCCTCCTGCACGTGCTCGGCGACGCCCCCACCGCCGGCCCCTACGCCACCTATCGCGCCGCCGCCGTCGTAGCCATCTCCGGCGTCGGCAACCGCCAGGCCGCCGACTCGCTCGCCGACTTCACCTCGCCGCCGCCCGATCTCATCCACATCCTGCAGGACTCCTCGCGCCTGCAGTCCCTCGCCGAAGCCTACGATCTCCTGCGCGGTAGCGGCGTCGCGCCCGCCGACGACACCGCCATGCGCGGCCGCCTCGCCAACTGGGCCGCCGCCATCGCCGGCGATTGGAACCTCCTCGGCGCCTTCGGCGTGCCACCCCACCGCGACAACTGGGCGATCAAGGGCGGCGCCGCGCTGATGACCGTCGCCCTCGCCATGCCCGACCACGCCTCCGCCGACGCCTGGCGCCAGACCGCCATGACCTTCATCGCCGAGTCCCTCACCGCCGTCGCCTCGGCGACCGGCTGGTACCGCGAGAGCGTCTGGTACCTCAACTACAGCCTCGCCAACCTCTGGCCGACCGCCTGGCACCTCCACCACGCCGCCGGCCTCGACTGGCCCGCCGCGCTGCGCCCCTTCGCCGAGGCCGCGCTCGCCTGGCGCCAGCCCGACGGCCGCGCGCCGCCCTTCGAGGAGGGCCTGCCCAACACCTTCCCCTTCGACGCCGTCGCCTCGGCCTACCCCGACCTCGCCGCGAACCTCCTCTGGGCCTGGCAGGAGAGCGACCAGAACCCCGAGAACTTCGAAAACCAACAGATCCACGACGTCACGCGCTTCATCCTCGCCGATCTCGACACCGCCCCCGCCGCCCCCACCACCGCGCCGACCCGCTTCCTCGCCGGCGACACCCGCCTCTACGCGCTCGCCGACGGCTGGCACGCCGACGCCCTCCAGGTCACCGGGATCACCGCCGTCGACCACTCCACCTCCGAGGTGAACGCCTCGCGCCACAACATGCGCAACCCCCTCGACCTCGTCGTGCACGGCCGCGGCGCGCTCGTCGTGCCGACCGCCTCGGGCGGCCCCCAGGTCACCTCGTCCGCCACGCGCGCGACCTACCTCTCGCCGCTGGCCAAGAACATCCCGCTCGTCTCGAAGAGCGCGCCCTTCATCACCGCCGCGAGCGCCGTCACCTTCGGCGATCGCCTCGACAGCCGCGACGCCGGTCCCGCCGACAACCACTTCGCCGATCTCGCGCGCACGACCGTCGCCTCCGCCTACGCCGCCGGCTCCACCGTCGCGCGTGCCGTCGCCCTCGTCGACGAGGGCTACGTGCTCGTCGCCGATCGCCTCGCGCTCGCCTCCACCTCCGAGCTCGACCTCGCCTGGCGCGGCCGCGGCACGCGCACGACGCGCGCCTCCACCTCCGACCTCCAGGCCCTGTCCTGGACCTCGCCGTCCCGCCCCGCGCTCGACCTCGACGTCGTCGCCAGCGTGCCCCTCGACCTCGAGGACAACCCGAGCCTCTACGCCGACGCCTGGAACGCCGAAGAACCGATCCAGGGCGTGCTCGTCGGCGCCACCGCCGCCTCCGCCGCGTTCATCTCGATCTTCCAGGTCGACGAGGCGAGCCCGCGCACCGTCGTGCCGCTCGGCACCTCCGACGCCGCCGCCGCGCGCGTCGTCGATCCAGGCGGCCTCGTCGAGGATCTCGTCATCGCGCCCGCCACGCCCGGCTTCGTCACCGCCGGCCCGCTCGGCACTGACGGCGCGCTCGCGCTCGTGCGCCTGGTCGACGACGCGCTCGCCGCCTTCTGCCTCCAGGCCGGCGCCGCGCTCGTCGTCGACGGCGCTCCGCTCGTCACCGCCTCGGCCCCGACGACCATGTGCGCGACCCTGCAGCCTGACGGCGGCCTCGTCGCCGAGATCTCCGCCGACTCGCCCGACCGCGATCTCGTCATCGACCTGCCGGCCGACGAGCTCGGCTTCACCTGGCAGGCGACCCTCGACGGCGCCGCCCTCGCCGACCCCGCCGACTTCACCGCCCAGGCCGACGGCCTGCACTTCACCTCGCTCGGCGCGGGCACGCTCGTGCTCACCGCCGAGGCGATCACCGCGGCGCCCTGCGACGACGCCGCCACACGCTGCGACGACGACGACGCCTGCACGCTCGATGGCTGCGTCGAGGCGACCGGCGCCTGCACCCACTCCGACGTCACCTGCCCGCCGGCCCGCGACGCGCTCTGCGCCGCCACCGTCGTCTGCGATCCCACGACCGGCTGCGGCTTTCTCGACGGACCGCTCGCCGGCGCCGATCCCGACGGCCTCTTCTGCACCGTCGCCGAGCGCTGTGACGACGGCGTGCTCTCGGTCAGCGCGCGCGACTGCGGCGAGCCCGACGGCCTCTGCGCGACCGCCAGCGTGTGCGACGAAGCCAGCCGCTCGTGCCAGGACAGCGGCGCGCCCGACTGCTCGACCCACACGGTCTACGCGACCGTGCTCGGCCCCGACGGCGAGGTCGCCGGCTCGATCCGCTGCACCTTCGACGGCGTCGACCTCCGCTGCGACACCGACGAGGACGGCACGCTCATCGTCCTCGACGAGCCCTACTGCGCGGCGGCACCCTGACCCTCGCGATCGGCCGCCAGGCGGCCCGAGGTTCGACAAGCAGGTGCGCTCCGTGCGAACACGGGGCATGCCCTTCGTCCATCGAACGCTCATCGCGCTGTCCGCGGTGACCGCGACCAGCCTCGCGCTCGCGGCCGATCCCGTCGAATTCAATACGCAATACGACGCGCTCGACAAGGCCCGCAGCGCCGCGCTCGCCGAAGGCCGCAAGATCCGGGCCGCCGAGATCTCGCACGAGATCGGCGAGCTCTTCGTCGCCCACGACAAGAACCCCGACAACGCCGCGGCCAACTTCAAGCAGGCCGCGGATCTCTACACCGAGCTCGCGCGCGGCACCGCGCTCGACGCCTCGCGCCGCACCTTCTACCAGAAGGCGCACGCCGATCTCTCTCTCGCGCGCGCCACCACCAGGAGCGCCGCCACCCGCGCGCGCCTCGACCAGGAGATCGCCGCCCTCGAAGACGAGATGAAGGAACACGGCGTGCCGATCCCACCCGCGCCGGGTACACCCGCGCC
>WYBB01000076.1 GCA_011526585.1 Deltaproteobacteria bacterium
CGCTACCCGAGCTTCCGCGAGGGCCTGTCCGAGATCTGGACGCGCGAGAAGGCCGCGCTGCTCGCGCTGGCCGATGCCCGCACTTGAGCGCGAAGGCCGCGAGCACACACCAATTTGTCGACAGCTCCGGGCGGCTCGATTACGTTCGCCGACCGTGGTCGCCCATGCCGCCAGGCTCGCCTTCCTGATCGTCGTGCTGCCCTCGTGCACGCAGCGCTGGACCTCCGACGATCCGGCGACCGGCTCGACGGTCGTCTACGAGCCCGCGCCGCGTGACGCCCCGGGCGCACCGCCCGCCCGGCTGCCGAGCGCGCCGGCCTTCATCGAACCGCCGCGCTCGACCCACGCCGTCGAGGTCCGCAGCGGGCAATCGGTCGTGCGCTACGAGCCGATCCTCGACCACCCCGTCGTCGCGCACACCTCCCGCCACGCGCCGATCGAGGACGAGCCCGAGCTCGACCACCACCAGCATGACGGCCACGACCTGCCGCTCGAGGATCGTCCGGACACCCCCCGCCCGCCGCCCTCGACCTCCAAACGCGGCCTGCACGGGCCGGTCGACGCGTCGATCTACGGCGTGCACCTCACCCCCGACGGCCTCGCCCTGCCCTACCCGACCGCGCACGTCTTCCGCGGCTTCGGCGCCTGTCGCGGCAAGCGCCACCACCACGAGGCCATCGACCTCGGTGGGGTCGGCCCCGACTGGGGCGTCGGCACGCCCATCCGCTCGATGGCCGACGCCGAGGTGATCTTCATCGGCTCGGGCGAGGTCGATCCCGACGACTTCGGCACCCCCGACAAGCGCGGCGGCCACGCGCTGCGCGGTGACCGCAAGCTCCCGCGTTCCAAGGTGATTCCGCCCTATGGCCGCGTCCACTTCTTCACGAAGAAGAAGGGGCGCTGGCGCTCGGGCAACCTCATCGTCACGCGCGTGCTCGACGGCCCGCTCGCCGGTCACACCATCCGCTACCTGCACGTCGCGGCGATCCACCCCGACGTGCGCGTCGGCACGACCGTCGCGCGCGGCCAGGAGATCGCGCTCATGGGAGGCACCGGCGTGCAGGAGTCCGCGCCGCACCTGCACCTCGACATCCAGGCCCCCGACGGCAGGCGCCTCGACGTCGCGCCGCTGCTCGGCCTTGCCCCGACCGCGAGCTGCCCGACCGACGATGACGACGACGGGGACGAGCACGACGAGAGGCCCCCGACGAGGATCGCCACCGCGCCCGAGCGCTCACGCCTGACCTATCCGCCGCCGAAGGCGACGACACCTGCCGCGCCCGCGCCGAGCGCCCCCGTCCCGCCAGGCACCTACCTCATGCGCGACCTCGTGCTCGCGCGCTGCAAGACCACCACGCACCACGAGGACTTCGGCTCCGGACGCTACAGCGCTCACGCCGCCGAGCTCACCCTGAAAAAGGGCGACAAGCTCACCGTCGAGCTCGCGCGCAAGGCCGGCACATGGAAGCCACGCCTGCAGCTCGCCGGCGAGGGCACCACCGTCAAGACGCTCGCCAGCGGCAAGCTCGGCGCCAAGGCCGCGCTCTCGATCACCGCGACCGACGACACCACGGTCGCGCTCGAAATCGGCGGCTGGGACGACACCCCGCCCATCGACGCCGCCTACGCGCTCAAGATCCACGAGCGCTGTCGCACACCGAGGTAACGCCGCCCGGTCTCGGTCGTTGCGTGCGCCGCTTCGTTCCTGCTACCTTCTGCCGGCTGCATAGTGGGAGGAATGTGACGACCATGCGAATCTGTCCTCGATGTACGCGCGAGATGGTCCATCTCGTGTGTCCCGACGATGGATTCAAGACGGTCGAGCTCGCGCGCGTGCGCCCCGACGAGCGGGACCCGCTCATCGGTCGCCTCTTCGAGGGGCGCTACCAGATCGAGAGCCTCATCGGGCGGGGCGGTTTCGGCTCGGTCTACAAGGCCGTGCAGCTCGGCATGGGTCGCCCGGTCGCCATCAAGATCCTGCTGGCGGCCCATGGCCGGGACCTGAGTGAAATCGCGCGCTTCCAGCAGGAGGCGCGCGCCATGGCCTCGCTGCGCCACCCCGGCATCGTCGGTGTGCACGACTTCGGGCAGTCGCCCGAAGGCGCCCTCTACCTCGTCATGGAGTACCTCGAGGGGCTCGCGCTCGACGAGTTCATGAAAGCCGAGGGCCCGCTGCGCCCGACCGAGATCTGCGAGCTCGCAATCCAGCTCTCCGACGCCCTGGCCGAGGCCCACGACGCCGGCATCACGCACCGCGACCTCAAGCCGGCCAACATCTTCCTCACGCGCGGCTCGCGCGGTCGCACCCTCGTCAAGATCCTCGACTTCGGCATCGCGCGCGTCGACGGCGACGTCTCGATGAAGCTCACGCGCACCGGCATGGTCATCGGCTCGCCGCCCTACATGGCGCCCGAGCAGTGCGCAGGCAAGGAGACCACCGCCCAGTCCGACCTCTACTCGCTCGGCTGCATCCTCTACGAGTGCCTGACGGGCGCGCCGGTCTTCCGCGCCCAGACCCCGACCGCCTACCTCATCGCGCACGTCACCGAGCAGCCGTCCCTGCCCGAGATCAAAGGTCACTCGGTGCGCGGTCCTCTGGTCGAAGCGATCATGGCGCTGCTCGCCAAGGATCCGTTCAAGCGCCCTGCCGGCGCCGAGGCGGCGATGGCGCTCTTCGAGGCCGCGCGCCTGAGCCCGCTCAAGTCGATCCCCGGCTTCGACCCCGAGGCCCGCGACGCGCGTCTTTCCGATGCGCGCTCGCGCTTCCGCCCGACCACCGGCATGCGCTCGCAGCTGAGCCTCGCGCCGGCGGCGTCCGTGCTCGAGGCGCGCGTCGAGGCGATCGAGATGGCGCGCAGCCCCGGCACCTCGGTCCTGCCGGCCGCGCTCGTCAGCCCACCGTCGGCCGAACCGCCGCGGGTGATCGCCGGCGAGATCGGCGGCTCCGCGCCTTCGTCTCCGTCGTCCTCCCCAGCGGACGCGTCCGGCGAGGGCGCGCCGCCGCCCCTGCCGATGCGCACGCACACGCGCGTCGAGGAGCTGCCGCCACCGGTCAAGCCCGTGCGCTACGCCGCGCCCTTCACCCTGTCGCGCCCGGCGCCCTCCGAGTCGGCGATCATGAAGGCGATGGCGCAGGAGCCGCTCGCCCCCTCGGCACCCAAGCCGCAGTCGGTGATCCTCGACTTCGGCGACGGCGACATCGTCGAGCTCGCCGACGACGAGCACGGCACCAACGCGACCCTCGTGCGGCGCGCCGTCAGCGACGAGCCGTGGTCGGTCGATCGCCTCGCCAAGACGATGGCGATCCCGGTCTACCAGGGCGACACGATCATCTTCGACGCCGAGCTGCCGCCGACGAGCGCGGAGCAGTCCGTCGCGGCGACCGACGTCACCGACTTCGATCCCGACGCGCGCATCACGCAAGAGCAAGACGCGACCCAGGCCGGCCTCGGCAACGCGATGGAGACGGCGCTGCACGTGCCGGTCGACCTGCCGGTCGGCAAGTCGATCTCGACCGGGCTCGCGGAGAAGACCGGCGTCGATCGTGCCTACCCGCGACGCCGCGCTTGGATGATCGGCGGAGGCGCGGCGCTGGCCGCCGCGGTGCTGATCGCCCTGGCCGCCGGCTCGGGCGGTTCGGACCCGCGCCCCACGCGCCTCCCGGTGGAGACACCCATCGCGGCCGCGCCCGCGCCCGCCCCGACGCCCGCGCCCACGGCGACTCCGGCGCCCGCGCCCGCGCCCCCCCCGGCGCCCGAGCCCGCGGCCCCCGAGCCGACGCCGACGCGCCCGGCGATCCCCACGCCGGTCACACCCGAGCCGCCCGTCACGCCGTTTCCCGAGCCGACCACCCTGGTCAGCGTCACCATCGACGCCAAGCCCAAGGCGCGCGTCGTGCGCAACGACATCGACGTC
>WYBB01000077.1 GCA_011526585.1 Deltaproteobacteria bacterium
AGTGCCCGCGCTTCGCCTTCGAGAAGTTCCGCGGCGTCGAGGCGCGCCTCACCACGCAGATGAAGTCGGTCGGCGAGGTGATGGCGATCGGGCGCACCTTCCTCGAGGCGCTCGGCAAGGCGCTGCGCGGCCTCGAGACCGGGATCAGCGGGCTCGCGCCGAAGGACCCGCTCGACGACGATGCGCTCGCCTTCGAGCTCTCCTTCCCCGGGCCGGACCGGATCCTTTATATGGGCGACGCGCTCCGGCGCGGCTGGCCCGTCGCCAGGGTGAGCGCGCTCAGCGGCGTCGACCCGTGGTTCGTCGATCAGCTGCTCGTGCTGGTCGAGACCGAGGCGGCGCTGGGCAAGACCACGCTCGAGGCGCTGGACGGAGCCGCGCTCAGGGGCCTCAAGCGCAAGGGCCTCTCCGATCGGCGCATCGCCCAGCTCGTCGGCGCGCGCGAGGACGCGGTGCGCGCGCGGCGTCACGCGCTCGGTGTGCGCCCGGTCTACTTCCGCGTCGACACCTGCGCCGCCGAGTTCGCGTCGGAGACGCCCTACCTCTATTCGACCTATGAGGAGGTCTCCGAAGCGCGCCCGACCGATCGCAAGAAGGTGATGATCCTCGGCGCCGGCCCCAACCGCATCGGTCAGGGGATCGAGTTCGACTACTGCTGCGTGCACGCGGCGCTGGCGCTCAAGGCCGACGGCTTCGAGACGATCATGGTCAACTGCAACCCCGAGACGGTCTCGACCGACTACGACACCTCCGATCGCCTCTACTTCGAGCCGGTCACCCTCGAGGACGTGCTCGAGATCGTCGAGGTCGAAAATCCCTTCGGGCTCATCGTGCAGCTCGGCGGGCAGACGCCGCTCAAGCTCGTGCGCGGCCTCGAGAAGGCCGGCGTGCCGATCCTCGGCACCTCACCCGACGCCATCGATCTCGCCGAGGACCGCGAGCGCTTCCAGGCGCTCTTGAGGTCGATCGGCCTCGTGCAGCCCGAAAACGCCACCGCCATGACGCGCGAAGAGGCGCACGCCAAGGCCCTCGAGGTCGGCTTCCCGTTGGTCGTGCGACCGAGCTACGTGCTCGGCGGGCGTGCGATGGAGATCGCCTGGTCCACCGAAGAGCTCGACCGCTTCCTCGGCGACGCCTTTGCCGCCTCGGAGGAGCAGCCGATCCTGCTCGACCGCTACCTCAAGAACGCGATCGAGATCGACGTCGACGCGCTCTCGGACGGGCACGAGGTCGTCATCGGCGGCGTCATGGAGCACATCGAGCAAGCGGGGATCCACTCGGGCGACTCGGCCTGCTCGCTGCCGCCCTACTCGGTCTCGCCCGAGCTGCAGGCCGAGCTGCGCCGTCAGACGCTGCTGCTGGCGCGCGCGCTGAACGTCGTCGGGTTGATGAACGTGCAGTTCGCGATCTGCGACGGCGTCGTCTACGTGCTCGAGGTCAACCCGCGCGCCTCCCGCACGGTGCCGTTCGTCGCCAAGGCGACCGGCCGCCCGCTCGCCAAGCTGGCCGCGCGCGTCATGGCCGGCAAGACGCTCGCCGAGCTCGGCATCACGGATGAGATCCTGCCACGGATGACCTCGGTCAAGGAGGCGGTGCTGCCGTTTCGCAAGTTCCCGGGCGTCGACGTGATGCTCGGGCCCGAGATGAAGTCGACCGGCGAGACGATGGGCAGCGGCGAGACCTTCGCCGAGGCCTACGCCAAGGCGCTGCTCGGCGCGGGCGTGCGGCTGCCGCTCGGCGGGCGGGCGGTGTTGCGCGTCGATCCCGCCGACGCCGCGATGCTGGTGCCGGTCGCCGACGCCCTGGTGGAGCTCGGCTTCGAGGTGGTCGCGGGCCAGATCACCGCGCGCGCGCTCGAGGCCCAGGGCCAGCCGGTCGAGGTCGTCGAGCCCAACGAGCGCCTCGACGGCACCACGCTGGTGCTCGCCGCCGGGCGCGGCGCGATCAAGCTGCGCAAGGCCGCCCACGCGGCGCGCATCCCGACCTACACCACCATCGCCGGCCTGCTCGCCGGCGTGCGCGCCATCGCGCGCATGAAGGAGGGTGCCCTGCCCCCGCGGAGCCTGGCCGAAGTCCAGGGATGAGGCGTGCGGCCGATCCGCGCGCGCTGCCGAACCGAGCCGCCAAAGACATGTGCCGAGACCGGCTGCGCGGCTCGCGCCCGCGTCTCAGGCGGTGCTGACGCATGTTTACCTCGGAGGTACGTTGCCTTCGGCGCGCGCGCACGGGCATGTCGATCGTCCCCTGCCCCACACCGGAGACGACGAGATGCGACGACGCCCCTACGTTCAGATCTGCGCCCTCATGTCGGGCGCCGCGCTCGCGCTCTTCACCCTCGGCTGCGACGGCGCGCTCGTCGAGGCCCCGGTCGAGACCGAGGGCGAGCCTGTCATCGAGACGGATGAGCTCGCCGTGGCGACCGCGGCGCTCACGCAGACGAGCGGCCCGATCCGGCGCTGGTACAACAGCGCCAGCTTCCAGGACGCCGAGCGCCTCAAGGCGACGCTCGCCGACCTCGCCGCGGCGCGCACGCCGATCCTCGCGCTCGCCTCCGCGCCCAACGGGGCCTGGGTCATCGCGGTCGAGGGCCGCGCGTACACGGGCGGCACCCTGCCCTCGGCGCTGCACACCGCGCTGACCACGCTGCAGCGCAACGGCCGCTCGCTCCGCGCCGTCGCGCTCAACGCCGACTCGGGCTGGGTCGCCGTCGGCGAGACCGGCTGGTACTGGGGCGGCAACGTGCCCAAGAGCGCGCGCGACAAGATCGCCCAGTACTTCGCCAACGGCTGGACGATCCGCGACGTCGCGCTGACGACCGGCGGCTACGTCGTGCTCGGCACGGGCACGCTCGCTTCGTACGCCGGGGTCGACCCCGATCTGATGCGCTTCCTCGCCGATCGCCACGCCTCCAAGCGCCGGGTCGACGAGGTCGCCATCGGCTTCGACGGGCGCTGGGCGGTCGTCGCCGGTCAGGAGCCGGCCTTCGAGAAGATCTCGAGCCAGCTCGAAAATCGCCTGAACGCCTCGGCGCGCGACGCGGTGCACGTCTCGCGCCTGCTGATCGGCCCCGGCGACAGCTACGTCGTCTACAGCCACGGCGACGCCACCGCGACCGCTGGCAACACCATCGAGGCGATCGAATACGGCCTCGCCGGCGGCCAGACCCTGTGGGCGCGCATGCAGGCGATCGGGCTGCCCGGGCTCGGGATCGCCATCATCGAGGACAACCGGGTCGCCTATGCCCGTGGTTATGGCGTCTTGCGCGCCGGACAGGACCGGCAGGTGCTCGCCTCGACGCCCTTCGACATGGCGTCGCTGTCGAAGTTCCTCGGCGCGCTGACGATGATGCGCCTCGACACCGACAGCCGCTACGCCTTCGACGTCGACGACTCGGTGGTCGGCCGCGCGCGCCGCGGCGGCCTCATCGAGAGCTGGCTCGACGAGGGCGAGAGCCGCCCGCGCACCTACGGGATCCCGGCCGACGTCGACGTCTCGTCACAGCTCACGGTCGCGCACTTCCTCCGCCACCAGACCGACTTCATCAAGTCGGGCGGCTCGCCCGGCTTCACCTCGACGTTCTGGCTCGGGCGCGTGACGACCCTGCGCTCGCTGCTCGGCTGGGACTGCACCAGCGGCTGCGGCTACAACGGCAACAACGTCGCCTGGTCCTCGGGCGGCGCCGGCCCGGTCGCCCCGAGCTACGACAGCGTCAACTTCCTCGTGCCGCAGGCGGTCGCCGAGGACGTCACCGGCCTGCCGGTGCACGAGCTGATGGACGACTACTTCTTCTCGCCGATGGGCCTCACCGACATCAGCGGCGACGTCGACTCGCCGATCCTCGCCGACGTCGCCTGGCCCCACGACCGCAACGGCGCGCGCAGCACCTTCGCGCGCTTCCCCTGGACCTTCGCCGGCGGCGTGCACGCCTCGGTCGCCGACTACGCCGAGATGATGATCCTCGCGCTCAACCGCGGGCGCGACTCCAGGGGCGTGCAGCGGATCCCCGAGGCGGCGATCCAGCGCATGCTCCAGGTGCAAAACGGCAACGTCGCCTTCGGCCTCTTCGCCGACGCGAGCGCGCACATCACCGAGAGCAACGACAACCGCTTCCGCCACAGCGGCTCGCACGGCGGACGCGCGCGCGCCTACATGTGCGGCAACCCCACGCGCGACGGCGGCATCGTCATCGCGATGAACGCCGACATCGCCGACGGCCCCGACGCCAATACCGGCAACGACACGGTCGATCTACGCAACGAGATCCTCGCGGCCTTCATGGCCGAGGTCGGCTGGCCGGGCGACTGCCGGTAGTCGCGCCGCCCCGGACGCGTCGCGACGCGCGCGGCGCTCGAGCTCAGAAGCGCACGCCGATATCGACGTCGAGCGTGTAGGGTGTGAAGTACGGTGCGTAGCTCTCGAAGGTGTGCGCGAAGCGCCACGCGAAGCGCGCGCCGATGAGCACGCGATCCTCGATGTCGAAGCCCAGGGCCAGGCCCGCGAAGAGGTTCAGGTGGTCGCTGGCGTAGGTCCCGTCCCTGACCTCGGGGTACATCTCGCGATAGGCGGCGCCGTGGGTGAGGGAGACCGCGAACGACCCACGGACCGCGAGGTCGAGCGCAGCGAACCAGCCGTCCTGGAACCACCCGGGCCGCACGGCGGCGCCATAGCCGTAGGCCACGGCGGAGTGTACGTCGTTGCGCGCGAGCTCGAGCCGCAGGTCGAGGGTGCAGAGCACGTCGAAGCCCGGGGTCTGCAGGGCGCGCACGCTGACACCGCCCGTCAGGTCCCAGCTCGAGAAGCCGAGGATCGACGCCAACTCGAAGTGAACGCCGAGCCGCCGCGAGGAGCGTGAGCCCCCGTCGATATCGGTCGCATGTCATCGCCATTCCGCGACGGTAGGGAGGCGCCCGGGCCGCCACCAGGGACACGTCACGCCATCGGGGGGACGATGCGCGCCAGGGCGCTCAGCGATTCGCGAGGTCGCGGTGGCGTCCGGGCGTCCGGCCGAACCAGCGCAGGCAGGCCCGCCGGAACGATCGCGCGTCGGCATAGCCGAGCTGCTTCGCGACGGATTCGACCTTCGCATCGGGATCGGCGAGCAGCGCGGGTGCCAGCTCACGCCGGGCGGCGTCGACGACGTCGCGGTAGGTGAGGCCGGCGTCGTGGAGGTTGCGTTGCAGCGTGCGAACGCTCGTGCCGAGGGTGCGCGCCACGTGCTCGAGCGGCAGGAGCTCGCCGCGGCCGAGGTCGCGGCGCACGCGCGCCGTGAGCTGCGAGCGCGGGTCGTCGTCGCCGGGATCGAGCGTGCCCTCCAAGTGCCGCGCCAGGGTCGCGAGGTGCACACGCAGCTCGGGGCGCGACGACACGAACGGGGCCTCGAGCAGCTCCGCCGGCAGCACGAGCACATTGAAGGGCCGACGGAAGCGCAGCCTGGCGTCGAAGTGCGCGAGGCGCTCCGGCGTCCAGCCGCGGTGCCGCTCGTGCGTGAACCAGACCTCGGCGAAGGGGCGCTCGATGGCACACGTGCGCCTGATCATCGTCGCCCAGAACGCGAGCGTGGCCTCGGCGAGCACCGGCGGTGACGGTCGCCCGTCACGAAGGTGTCCATCGAGGATGAAGAGGCGGCCGCGGTCGATCCAGAAGTCCATGCGTGACGCCTCGTTCGCCACGACGTTGAAGCGCCGCACCACCTCCAGCGCGTCGCGTAGCGTCGCGCAGGCTTCTCCGAGGAGACTCACCACGCCGAAGTCGCCGGCGCTGCTACCGGCGCCCATCGCGAGGCCGATGCCGGGATCGTCCAGGCGCTGCGCCATGTGCGTGACCGCCTGGAGGTGTCGGTCGAAGTCGACACGTCCGGTCGGGTCTTCCAGCGCGGCGCGCTCGATGCCCGCATGGCGCAGGATCTCCCCGACGTCGAGCTCGGCCTCGCGCGCGCAGGCGAAGGCCCGCCGGGTCCAGCTGGCCAGGATGGTGCCTCGGGTCATCGGCGATGAGCGTGCCACGCGGCACCGCTGGCCTCAAGGCGGCGACCGGCGACCGGGACCGCGCTCACTCGAGCGCGTGCGTCTCGGTCGAGAAGCCGTTCTTCATCACGGTCGCGGTCAGCGCGCCGTCATCGTGCGAGAGCTCGAGCGAGACGGTGCCGTCGGCTCCGGTGGTGCCGCGCGCGAGCTCGACCCCGTCGCGCTCGACGACGACCAGCGCACCCGCGACGAGGTTGGCCGGCGGCGTGCCGTCGCGGTCGGCGACGGTGAAGGTGACGATGCCGCTGTCGGTGGGCAGCACGGTGTGCCAGAGCTCGAGCTGCTTCAGGTAGAGGAAGTCGTGATCGAGCACGTAGGCCACGTCCGATGAGAGCCCCGAGAGGAGCCCGCCGCGCAGGTTCGGATCCTTGAGCTCCATGCCGTGATCGGCGGTCAGCACGATGAGCGTGTCCTCGTAGATCCCGGCCTCCTTCAGGATCTCGATCAGGATCCGGATGCGGCGGTCGGTCTTGGCGAGCACGTCCTCGCGCAGCGGGTCGCCGTGCGGTCCGGCCTTGTGACCGGCGCTGTCGGTGGCGCCGAAGTTGATGATCGCGTAGCGCGGGATGGGGAAGCCCTTCTTCGGGTTCGCGACGAAGAGGCCGTAGGCGTTGGTCAGCGTGCTGTTGTCGAGGATCCCGACCGCGTCGAGCAGATCGGCCGGCGGGAAGGTCCAGGTCTCCCCGCCGAGCGTGAGCTCGGAGAGCGCGTCGGGCACGTCGTAGCCGTCGGGCACGCGCCGCTCCAGCGTCGCCAGCGGCGCGCCGCGCGTCGAGGGGTCGTTGAGGCTCGCGGTGATGACGCCGCCGGGGTTGTCGGTCTTGTGCCAGACCCCGCCGAAGCTGCGCAAGACGGCCTCGTGCAGGGTCTCGACCGGCAGGCCGGCGTGGGCGCCGCCGAAGAACTTCTCGGTCGAGAAGAGCTCGACGATCGGCTCGAAGACGGTGGCGACCTCGCGCTCGTAGAAGCCGTTGTCGACGATGCCGTGGTGGCCGCTGTAGGCGCCGGAGCCGACGACGTTGTGGCTCGGGTAGGTGTTGGACGGGTAGTTGGTGATGGCGCCGTGGCGGAAGGTGACGCCGCGCGCCATCAGCTCGCGGTAGCCGGGCAGGTCGCGACCGGCGTCGAAGGCCTGGTGCAGGAGCTCCATCGAAGCGAGGCCGTCGTTGATCAGGATCACCGCGTGGTCGGGGGGCTCGCCCGTGAGCACGGCGTCGAGCGGGCGGCCGTCCTGCCAGGCGAGGTAGATGTCGTCGGCGAGGAAACCGTCGGGGCCGACGCCGATGGTCGTCGCGACGCCGAGCGCCTTGGCGACGGTCGGGGCGACGTCGACGATGCGCGCCGGCTCGTCGCGCACCAGGAGCTCGATCGAGGCGTCGGTACAGGGACCGGCGCAGGCGATCGACCAGCCCTCGCCGTCGACATCGCCGGCACGCACGACGCCCGCGCCGGAGATCACCAGCGCCGAGCGGCTCTGCAGGCTGGAGAGATGTCCGTGGCTGCCGCGGTTGCCGCGGTAGGAGGCCTCCATCAGGATCAGATCGGGCGCGCGCGGGTCGTCGAAGATCTGGCTCAGCCGCTCGTAGCCGAAGGGATACGGGTGCTGGCCTATCGGCACGCGCGCGAGCCGCTCGTCGCCCTCGACGTAGCCGAGCGCGGCGTAGTCCTCGGTCAGGGCGAACGGCTCGGCGGCGGCGAGGAAGGACGCGTAATCCGAGAGCGTCGCCGGATCCTGATCGGCCAGCGGGTTGCGCGGGTCGTCGTTGTCGATCGGTTCGCCCTCACGGGCGTCGACGTCGGCGAGCAGCACCGTGCGAAACGTGGTCGCCGGCGCGCCGTCCTCGCCGACGACGCGCTCGCGCACGAAGTAGACGTGGCCGCGCGGTGAATGCACGTAGGTGCGGCGCTCGCCATCGACCACGCGCTGGGTGGCGACGAAGTCGACGAGGTCGGGATGCGAGAGCGCCTCGGCGATCACCTGCCGCGCCAGCGCCTCCTCCTCGGGCTGCAGCCCCTGATCGATCACCGTCAGCGCGCTGTCGATCGGATCGCCGACGTCGAGCCCGGGCGGGCAGCACTCGCCGGGCAGGCGGACCACCGGCTCGGCCTCGGGCGTGAGCGCCCAGCCCGCGGCGATCGCCGGCCGGCCCTCGAGCGCGAGGTCGACGGCGATGATGCCGTCGCCGTCCGGGTCGAGGATCTCCATCCCGGTCTCGATGTCGATCGGTAGCGGCAGGTCGGCGTTCTCGAGGATCTCCTCGACGCCGCGGCGCGAGAGGATCCCGGCCAGGCGCGTCGGATCGAGGCGCTGGCCGCCGTCGACGAAGCGCGCCTCGAAGCGCACGTCCTCGACGCGCAGGCGCACGCCGCGCACGAGCTCGCTGACGTTGGAGAGGTCGATGATCACCTCGTCCGAGGTGGCGACGACCTCATCGCCGTCGCGCGTGCCGACGAGCAGGACCTGGAACTCGCCCGTGGCCGGATCGAGCGAGCCGAGCTCGAGGCCGTATTCGTCGTCGGCGGTGCCGGCGGTGTCGTCGGGGCCGAGCGCGACGCGCGCGGCGATCCCGCCCTTGAGGGTCACCTGCCCGTCGCCGGCGGAGGCGTCGACGAAGAGCAGGATCGGCGGCCAGCGGTCGAGGATGTTGCCGAGGAAGGTGCGCAGCAGCGTCGGCTCGACGATGTCGACGAGCCCGAGGATGTAGGGATCGCCGCTCGGCACCTCGAGCGCGGGCGTCGCGAGCGGGTCGTTGGGGTCGCTGCCGGCCGCGGCCTCCCAGCCGTCCCAGTAGCCGTCCTCGTCGCTGTCGACCGCGGTCGGATCGGTGCCGAGCGCGGCCTCCTCCTCGTCGGAGAGGCCATCGCCGTCTTCGTCGGGCGCCGCGATCGTCTCGCTCGCCTCGCCGTCGTCGGCGTCGTCCACCTCTTCGACGGCATCGGGCTGCGCCGTGCCATCGCCCGGGGCGGCGTCACCGTCGGCGACGTCGGAGGACACATCGGGGCTCTGGGTGTCGGTCGAGCCGGCGTCGTCGCCGCAGGCGGCGGCGAATGCGGGCACGAGAGCGGCCAGGACGAAGGAGGCGAAGCGCGAGCATGACATCGGGCACCTCGTGTGCGAGACGAGGTGCCTATCACAAACCGGGACCAGGTCGTGCATCGTTTTGTCACCCTCACTGTGCTGGATCTCGACGCCGCGCCGCCCGAGCGGCCTTGACGGGCCGACGCCGCGCGACGAGGATCCGCGCCGCTGAACCGCACCACACAGAAAGGAGATCGCCGATGTTCACCCGACTCGCGTCGCCGTTCATCACATGCATGGCCTTCGCCGCGCTCGCCACCGGCTGCGCCTCGGTGGAGGAGGCCCCACCGGACCCGGCCCGGCTGACGGCGGGTGGGATCGGCGCGATGGTCCGCGCGGACGACACGGCCGGCGCGCTGGCGATCGACAAGCTCGCGACGAAGGGCGCCGGCGCCAGCGCGGGCCTGCGCCTCTACGAGCTGATCTTCGCGATCGACGGCACGCCGACGCGTGACGAGGCCTTCGAGGCGTCGGTCGCGCGCCTGCGTGGGCCGGTCGGGACCAAGGTGCGCCTGCTCGTCGGCACTTCGGAGAGCGACGCGCGCGAGGTCGTCGTCGTGCGGGCCGAGCTGCCGCCGGACGTGCTCGAGTGCCTGGCCGGCGACTGCCAGGGTGGCACTGGCACGAGCGTCAACCGCTTCGGCGACCGCTACGACGGCGAGTTCCAGGGCGGGCGCTATCATGGCCAGGGCAAGATGGTCGAACCGTCCGGGCGCACGTACGAAGGCAGCTGGGTCGAGGGCGCGGCCTCGGGTGAAGGGGTCTACGTCAGCGCCACCGGACTGCGCATCGAGGGCAGCTTCGACCGCGGCTACCCCACCGGGTCCGTCAAGATGACCTTCCCCAACGGCGACGTCTACGAGGGCGACTCCGACGACTTCACCATGCACGGCCAGGGCAAGCTCACCCGCCCCTCGACCGGGGACGTGTGGGAAGGCACCTTCGAGCGCGGCAGCCTGATCGACGGCAGCTGGATGCACTACCCCGCCGACGGCGACGGCCGCACCTGCACGCGCGCCGTGCGCAACGGCGAGGTCATGGCCAACGGGCGCATCGAGTACGCGCCCAAGGACAAGAAGAAGAAGGTCAGGTTCGAGGGGGCCTTCGGCGACGACTGCGTCGCGAACGGCGAGGGTCTCATGACCTACGAGCGCAAGAAGATTGCCGGCCCCTTCGCCAACGACGAGCCGCAAAAGGGCGCCAAGACGGTGCGTTGACTCCGGACCTGCGCTCGCCGATGCTGCCGCGATGGCGGATCGGATCCTGGTGGTCGACGATGACGAGGCGGCGCTGGAGGCGCTGCAGATCGGGCTCGAAGCGATGGGCTTCGAGGTCACGGCGCACGCCTCGTACGAGGGCGCCAGGGCGGCGCTCGCCGATCGTTCGCTGGCGCTCATGGTGACCGATCTCGACCTCGGTGCACACAGCGGGCTCGAGCTGGTGGCGCAGGCGGGCGAGCAGGACCCCGAGCTGCCGACGATCATCGTGACCGGGCACGCCACGGTCTCGTCGGCGGTCGAGGCGATGCGCGCCGGCGTGTGGGACTACCTGCTCAAGCCGGTGAGCCTCGACGAGCTCGAGGTACACGCGCGGCGGGCGATCCAACACGCGCGCCTGTCGCGTGAGGTCGAGTCGCTGCGCCAGGCGGCCTCGCGGCAGCTCGGGCTGGACCTCGCCGGCTCGAGCCCGGCCATGGTCGAGCTGCGCGACATGGTCGAGCGCGTCTCGCGGACCGATGTCGGCGTGCTGCTCTTCGGCGAGAGCGGCACCGGCAAGGAGGTCGTCGCCCAGACGATCCATCGTCACAGCGCGCGCGCCGAGGGCCCGTTCGTGCCGGTCAACTGCGCGGCCTTGCCGGAGACCCTGCTGGAGAGCGAGCTCTTCGGCCACGTGCGCGGCGCGTTCACCGACGCGCGCAAGGCGCGGCGCGGGCTGTTCCTCGAGGCCAACGGCGGCACGCTCCTGCTCGACGAGATCGGCGAGATGCCGCTGGCGATGCAGCCGAAGCTCCTGCGCGCTCTGCAGGAGCGCGTGGTGCGCCCGGTGGGCGGCGACGAGGCGGTGCCCTTCGACACGCGCGTGATCGCGGCGACCAACCGCGATCTGGTCGAGGCGATCGCGCAGGGCACCTTTCGCGAGGATCTCTACTACCGGCTCAACGTCGTGCAGATCGACCTGCCGCCGCTGCGCGCGCGCGGCAACGACGTGCTGATGCTGGCGCAGCGCTTCATCGAGCGCTTCGCCGAGCGGCACGGGGTGTCGGTGCGCGGGCTCACGCCGGAGGCGGCCGAGCAGCTCCTGCGCCACCCGTGGCCGGGCAACGTGCGCGAGCTGATGAACGCGATCGAGCGCGCTGTGGCGCTGGCGCGGGACGAGCTGATCGACATCGCCGACCTGCCCGAGCGCGTGCGCGAGGCGGAGCGGTCGCGTATGGACTTCGCCGCCGACAACGCCGAGGACCTGGTGACGCTCGAGGAGCTGGAGCGGCGCTACATCGCGCGGGTGCTCGAGGCGACCGGCGGCAACAAATCCCAGGCGGCGCGGCTCCTCGGGATCGATCGCAAGACCCTCTTCCGCAAGCTCAAGCGCGAGGAGGCCGAGCAGGACGACGAGGAGGCGGAGGGGCCGACCTCGGAGGGGTGAAGAGGCCGGGCGGTCGAGTGACCGCCCGCCAGGACCACGCATCAGTCATCGTAGTGATGATGATGGTGGTGTTTGTGATGATGCGCGGGGTGATACCGACCGCGCCAGTGCCGCTTCTTCACGCAGCGCCGGCCGTTCCAGTAGCGGCTCGGGTGGCAGCGCGGGCGGGAGTCGATGGTGACCCCGACGCGCCGCACCGCGACGTCACCCTCGAGGGTGTGGACCGCGCAGGCTGGTGCGAAGAGCGCGAATGCGAGCGACACGATCAGGGCTTTCATCTCGCTGACCTCCTGGTCGGGATGGGATGGATGGGATGGATGGAATGAGCGTGGGTGCGGCTCAACGGGCGAGCCAGGACGGCGCGCCCTCGAGGATGCGGAAGACCACGCGATCGGGCTTGTCCTGGCCGCCGCGCCAGTCGACCGCGAGCGCCCACGGCTCGATCTGTCGGACGTCGACGCCGCGCTCGAGGAGCTCGGTGACCACCGCGTTCATGCGCTCACTCGCGAGCTCCTCGCCCGAGGGGGACAGGAAGCTCTCGTCGCCGAGCCCGATGACCGCGACGCGCGCGTCGGCGAGGGCGCCGTACGTCATGCACTCGGCGATGAAGTCGAGCAGCGGTTCGTCGAGCGCGTCGACGCGTGTGCTCCACGGCTCGAAGAGCACGTCGGTACTCAGCGCGCCACAGGCGGCGCCGACGTCGCTGTCGAAGGTGATGCCGTCGACGCGCACGGGCGTGCTCGCGGAGGCGGCGGTGGTGGACAGGGCCGTGACGGCCAAGACGGTGGAAGCGATGGCTGAGGTGAACAGGTTCATGATCGTCTCCTTGGCTGGTTCGGTTGAAGCTCGGTGACGCGCCCGGCGCCTACGGCGGCGGGCTCATCTCCCGCCTCGCCACCGGTGCGCGGATCGTGCCACTCGGAGAATAGATCAATGATATTCGGGAAAGGCGCTCATGTTCGGGTGCGCACAGCGGGGACCCGCTCGTGCCCGCGCCGTGGCGATCTGCCCCAACCCGGACCAGGCTGCCCCAGCCCTTGCCACCGTCGGCGATCCTCTTAAAGCGTAGCCTTGCGCGTGGTCGCGCGGTGCAGGAGGGCCTGGGCGTCGACATCGATGACCCGTGGCACGGGCCTTGCGTCAGACCACTCGTCAGCAGTGCGTAAGACTCGAACCCGGAGGTATCGCATGAACCGCTCGCAACTCCCTTTGCTGCTCGCCGCCTTGCTCGCCTTGCCCTCGATGGCCTGCGCCACCGCGTCGGTCGACATCGGCTATGCGGTGCCGACCGAGCCCGAAAAGGGCGACGACAAGTGGGTCGTCGAGGCGCGCGCCGCGACCGGGGGGATCGTCAAGGTCGGCCTGGCGGCGCGCTCGAAGCTCGGCGAGCAGCACGATCAGATCGCGCTCGCGCCCGAGCTCTCGATCGAGATGGCGCCCGATCCGGTGACGGTCGGCGTGAGGTTCGGCGTGCACGTCGCGCAGCTCGATCACGAGGCCGGCGAGTGGACCTTCGGCGCCGGCACGCCCTACCTGCACCCGCTCCTGCAGGTGCGGGTGGGCGACCCGGTCTTCCTCTTCTTCGGCGGCACGCTCGAATACGAGCTCAACAGCAACGACGGCCCCGACCTGTTCTACGTCGGCGGCCAGCTCGGCCTCGGCGTCGATCTGTGATCGCGGTCAGAGCGTCACGGAGCAGAACTGCTCGTAATCGATGAGCTCGGTGATCTGGGGATGCTCGCTGCAGACGAGGCAGTTCGGGTCGCGCCGGATCTTGAGCTCGCGCACGTGCTCGTGCAGGAGGTCGATCGAGAGGATCCGGCCCGTCAGGGTCTCGCCGAAGCCGAGCAGGACCTTGATCGTCTCGACCGCCTGGTAGCTGCCGACGACGCCGCAGATGGCGCCGATGACGCCGGCCTCGGCGCACGACGGCGCGAGCTCGGCCGGCGGGGGCTCGGGGTAGAGGCAGCGGTAGCAGGGCCCGCCGGCGTGGTTGAAGACCGAGACCTGGCCGTCGAAGTGGTAGATCGACCCGTGCACGTTGGGGATCTTGAGGAAGACGCAGGCGTCGTTGATGAGGTAGCGCGTCGGGAAGTTGTCGGTGCCGTCGACGACCACGTCGTAGCCCCGGAAGATGTCGAGCACGTTCGAGGAGTCCAGGCGCGTGTCGTACGTCTTGATCGTGATATCGCTGTTGAGGCGGCGCAGACGCTCCCTGGCGGACTCGACCTTCGAGGTGCCGACGGTGGTCTCGTCGTGCAGGATCTGGCGCTGCAGGTTGGACTTGTCGGCCTTGTCGTTGTCGATGATGCCGAGCGTGCCGACGCCGGCCGCGGCGAGGTAGAGCGCGGTCGGCGAGCCGAGGCCGCCGGCGCCGACGACCAGCACCTTGGCGTTGAGCAGCTTGGTCTGCCCGACCTCACCGATCTGGGGCAGGATCGTCTGGCGCGCGTAGCGGGCGGACTGCTCGCGGGTGAGGCGCTTGGGGTGATCGAGCTCGAAGCCGGCGCGCGACCAGGCGCTGATGCCGCCGGCGACGTTGACGACGTTGTGGTAGCCGAGCTCGGCGAGGCTCTTGACCGAGAGCGCGGAGCGGTTGCCGCTCTGGCAGTAGAGCGCGATCGTCGCGCCGCGCTCGGGCTGGATCGACTCGATGCGCTGCTCGAGGAAGCCGCGGGGCACGAGCAGGGCCCCAGGAATGACGCCGTTGTCCTGCTCGTCGGGCTCGCGCACGTCGATCACGACGAGATCCTTCACCCTGCCCTGGAGCTCGGCGAGATCGTGGACCGAAACCTCGCGGATGCCCGCCTTGACCTGCCTCAGATAATCCGTGAACGACGTTGCCATCTTGTCCTCGAGCTTTGCCGCACAGCCTCTAATGGACCAGGCGGGGAATTCTTGACCCTTTCGGTCAACAATGGCCGACCATAGTCACTTGCGTTCGTGGAGGCAATGACGAGGTGACCTGGTTTATCATCCGCGCCCGTTTCTTCGGCCGGAGGCCCTCGTCGCATGAAAATCCCGCTCCTCGTGATTCCGTTGATCGCCGGCTGGGCCCTGTCCGCGCACGCCGAGCCCGGCCAGGCGCCCGCGCCGCAGCAGGCGGTCGAGTTCAGCGAGGCGCTCGCCGTGCTCTCGTCGGTGGCGGCCTGCGATGGGACCCCGCCGCCGGAGCGCTTCGACCGGGCCGCCGTGGCGGCACACTGCAAGGCGCTCGACGCGATCTTCGAGGACTACGAAGAGCGCTGGGCCAAGCCGGCGCGGCCCTTCTTCCGCGAGCTCGTGCCCAACGATGCTCCGCGCACGGTGGTCTACCCGTTCGGCGGCGCCGATCTCCTGACGGCGCTGGCGGTGATGCCCGATCTCGTCGAGATCACGTCGATCTCGCTCGAAGCCGGCGGGGATCCGCGCGCGATCCTGCGCACGCCGGTGGCCGAGCTGATGAAGCACCTGGCGACGCACCGACGCTTCATGGCGAAGCTCGTGAAGTTCAACCACTCGCGCACCTTGGACCTGGCGCTGCTCAAGGGCACTCCCCTGCCCTCGCAGATGATCTTCGCGCTGGTCGGGCTGCACGTGCACGGCTTCACGCCGGTCGGGTTGCGCGCGGTGCGGCTCGAGCCCGACGGGTCGATCCACTACTACACCGAGGCCGACCTTCGCGTGGCGGATGCTCAGGCCGAGGGGCTCAAGGGCTCGGCGAAGAACCGCCGGCTCAACGACCTCTTCGCCGGCTACGAGCTGCGCTTCCGGCGGAGCGACGACCCGGGCGCGCCGGTGCAGACCTACCGCCACTTCCAGGCGAACCTGGCGAACGACGAGCTGGCCGAGGACCCGCGGATCCTGAAGCATCTCGCGACCAAGGGGCCGCTCAGCGCGATCACCAAGGCGGCGAGCTACCTCCTGTG
Organism: Deltaproteobacteria bacterium; assembly: GCA_011526585.1. Taxonomy (GTDB): domain Bacteria; phylum Myxococcota_A; class UBA9042; order PHBI01; family PHBI01; genus WYBB01. The sequence continues at coordinate 15,654 of WYBB01000077.1, forward strand.
GTGGGGCAACTTCGAGACGATCCGCGCGCTGCTCATGGACAAGGTCGTGTGGATGATCGCCGACTCGACCGGCCTCAACCCGATGCACCTGCCGCCGGAGCGCTGGGAGCAGACCGTGTACGGGTCGTTCTCGGGTACGTTCCTGAAGTCGTCGGCGGAGGGGATCGCGGCGCTGATGACGCTCTACGGCGATCAACCCAAGCGCCCGTTGCCATTCGACTATTTCGGCTATCCCGACAATCGCAGGAAGGGCCACCTCATCGTCACACGACGGCGCTGATCGCGGCGCGCAGGCTCGCGATCACTTGCCGATACAGAAGGTCGAGAAGAGGCGATCGAGCACCTCCTCGATCGTGCTCGCCCCGATGAGCCCTTGCAGCGCGTCCATCGCGTCCTGGAGGTCGACGGCCGCGAGCTCGGGGGGGAGGCCCCGCTCGAGGGCGTGCGCGCCGCGGCGGGTCGCCTCGGCCGCGCTCATGAGCGCCTGGTGCTGGCGTTCGCGCACGATCACCAGGCCCTCTTCGCCAACGCCCGCGCCGAGGCGTTCGGCGATCGCGGCGCGCAGGCGATCGAGGCCGGCGCCGGTGGTGGCGGAGACCGCGAGCGCGACCTCGGCGCCCTCGAGCCCGGCGGACGCGAGCAGGTCGGCCTTGGAGCGCACGACGAGCTCGCGCGGGGACGCGGGAGGTGGCGGCGGCGGCGCGTCGGGCGGCACGAGGCGCAAGACGAGGTCGGCGCCCTCGATGGCGCGCTCGCTGCGGGCGACGCCGATCGCCTCGACGACGTCGGCGGTCGTGCGGAGCCCGGCGGTGTCGACGAGCACGACCGGGATCCCGGCGAGGTCGAGGGTCTCTTCGAGCGTGTCGCGCGTCGTGCCCGGAACCGGGGTGACGATGGCGCGGTCGTGGGCGAGGAGCGCATTGAAGAGGCTCGACTTGCCGGCGTTGGGTGGGCCGGCGAGCACGACGCGCGCGCCGTCGCGCAGGAGGCGCCCGCGACGGTAGGTGCCGGCGAGCGCCGCGAGGTCGGCGGCGAGCGCGGCGGCGGTGCGGGCGAGCGCGAGCGGATCGATGAGCGGCACATCCTCGTCGGGGAAGTCGATGTTGACCTCGACACGGGCGCGCAGGTCGAGCAGGCGTTCGCGCAGTGAGGCGACGCGGGCATGCAGGGCGCCGTCGAGGTGGGCGCGGGCGTGGCGGAGCGCGGCGTCGGTGCGGGCGGTGACGAGGTCGGCGACCGCCTCGGCGCGCGTGAGGTCGAAGCGACCGTTGAGGAAGGCGCGGCGCGTGAACTCGCCGGGATCGGCGAGGCGCGGTCCGCGGGTTAGCACGAGCTCGAGGCAGCGGCGCAGGTGCAACGCGCCGCCGTGCAGGTGCAGCTCGACGACGTCTTCGCCGGTGTAGCTCTGGGGCGCGTGGAAGGCGACCGCGAGCGCGTCGTCGAGGGTGAGCTCGGGGGCGCGCGGGTCGATGAGGCGGCCGTGGTGCAGGACGCGGGGGTGGCGGGACCAGGCCGGGTCGCGCGCGGCGAAGAGCGACGAGGCCACGGAAATGGCGTCGGGTCCGGAAATCCGTATGATGCCGACACCTCCGCCGGCGGCGGTGGCGACGGCGGCGAT